>JBHIAB010000027.1:0-22183 GCA_046758385.1 Methylomirabilia bacterium | reverse complement strand
TGTCGTCGATGTAGCAGAACGAGCGGGTCTGGGAGCCGTCGCCGTGCACCGTGAGTGGTTGGCCGGACAGCGCCTGGGTGATGAACGTGGGGATGGCGCGGCCGTCCTTGATCCTCATCCGCGGCCCGTAGCTGTTGAATATGCGAGCGATTCGGGTGTCCAAGCCATGGAAGCGATGGTAGGCCATGGTCATGGCCTCGGCGAAACGCTTGGCTTCGTCGTACACGCCTCGAGGCCCGACCGGATTGACGTTCCCCCAGTACTCCTCTCGCTGGGGGTGCACCAGTGGGTCGCCGTAGACCTCGGAGGTCGAGGCTAGCAGGAACTTCGCGTGCTTCTCCTTGGCTAGGCCGAGGGCCTTGTGGGTTCCCAGGGCTCCCACCTTCAGGGTCTGGATCGGGTGCTGCTGGTAGTCAACCGGCGAGGCAGGGCTGGCGAAGTGGAGGACGTAGTCCAGCGGCCCGGCCACGGAGATGTAGTTGGTGACGTCGTGTTTGACGAAGGTGAACCGGGGGTCCCGGATGTGGTCGATGTTCTCCACGCGGCCAGTCAGGAGGTTGTCCATGCACACCACTTCGGCGCCCTTGGCCAGCAGCAAGTCGCAGAGGTAGGAGCCGAGAAACCCCGCCCCGCCGGTCACCAGGACTCGCATCCCCTAGGTCCTCCGAGGGGGCGGCCTGCCGGGCGCCATCCGGAAGACGGTCGCGGCCGGATATCGCTCGGCAGGGCATCCCTCGCGCACGCCAAACCCCTGAGCTGCCATGGAGCGGCTTGGCATCGTTTCGTCGGCTGGTGTGTCCAAGTCGTGACGCGTTGTCTAGTTCGGCAGGGAGGGTTTGCGTCCGATGGAGTAGTACTCGAAGCCCAGACGCGCCATCCGCTCTGGCTCGTAAAGGTTGCGGCCGTCGAGGATGACCGGACGGCGCATGAGAGAGCGGAGACGCTCCAGGTTGAGCAGCTTGAACTCGTTCCACTCGGTGACCAGGGCCAGTCCGTCCGCGCCGCCAGCCACCTCGTACGGAGAGGCACAGAAGTTCACGCTCCGAGGAAGAAGTGACCGGGCGTTGGCGGTGGCCACGGGATCGTAGGCCCTGATGGTTGCGCCCGCCTCGTGGAGGACCCTGATCACCTCCACGCTCGTGGCCTCCCGCATGTCGTCGGTGTTGGGCTTGAAGGCCAACCCCAGCACGCCGATGACCTTGTCGTCCAGAGGCGCCAGCACTTTGTGGATCTTCTCGACGAAGAGCCGGGTCCGCTCGCGGTTGATCTCCGTGACGGCCTTGAGGAGCTTGAAATCATAGCCCAGCCCCGAGGCCGTGTGGATGAGGGAGTCGGTGTCCTTCGGCAGGCACGCGCCCCCGAATCCAAGCCCGGCCTGGAGGAAGGTCGGCCCGATCCGGTGGTCCAGCCCCACCCCCTTGATCACCTGGCCGACGTCCGCCCCCGCGGCCTCGCAGATGTTGGCGATGGCGTTGATGAAGGAGATCTTCGTGGCCAGGAAGGCGTTGGAGGCGTACTTGATGATCTCGGCCGAAGGCACGTCGGTGATGATCATGGGCCGCTCCAGGGGCGCGTAGAGCTCCAGAAGCATCATGGCCACCTGCTGGCTCGGGGCGCCGATCAGGATGCGGTCCGGGCGGAGGGTGTCCTCGATGGCCGATCCTTCTCGGAGAAACTCGGGGTTCGACACGACGTCGAAGTCCACGCGTTGCCGTTGGTGCTTCAAAATGATCTCCCGCACCAGGTTGCCGGTCCCCACGGGGACGGTGGACTTGTTGACGATGACCTTGTAGCGGTCCATGGCGCCACCGATCTCGCGGGCCACCTCCTCAACCGCCGAGAGGTCCGTCTCCCCGTTGGCCTTGGGCGGGGTCCCGACGGCGATGAAGATGATCTCTGATCGTCGCACTGCGTCGGCCACGTCGGTGGTAAAGGTGAGGCGGCCATCGGCGGCATTCCGGCTCACCATCTCCTCCAGCCCTGGCTCGTAGATGGGCATCCGTCCAAGCTTCAGCCCTTCGATCTTTTCGACCACCTTGTCCACGCAGATGGCATCGTTGCCGAGATCGGCGAAGACCGCTCCGGTCACGAGTCCCACGTACCCGGTGCCTACGACACAGATGTTCATGGCAGGTCGCCCTCCTCAGGGCAAGACGCGGGGGATCAATAACTTCGACTGTAAACTATAACAAATCTAAGTCGCGAGGTGGAGCAGCGTGTGGAGGAGGACGTTGGCGCCGCTTCCTCGCTTGACCACCGCCTCCCGGGCCTTGAGCACGTACTCAGCCGCGGCCAGGAAGCTGTCTTTCCGGCGCTCCATGGGCGTGGTGCCCGCGTGGTCGGGCTCGCCCACGAAGGCGACCCAATTTCGCCGGATACCCACGATCCCTGCCAGAGCTGCGTTACTTTATTATAGTCGAACTGGCGCTTGACTTGGCCTCTCAAGAGCCCTTAGAATTGTGCTGAATCGCCGTTCAGTCACTAGCCGATCGTTCTGAGACTCGCCAGAGGCCAAGGCCCGCCAAAGAGGAGGGTGTATGGACTTCAAGCTCACCCCCGAGCAGCAGGCGTTCCGGGATCAGGTGAGGGGCTGGCTTCGGGACAATCTCCCCCGTGAGTGGACCTCCCGCGTGGTGGCCGGTCCTGATGTGCCTCGCCCCGAGTTCTACGGCTTCCTTTGCGAGTGGCAGCGGAAGCTCTACGAGGCGGGTCTCCTCGGGCTGACCTGGCCCAAAGAATACGGGGGCCGCGGCCTCAGCCTCATGGAGGAGTTGATCCTCCACGAGGAGTTGGCCCAGGCCAAGGCGCCGCCGATCCTGAACATCCTCGGCATCGCCATGGCGGGCCCCACCATCATCGCCTACGGCACCGAGGGACAGAAGGCTCGATACCTCCCGAAGATCCTCTCCAGTGAGGAGATCTGGTGCCAAGGCTACTCCGAGCCCAACGCCGGCTCCGATTTGGCCTCGCTCCAGACGCGGGCAGCCCAGGACGGGGACTCCTTCGTCGTGAACGGCCAGAAGGTTTGGACCAGCCTGGCTCAGGTAGCTGACTGGATGATGCTCCTTGCCCGGACTGACCCGGAGGCCCAGAAGCACAAGGGGATCACCTACTTTCTCCTGGACATGCACTCCCCCGGCATCACGATTCGTCCGCTCAGGCAGATGACGGGGGAGGCCGAGTTCAATGAGGTCTTCTTCGAGAATGTTCGGGTCCCCGCGGAGAGCATCCTGGGCGGGCTGAACAACGGTTGGCAGGTTGGGATCACCACGCTCATGTACGAGCGTTTCGCCCTGGGCTTCGGCCTCCAGGTGCGTATGCGGATCGCCTGTGACGCGCTGATCGAGCTGGCGAGACGGACGAAGCGCAACGGAGGCACCGCTGCCCAGGATCCTGTGCTGCGCCAGAAGCTTGCCCAGCTGTGGATCGACACGTTGGTCCTCAAGTACACCGGTGCCCGCGCCATCACCCGCCTCCTCAAGGGCGAGCTGCCTGGTCCCGAGGCCTCCGCGGGAAAGATCTGGTGGTGCGAGAGTCACCAGCGTCTTCAGGATGTCGCCATGGAGATCCAGGGACCGTACCACCAACTCACGAAGGGGTCGGACTGGACGGTCGATCACGGGATCTGGCAATACACCTTCCTCCGCTCCCTCGCCAACTCCGTCGAGGGCGGCACGACGGAGATCCAGCGCAACATCATCGGCGAGCGGGTGCTGGGGTTGCCGAAGGGATAATCCGCTGATGCTCCTCCGCCCACTGGGCAGAGGGAGAGGGTGAGGCGTCACCATGGATTTCGGGTTCAGCCAGGAGCAGGAAATGCTCCGCGCCACGGCGCGGAAGTTCTTGGAGAATGAGTGCCCCTCTGGGTTCGTCCGCAACATGATGGATCACCCGGCGGGGACCACTTCGGAGTTTTGGCATAAGCTCGCCGAGCAGGGCTGGCTCGGTCTGGTCTACCCCGAGGCCTACGGGGGCGCCGGGCTCGGCTCCGTGGATCTGACGGTCCTCATGGAAGAGATGGGCCGGGCGGCCATGCCAGGCCCGTACTTCTCCACCGTGCTGCTCGGCGGTCTCGCTATCCTTGAGGCGGGATCCGAGGCGCAGAAGCAGGAGTGGCTCTCCAAAATCTCCTCGGGGGAGGGGCGAGTGACGCTGGCCTGGACCGAGCCCAATGCCCGCTGGGACGCACAGGGAATCACGGTCCGCGCCGCTCGGTCCGACGGCGGCTTCGTGCTCTCCGGCACGAAGCTGTTCGTTCTCGATGCCCATACGGCTGACGTTCTAGTCGTCGCCGCCCGCACGGCTGACCGCAGGAGCGCCGAGGAAGGGGTGAGCCTCTTCCTGATCCCCAAGGATGCGGCCGGCCTTGGGGTCAAGCTCCTCCCCACCATGGACCAGACGCGTAAGCTCTGCGAGGTGACGCTGAAGGACGTATCGGTCGGGGCGGAGGCGCTGGTGGAGGAGCAGGATCGGGGTTGGCCCGCGCTGGTGCGGGCAGTCCAACGTGCCACGGTAGCGCTCTGCGCCGAGATGTGCGGCGGGGCCCAGAAAGTGCTGGAGATGACTTCCGAGTACGCCAAGATTCGCGTGACGTTCGGGAAGCCCATCGGGAGCTACCAGGGCGTGAAGCATCGGCTGGCCGACATGTTGGTGGATGTGGAGAACGCCAAGTCCATCACGTACTACGCGGCGTGGGCCCTGGACGAGAGCGCGGGTGAAGCACCTCTGGCCGTCTCCATGGCCAAGGCCTACGTGTCCGACGCCTACCGCAAGGTTGCGGCCGCTGGGATCCAGCTCCACGGGGGAATCGGCTTCACCTGGGAGCACGATATGCACCTATACTTCAAGCGAGCGAAGAGCTCCGAGTTCACCTTCGGGGACGCCACCTACCACCGGGAGCTGGTCGCCCAGTTGATCAATCTTTGACACCCGTCGAGCCCAAGCCCGCCGCCTCTGTCGTGCTGGTTCGCCCGACTTCGGCGGGGGGGCATGCGGGCGCCCAGTCCGGCCTCGTCTCGGGGCGATCTCAAGCACCTCTCGTTCGACAGCTACGAGGGGATGTGGGCCAATCACGCCGACGGTGGACACAAGTTTCACGGGATCGTGGACCGGGTCGATTTCTACGGCGAAGGCTACGACTGGACGACGACGACCTGGACGTCCGACAAGCCATCGTGGGCGAGGCGGTAGGCAGGTTTCCTGGAGCCACAAAGCCAAATGTGTTTGCGCTCTTTCGAGTTAAAATAGGGTGGACGAACGATGATAAGGCGAATCCGAGTAAAGAATTTTAAGTCCCTCAAGGATGTTTCCTTGACCTTGGGCCTTCGGAACGTGCTGGTCGGGCCCAATATGTCTGGAAAGAGCAATTTTGTTGATGTATTCCGCTTCCTGGCTCGCATGGTCTTTCCCGCACCGGGAACGTACGGTGTCCTTAATGCGTTGACTACTTTGGGGGGATTCTCAGAAGTTGTCTGGAAAGGTGGGGATTCAAATCTCATCTCTATTTCACTGGATGGCGATGGGGTGTTGGGGAGCGGCCTTGAGAAGCAGGTACCCTGGAGCTATGAGATTTCGATTTTGGGAGATGTGACTCGCGGATCGGTAACAGTGCAGGAAGAAGTTCTGCGCGTGTCCGGGCCCAACGGCACCTATAATCTCGTTGACACGGTCGATGGTCAGCGCGTGCTCAAGAATTCTGACGGAGCTGTGCTTTCCCGTGTTGATCGTAGCGATCGATCTGCGCTTGAGTTTGAGATCCCTGACTGGGAGGGTAACGCGTTTCGCTGGTTTGTGGGTTCGTGGCGATTCTATCGTCTCCTTCCACAACGGATGAAGGAATTTATTAACGTCGCCACTGCACAGAATTTCCTCACCGAAAATGGCGATAACCTCTCTTCATGGCTGTTGACCCTGCAAACCCGTCATCGTGAGTCTTTCGAGAAGATTAGGCAAGTTGCAAAGGACGTGTTCCCCGGACTCGAAGATGTGTTCACTTTTCCAACTCAACAGGCTACCGTATATCTCGCTTCCACCGAGAAGCATTTGAAAGGGCCGGTTTCAGTGTGGCAGATGTCTGATGGACAACTCTCATTTATCGCGTTGCTCTCCCTGATCTTCGCGCCTCCTGATCTGAGCGCTGGGCTGTATTGTGTTGAAGAACTGGAAAACCATCTTCACCCTCAGCTTCTCGAGACCCTCGTGGAGTTGTTAAAACAGGCCCAAGACGAACTTGAACCGTACCGTTCGGCTCAAGTGATAGGCACCACACACTCGCCATATCTAGTGGATAAGTGCGACCTTAAGGAACTCATTGTATTTGAGCGCCGGGACGGCACGACGCAATGTTCACGTCCGAGTGATAAGAAACATTTGCGGGAGCTTCTTGAACGGGAGGAGATTGGGCTCGGGGACCTGTACTACTCCGGTGCCCTAGGTAGCTCCTGACGTGAGCTATGGGATCGTTGTTGAAGGGCCTTATGACGTATCTGTTTATGAAGAGCTTATCCGGAAAATCTGCTCGGCCGACGTAGAGATTTTCTCGCGCCCAGCCGGCGGTGTATCCCGCCTCATGGGCAGCTTTCCCAAACTGCTGAGAGTTTTGGAGTACATAAGGCGGGGTCGGCCGGTTGATAAAGCCTTAGTTATCCGCGATTCTGGTGTCAAGGATCCCGCGTCACTCGAGCGCGAAATGACGCGCAGGATTACTCGTTACGCCTATTCCTTTCCCAAAGGCATTCAGTTTCACGCTGTCCGGAGCGAGATGGAAACTTGGCTTTTGGCGGATGAAAGGGCTGTGAATTTCGTCGCATTGTCGCGAGGCGGATCACAAGTTGCCCCCGTTCAGGGAACGCTCGAGGAGATAGCGGACCCCAAGGAGAGATTCATACGCTTGCTATCAACTGTAGGCCTGCCTTACGATGCGCAGGTGTGTCGCGAGATTGCGCGGCATGTCGAGCTTGAGACATTGCGAAGTCGCTGCCCCTCTTTTCGCTCCTTCGAGCAGAAGGTGACCGACTGCTGATCGCATCACAGCTAGCGTTAGCTTGATCCATAGCGAGTAATAGGTGTCAGAGTTCCCAAGGACGGCGACTCCGAGTGAACGGGTCGGGCGGGTGCTCGGCCTGAACCCCGGCCTCATGACCGGCCCGGGGACCAACACCTACCTGCTAGGCACTGAGGATCCGGTCCTGATCGATACCGGAGCGGGGATGCCGGAGTATGTGCCGCTCCTCGATGACTACCTGGCGAGGCGGGGGTGGAAGCGCCCCTCGCGGATCATCCTCACCCACCGCCATCGCGACCACATGGGGGGTGTGGCCCAACTTCGGGAGCGGTTTGCCGGCATCCCCGTGGCCAAGATGATCTTTCGGGACTTCCAGCTACCCGGTCCCGTGGACAACCTCCGGGATGGTGAAGCCGTGTCGGGTGAGGGGGTCACGCTCGTTCCGATCCACACTCCCGGCCACGCCTCGGACCACCTCTGCTACTACCTCGTCGAAGAGCAGGCGCTCTTCACCGGCGATTTGATCCTCGGCGGCACCACCAGCGTGATCCCACCCGACGACGGGGATTTGGGGGATTACCTGGCCTCGCTCAGAAAGCTCCAAACCCTCGAGGTAAAGCGGATCTACCCAGCCCATGGCCCCGTGATCGAGGACGGCCCCGCCAAGATTCAAGAGTATCTCGATCACCGCCTCATGCGGGAGCGTCAGATCCTCCAGGCGCTGGGCGACGGGCTTCGCACCATCCCGGAGATGGTGGCCAGGATCTACGTGGATGTGCCCTCCGTCCTTCACGCCGCGGCCGGCATGTCCGTCTCGTCTCACCTCGCCAAGCTCGTCAAAGAAGGGCGGGTTCGCGAAGGATTCGTCCCCCACCGGCCCTCCCGCTGGACCCTCCTTTAATCTTCGGAGGGGGCCTCGACGGCCCCCTCCGATTCCTCCCCCATGAGGTTGCGCCGGCAAAGCCGGCGCTAGATACGGCCCGCTATGGCTTGTGGGGGTTCGCTCGGGAGGGCGCCCTTGCGGACGGCGGGCGCACGAGCTCGGGCGTTTCGAGCGCGGGCTGTGCCCGCGCAAACTCATGGGGGGAGGTTCGGAAGGGGGGCAGAGCCCCCCTCCGAGGCTAAATGCGGCAGGCGTCGATGAAGGTGCGGAGGAGGCGTCGGGCGGCCTGGTCGCGGGCGACCAACTCCTCGGGATGCCACTGCACGCCGAGGACGAAGCGGCTTGAGTCTTCGTCGGCCGGTTCCACGCCCTCAATAATCCCGTCGGGTGCAAAGGCCACGGGCAGGAGCCCGTTCCCCAGGGCTCTCACGGCCTGATGGTGCATGCTGTTGACCTCGAGCTCGTCCGCCCCGAGCACCCGCGCGAGGAAGCTTGCCGAGACCACCTTCACCCCGTGGGTCGGCTGATCGCGCGGCTCTGTCTGGTTGTGGCGGATCTCCGTGCCCGGGTTGCTCGCCACGTCCTGATACAGACTCCCGCCTAGGGCCACGTTCAGGACCTGGATCCCACGGCAGGCGGCCAGGATGGGACGGCGGGTTTCCATGAAGCTCCGGACCAGCCAGAGTTCCAGTCGGTCGCGCGCAGGTGAGACCTCGTAGACGCTGGAGTGAGATGGCTCCCCGAAGGCGGACGGGTCCAGATCGCCGCCGCCGGTCAGGAGGAGGCCGTCGAGCCGGCTGGCCAGCTCCGAGAGCGAAGGCTGCTCGAGCTGAGGCGGAAGGGGGATAGGGACGCCTCCGGCTTCCTGGACCGCCCTGAGGTAGGCGGAATTCACGTAGGCCCGTTCGGGATCTTTCTGCACGGTGACGGACGTGGTCACTCCGATCAGCGGATGTCGGCTCATCTCGACTCACGCTACCATCGGGCCCAGAGATGGGTCAAGGCGCGGCGTTCCTTGACGCGCGGCACGCGCTGTGATCCCATACGGCCATGACGCTCGATGCCGCGCATTCTTCATCGGGTGATACCTCCCAGGGCGGCCCGGCCGTCCAGGTCATGGGGAGCCGCTGGATGGTGGCGGCCGGCCATCCGCTGGCTGCTCAGGCCGCCGCCAGAATCTTGGAAGCAGGCGGCAACGCCGTGGATGCGGGGGTCGCCGCGGGAATCTGCCTCGGAGTGGTCCACCCTGACATGGTCAGCGTGGCCGGCGTTGCCCCCATCATCGTTCACCTGGCCAAGGCAAGGGAGACGTGGACGGTCTCGGGGGTGGGGAGCTGGCCGCGGGCGGCCAGCGTCGAGTTCTTCCGTCAGCGCTGCGGCGGACAGATCCCCGTGGGAGTCCTCCGCACGGTGGTGCCCGCAGCCCCTGACGCGTGGTGCACCGCTCTCGAGCGCTGGGGGACCATGAGCTTCGCAGCGATCGCCGCGCCGGCCATCGAATGTGCGGAGCGCGGCTTCCCGCTTTCAGTGTTCTCCGCGAGGCGGATCGAAGCAAACCAGGAGGCCTACCGTCGGTGGCCGACCTCGGCGGCGCTCTATCTGCCCCACGGCCGGCCGCCCGCTGCGGGCGAGTGGTTCGTCCAATCCGAACTCGCGCAAGCGCTCAGGGCGATGGCGAGAGCCGAGCGTCGGTCGCGACGCCGCGGGCGCGCGGGAGCCGTCCACGCCGCTCGCGATGTGTTTTACAAGGGTGAGATCGCCAAGGCGATCTGTGCTTACCACAGGCAGGAAGGCGGTCTTCTGACGCTGGAGGATCTGGCTGACTTCCACGTGGAGGTGAGCCCGCCAGAGACCACAAGCTTCCGCGACCTTGAGATGGCAACGTGCGGCTTCTGGTGCCAGGGCCCCGCGCTTCTGGAGGTCCTGAACATTCTGGAGCCGTATGATCTCGCCGCCCTGGGACACAACTCCCCTGCCTTTCTCCACCTGATCGCGGAAGTGATCAAGCTGGCTTTCGCCGACCGCGAGGCCTACTATGGCGATCCTGCCCAGGTGAAGGTTCCTGCCACCGGGCTCCTCTCCAAGGCCTACGCCGAAGCCCGGCGCGGCTTGATCCGTCAAGATCGCGCGTGGCCCGACATGCCGCCGCCCGGCGATCCTGACGGCCTGACCGCCGTGCGGGAGGGATTGAGGCCTTCGGATTCCGCTCTGCGTGTGACCCCCAGCGGCCTAGATACCAGTTACGTGGCGGTGGTCGACGCCCAAGGAAACGCCTTCTCCGCCACGCCGAGCGACCCTTCAGTAGATTCGCCGGTAGTGCCCGGGGTAGGCTGCGTCGTTTCTTCCCGCGGCTCCCAGTCCTGGCTTGACCCCGGTCACCCGAGCGCCGTAGCCCCCGGGCGGCGCCCCAGGCTTACCCCGTCTCCAGCCATGGCGTTCAAGGGCGGACGGCTCTTCATGCCCTTGGGCACACCGGGGGGGGATGTGCAGCTCCAGGCCGTGCTCCAGGTCTTCCTGAACGTGGTGCTCTTCGGGATGCCGCCGCAGCAGGCTGTGGAGGCCCCGCGGGTGGCCTCGCGGAGCTTTCCCGACTCGTTCTGGCCTCATCCGGCATTCCCCGGCCAGCTCCGGGTAGAGGGGCGCATCCCGCGGGAGGTTTCAAGGGCGCTGGCTGATCTCGGGCACCGCATCGAGGATTGGCCTGAGTGGGAGTGGCGGGCGGGGGCGGTCTGTGCCATCGTGGTGGGGCCTGACGGCGCCCTCCTGGCCGGGGCCGATCCCCGGCGCGGCGCTCACGCCATCGGCTGGTAGATCCCCGGAGGGGGGCTCTGCCCCCCTTCCGGCACCTCCCCCCGATTCGGTTGGGCGGGCGAAGCCCGCCCTCGAACACGGAACCCTCCCACCCAGAGGCCGGGCCCTGACTGTTCGCGTCGATCGTGCGGCGAGAGAACGCCAGGGAAGTTTCTCAGGGCGGCGGATGCGCGTGGCGTCCACCTGATTGCGAAGCCTGAGCTGGCGCATCGACGTCAAGAAGGTGCTGCTGCCGGGTTCCACATGCACTTCGTCGCCTATTCTTGGCCGCGTGGGGGGAAGAGAGAGAACAGTCGGTCTGCCCATTCCTCATAGAAACGGACGAGTTCGCTTGGTTCAACGGGGGTCACCACATAGTTCCTTTGAAACTCGCCGAGGTTTGGTAACCGCTCTACCTGCTGGAACTTCGCAGCAATCGTCCATTCGTCCAACCCAATTACTTTCTGTTTCGCCAAACGGATCAGATCCTCAATCCGGTATGCACCTGAGCGGATGATTAGGTACAGGTCAAAATAGTCTTTCGGATCAAACCGCGTGTGGATCGCCACTTTGTTGACAGCAATGCACAACAAGTCGTCCACCAGAATGCCATCAAACAAGCGAGGATCGGCAAAGTATGGAGGAGTGTCAAAAATAAATTCACTTTTCACCAGAGGATGATCAGGGTGGGTATCACCGGAAAAGAAGTATTGAATCAGGTCACCTCTCGCCACGACCCGATCAATCCGCAAGCCAGCAGCCCGGGATGCAGACTCCACGTACCGGTCCGTAGTCCTCAGGTTCTCCCGATCTCGGGTGAAAAAGTCGAGGTCGTCGGAATATCGATGGTTGAGATAGTAAGCGGCAAGAGCAGTTCCTCCTGAGAGATAAAACTGCTGAGGGGCTGTTCCCCGTCTGAGGAAAATGTGGAAAAGCCACTGGACAGATCCGAGCCAACTCCTCTCGGATAACTGGAAAAATCCTTGGAGAAACCGCTGTTGAGTTGGAGTGAGAACACTAATGAGATTCACTCCAGTGTCGTGCCCACGCTTCCCACATCTGACGAGTTCGCTCGTCAAGGTTCTGAATTTTTGGCAGAGTATCTAAGATCTCGTCTGGCGTTAAGAGTTCCAGAACACGTTCCTTTGGCGCATCTTTCAGAAGGCGACTGATAGCCCAGAGCCGTTCAGGCGAGTCCTTTTGCTGGACCATCGCCTCGAAGTCAGAACGACCTATTCGATAATCCCAGATCCAGTCCTCCTCGTCCTCCCGTTTCGCGCGCGCTTGCCAATCCTCCAGGAGCGATATCGCTTCCTGAGCCCACGTCGCTACACGAACATGCACGTCGGAGACGAGTTTTTTGGCGCCTTCGAAGCGGCGCGCGATCATAGGAATAGCACTTCCTGACCATCCTCCGCTTACTAGCCGCCCCCACAGGAGCCTCCTCACGAACTCATCATCGCCCCAATCAGTTAGCAGAAGTGTGGCAATTTCCCAGAAACCCGGCTTCTCCGCGTCAAGACTTCTAGCGACGATGCGCGCGCCCTCCGCGCCCTTCAATCGGGCGAACTCCAACAGAATCTCCATGTCTCTGGTCGGATCAACCATCTCTCCCAGCGAAAACTCTATCCAGCTGGGTTTCTTCTCATTCAACGAGATTCGCAATAGCATTTCGAGAAACCCGCAATGATCTCTTTCTGACAACGTCTGCCATACAAGCGGAAATTGATGCTTCAAGTGAACTCGTGCATCCCCCGTCGCCATCAACCTTTTGATCAAGTCTTCGATTAGTCTCCGCAATTGTAGTGGGTCCTGCTTTCCCAGATCTGCAGCGAGAGAATCCCACTCGTAGTAAGTCGTCCCTCTCTTACCCAAACCGAATGACGACCGAAGAAACTCCCAAGCGAGATCCCTTAGCTCCGGAGTCACTTCGGCCCCGCGCATCTGCCGCATGGTGAAAGCAGGCAGCAAAGAAAAACGAACTTCTGGGGTTCCATCATCACAAGCCCCGATCAGTCGCTCCGCACCAGTAGCAGACAATCGGTTCCACCGCATGAGCCAAGCGACTTGGCCAACAACCTGTCTCCTCCTCGCCCCGGCTTTGTGCAGCACCTTCAGCACTCGTTCTACCGATCCGGCCGAAGGCTCAAGCATACAAGTAGCTCTCAATACTCCTTCAAGGAACTCAGGCCGTTCGTCGAGCAGCCGATCCAGAAGTGCCACCGCCGTGGTTAGATCGATGGCTGCCCAACCTGTCACATATGCGCTAAACCTATCTGCCCAAAGCGGCTCCTCTGAGCGGGCGAGCAGCAGATTGAGTACTTGCCGCCCCCTATCTCGCTTGCCTAGAAGGTGAAAAAAATCTCCCGCGCTGACGGCCTCATCGGTCATCAACCAACCGAGATGCTCGTCGAGAAGCTCGAGACTCTCGAGAAGCTCAATCACGATCTTCTCGATCGCTGCGGCTCTATCTGCCCCGCGACCTTCGCCTAGATACGCGCTGTGGCTCTTCGGTCCAATCCATCGCCATAGGCGAGCTCGGAGACTGCCTTGGGTTAGTTCATTCAAAAGGTTTTCTGTGGCTCGAATCACGGCGCGCACGGCTGGCAATGCTGTTTCCGAGTCTCCCTTACGGAGTCGTTCGAGCATCCACTCTAGAGTACTGACAATATCTGCTCTTAAACGAGCACTCTCCGTAGATCCGCCGATTGTCCTCACAAGCTCGAAGGCCCTTCTCCCCAGCTTATGAAGCTCTGCTGAAGTGGGGCTGAGTCGCATGCTTATCTCAGCAACGGAGTAGAAGGACCCGACACAAGCCTCAGTAGCAGCCCGCCGCACTTCGGGGTCAACATCTGTAAAGAGTTGTTCGAGCAGATCCAGCACCCCGGCGGCATATCTGCCTACCTCCTCCCAGGTCGCGGGCCGATACGGCCTTTCTGGAATTCCCGGTCCTTTGGGTTCGTGAAGCGCCGTAAGCGCGTGCGGCTCGAACGCTTGCCTACATGCTTCTGCCACGATCCTCCGCCGAACCGGTAAGTCCGACCCTGCCCCTTCGTCGAGCACTCCAAGCCGCAGTGAGAGCGAGGCGGAAATCTCTGGATGCTGCCAATAGAAGAGGGACCAGAAAACGCCGGTTGCTCTATTGGCCCACGGTTCGTTCTCAGCTTCCGCCAAAGCGAGCAGTTGTCGCGCCGCTCTCACGAACGTTTCTGAACGCAGCACCAAGTCCTCCAGCGCCCAGACGAGTGATCGACGCGCTTCACGGGTCACGCGAAGCGCCAGTTCCTCGACTGTGAGCTTCCCTAGTGCCCGCTCGATGCACGCCATGGCTGGCACTGGCGCTGCGGGCGCCAGGATTTCCAGCCGGTTTATGTTCTTGAGAAAGGCTTCCAAGTCTCGGAACCAACCCGACTGAGAGAGCAGATCCACAATCGTAGATCGCACACTCTCGGCTGGTAAGTTGCGAAACCGCTCGAGAAAACTCAGAAATGCGCCCGGGCTCAGCGTCAACTCAAGCTCAGCGACGATTCGCTGGGCTTGTCTCAGAGCTTGAGACGCCAGATGTTCAGCGAGTAGCGGAGGGGCCACCTCGATGAAACGTCCACGACGCCGAGTCAATCCTCTTCGCTCAAGCTTGTCAAATCGAGCACCGAGGCTCTCAGGAGGAACGCCGAGCGCCCGGCAGACAGCGTCCACCTCTTTCCCAACCCGTCCTTCAAAACCGAGGCCTGGCAGGAGCGATAGTGCAGAAAGGGCCTGCCGCTCCTCCCCATTCAGAGGTGGCAGATACTTCTCCTCAAGAAATTCGCCAAGCCGCTCCCGAACGAGCTCAGGATTCATCGACGAAGACACATGCTCGCTTTTGAGCAACACTGCCAGGTGAAGGAGGAGTCCGGGGAGCCCCCCTGAGGCTTGGCTCAACCACGACAGTTCCGCGAACGCAGCGTGGGGAAGTGTGTGTTCGGCGAGCCGCCAGGCCTGCTCATCTTCCAGCGGCTTGAGAACGAGCACGCTCGTGTCCGATGGCGTCTCTCCAAGGCCCGGTCCGCTCGCAATAACGATTGTCTTGAGCCACCGCCGCTCTCGAGCCCACTCGATCACGTGGCCGACAGGCGCTTCGGTACAGCGATCGATGACGAGGACGGTCTGCGAGTCCTCCGAGTCAAGATCGCGAAAGAGATCGAGTGTTGCGTACTTGGGATCTGAAGCCCACAGGACCAACGAGCCGTACTGGCGTAGGCCCTCGATAATCAAACGAGTCTTCCCGACCAGACTCAGGCCCACAACTTGGAGCACGCGACTGCCCTTGTCCGTGACGAACCGAGCGATAGCATCCCGCTCGCGCTGGCGGTCCACGAAGGAGAGCCAGCCGAGTTCGGCGTAAGCAGTTTGCAGCTCGTCTTCGGCTATACCTAAGGTGCACAACCCCTCACGCGCGAAGTAAAGATGACGGAGGTGGGGGCTTGAATTCAGTGCATTGGCGATTTCAGCAGCGCCCCACACAACAATGCGCTTGCCCACCGATGCCGGGCTGCTCTTGCTCATCGCCTCCACGAGCCTACGTGACTGCACACCCGACAGATCCACATTCGTCATGAACACGTACCGGTCGCAACGCGGCGCGACTTCAGGAAACTCCTCTCGGAGCTTGTGAGTCATTCTCCGAACAATCTCCGCCCTGTTGCTTCGGCCAACATCGCGGTACTTGAACTGGAATACGGTCCGCCCCGGTCCGATGAGCCCTCCGGTCTCATGAACCGGCAGGTCTTCGGGGGTGGCGTACTCGGCGTCAACACCTTCGTCCGGCACGGCTATGCGGTCGGACAACCGCGGAAGCGTATACACGCCGACACGCTCTGCCAGAGCCCGCGCAATGAGTGCCCCGCACAAGCGGACGAAGTCCGTTGGGCCGGTGTCGGGCGGTAAGCGCTCGACGTCCACCGCGGTGACGACTTCGCCGAAAACTCTTTTTCTCATCAGAAGTTGAGTATACCACGCGAAAGTAGAGGCCAGGGAGGGTGTGATAAGGCGAGCGGAGGCTTAAGCGGGAGAACTACCTAGTCACACCGGGACCGCCTCGGTGACCTTCTTGAAGATGACCTGGCCGTTGTCGGCGTCCACCGTGACGGTGTCGCCTTCCTGGAATTCCCCTTCGAGGAGCCTGAGTGCCAGGGGATCCTGGACCAGGCGCTGGATCGTGCGCTTGAGGGGGCGGGCGCCGAAGGTCGGGTCGTAGCCCTCCCGGGCCAAGAGCTCTTTCGCGCTTTCGGTCAGCTCTATGCCGATCCGCTTGTCCGCCAGCCTGGTCTTCAGGTGGCGAGCCTGAATCTCTACGATCTTGGTGATCTCTGCCCGGCCGAGGGCGTTGAAGATGACGATCTCGTCGATCCGGTTCAGGAACTCTGGCCGGAGATTGTTCCGGAGCTCCTCGAGCATCAGGGGCCGCACCTTCTCGGGCTTCTCGTACTCTCTGAAGATGTGGCTGCCGAGGTTGGATGTCATGATGACCACACTGTTGCGGAAGTCGACGGTCCGGCCGTGTCCGTCCGTCAGTCTCCCGTCGTCGAGGAGCTGGAGGAGCACGTTGAAGACATCGCTATGCGCCTTTTCGACTTCGTCGAAGAGGATCACGCCGTATGGACGGCGCCGGACCGCCTCGGTGAGCTGTCCCCCTTCGTCATAGCCCACGTAGCCGGGCGGCGCCCCGATGAGACGGGCGACCGAGTGCTTCTCCATGTACTCTGACATGTCGATCCGCACCAGGGCGCGCTCGTCGTCGAAGAGGAACTCTGCCAAGGCACGGCCCAACTCGGTCTTCCCGACACCGGTGGGACCGAGGAAGAGGAAGGAGCCGATGGGGCGGTTCGGGTCAGCGAGCCCCGACCGGGCCCGGCGAACCGCGTTGGAGACCGCGGCGATCGCCTCGTCCTGCCCGACCACCCGCCGGGCTAGCCGCTCCTCCATCTTGAGGAGCTTTTGCATCTCCGCCTCGAGGAGCCGGCTCACCGGGATGCCGGTCCACTTGGCCACGGTCTCAGCGACGTCCTCTTCGTCCACCTCCTCTTTGAGCATCTTCCCCGCCTTCTGGATCTCGGCCAACCGGATGTTCTGCTGCTCCAGCTGCTTGCCCAGGTCCAGCAGCACCCCGTAGCGGAGCTCGGCGGCTCGATTCAGGTCGCCACGGCGCTCGGCTTCCGCCATGGCCGTTCGGCTCTGGTCGATCTCCTTCTTGATCTTGCGGATGCGAGCGATGCACTCCTTCTCAGCCTGCCACTGGAGCTTCAGCTCCTGAGAACGGGCCTTGAGGCTGGCCAGCTCACTGTCCAGCTTCGCCAGCCGTTCCCGTGACACCTCGTCGGACTCCCGGGCGACCGACACCCGCTCGATCTCGATCTGCATGATCCGGTGCTCGATCTCGTCGATCTCCGCCGGCATCGAATCGATCTCGATGCGCAACCGGGAGGCCGCCTCGTCAATCAGGTCAATGGCCTTGTCGGGGAGAAACCGGTCGGCGATATAGCGGTTGGAGAGAACCGCCGCCGCCACCAGCGCCGAGTCTTTGATTTTCACGCCGTGGTGGACCTCGTACTTCTCCTTGAGGCCGCGAAGGATGGCAATGGTGTCCTCCACGCTCGGCTCCCGCACCAGCACCGGCTGGAAGCGCCGCTCCAGGGCGGCATCCTTCTCCACGTGCTTGCGATACTCATCGAGCGTGGTTGCCCCGACGCAGCGGAGGTCGCCTCGGGCCAAGGCCGGCTTGAGCATGTTGGCCGCGTCCACGGCTCCCTCCGCGGCCCCGGCTCCCACCAGGGTGTGGAGCTCGTCGATGAAGCAGATGATCTGGCCCTCGGCTTCGGTGATCTCGCGCAAAACAGCTTTGAGGCGGTCCTCGAACTCCCCGCGGTACTTGGTCCCGGCCACGAGCGCACCGATGTCGAGCCCGACCAGGCGCTTGCCTTTAAGCCCTTCGGGAACGTCGTCGGCCAAGATCCGCTGAGCCAGTCCCTCGACGATGGCGGTCTTGCCTACCCCTGGCTCGCCAATGAGCACCGGGTTGTTCTTCGTGCGCCTGGAGAGGACCTGGATCACTCGACGGATCTCCTCGTCTCGGCCGATGACCGGATCCAGCTTTCCCTTCCGGGCCAGCTCGGTGAGGTCACGGGAGTAACGCTGAAGCGCCTGGTACTTCTCCTCAGGGTTCGGGTCTGTCACGCGCTGGGAGCCGCGCACCTCCACCAGGGCCCGGTAGATAGCCTCGGGCGTCACGCCGTGCTGGCTGAGGATCTGGCCTACGGTCCCCTCTTTGTCCTGGCTGAGCCCGATCAGGAGGTGCTCGGTAGAGCAGTACTCGTCCTTCAACCGTTCGGCTTCGCCCCAAGCGCGATCAAACGCCTCCTTCAACCGCGGGGAGACGTACTGGCCGCCGGCGCCGGGCAGCTGGGGTAACTTCTGGAGCCCATCCTCGATCTGGGAGCGAATGGCCTTCGGCCGAACCCCGAGCTTCGACAGGAGAGGGCCGATGACCCCCTCCTGCTGCTGGATCAGCGCCAGGAGCAAGTGCTCGGGCTCGATGGCCTGATGGTTCTGCTGCTCGGCCAGGGACTGCGCCGTCTGCACCGCCTCTTGCGCCTTAACCGTGAACTTGTCAAACCGCATCGTTGGTTGGCTCCCTTACGTACTCATTTCACCAGGTGCGCCCGGGGGTTCTCAGGACGAAGCCGCTGGAGCTCCTCGAACAACGCTCGCTCCCGAGCGGTGAGTCCCGAGGGCATGACCACCTTGATCTTCACAAGCTGATCGCCGGCCCGACCTCCCTTGAGGTGGGGCATCCCGTAGCCGCGGAGTCGGAAGGTCCGGCCGCTCCCCGTTCCGGCGGGAATCTTCATGGTCACCTTTCCCTTGAGTGTCGGGACCTCCACCTCGGCTCCGAGTGCCGCCTCCGGGACCGTGATGGGGAGCTCCACGTGGAGGTCGTAGCCCTTCCGCTCGAAGATCGGGTGGGGCTTCATCCGCACCAGGAGGTAAAGGTCTCCGGGCCTGGCGCCGCCGGTCGCTCTCGCCCCCTCGCGGGCCACCCGCACCTTGGAGCCGTCGCTCACCCCAGGCGGAATTTTCACCTCCAGGTGGCGCCGCGCCTTGTGCCATCCCCGTCCGAAGCAGCCACGGCAGGGGCGCCCGGCCTGGTGTCCGCTCCCGCCACAGGTGGGGCAGGGCTCCTCCAGATCGAAGTCAATGCTCTTCCGGCTCCCGCCGAAGGCTTCCTCCAGGCTGATGTCGATCGATGCCTCGATGTTCTCTCTGCGGGTGCGCTCCGCGCGCCGGCCCCAGCCGAGCTGTTCGCCGAGGTCTACGAAGGGTGGGCGCCCACCGCGCACCCCCAGGTCGCTGAAGATGCTCTTGAAGAAGTCGGAGAAGTCGCCCAGGTCCGCGACGTCTCTCCCGAAGCGGACGTGGAGCCCCTCGAATGGCCCCTGGCCGCCGGCCCACCCGGCCTGGGCGACCCGCTGCCAGTCGGGTCCCAGGGTGTCGTACCGCCTCCGCTTCTCCGGGTCCGAGAGGACCTCGTGGGCCTCGTTGATCTCCTTGAAGCGCTCGGCGGCTTGCTCGGACTTGTTGACATCGGGGTGGTACTTCCGCGCCAGCCGGCGGTAGGCCTGCTTGACGGCCTTTTCGCCGGCTGTCCGGTCCACGCCGAGGATCTTGTAGTAGTCCTTGTACGCTATGCCCGGCATCGTCGTTAAACGCACGGCGGCATCCCTGCCGACATGCCGTCGCCTCGATTTTCCTACTGCAATTGTAGCAAACCGTCTTCAGGCCTTGAGACGGCGGGCGGTGCCCAGGGAGGAGGCGCGGGCGAGCGGTTTGGTTACCCTCGCGTCAGCGTGAAGGCCACGTAGAGAGACATCCGCCCCCGTTGAAGTCTCACGGTGACGAGGTCTCCGGGTTGTAGCGCGTTGATCACCCCCTGGTAATCGGAGACGTCCTTGATCCGCTTTCGGTTGACCTCGCGGATCACATCGCCGCGCCGGATGCCGGCCTCGGCGGCGGGGCTTCCCTCCTCCACTCGGGCGACGACGACTCCGTCCCGGCCGCTCAGCCCCAAGCGGCTGGCCAGGTCAGGGGTGATGGGGCGAACCTCCAGGCCGAGCTGGCCCTTGCCTTTGGATGCCGAGCGGAGGATCCGCCCTTCATCCGGGGTCTCCGCCATCGTGACCTGCACCTCCCGCTCTGCCCTTTGCCGCCAGATCTTGGCCCTGACCGTGCTCCCCGGGTCCGTCAGCCCCACGACCCGCTGGAGATCGCCGGGGCCCTCGATCGCCTTGTCGTCGAACTCGAGGATGATGTCCCCAGGCTGCAGGCCGGCCTTGTTGGCTGGGCTGTCCTCTACCACGTCCGCGATCAGGACCCCCCTGTCGTCCTTGGCCCCAAAGCTCTTGGCCAGATCCTGGGTCAGTGGCTGGACGCTCACGCCCAGCCACCCGCGGGCCACCTTCCCTCTCGCCACCAGGTCCGTGTAGATCTTCTTGGCCATGTTGATCGGAATGGCAAAGCCGATCCCCTGGCCGCCGGCGACGATCGCCGTGTTGATCCCGATCACCTCCCCGTTCATGTTGGCGAGGGGCCCGCCCGAGTTTCCGGGGTTGATGGCGGCGTCGGTCTGGAGGAAATCGTCAAAGGGCCCCTGACCGATGATGCGCCCCTTGGCGCTGATGATTCCGGCCGTCACGGTCTGGGCGAGCCCAAAGGGGGAGCCGATGGCCAGCACCCAGTCACCCACGTTGACCGTTTGGGAGTCCCCGAGCACGGCGGCGGGAAAGGGACCACGACCCTCGAGCCGGAGCACGGCGAGGTCGGTGCGCTTGTCCATCCCCACCACCTTGGCCTTGTGCTTCTCGCCGTCGGCCGTGATGACTTCGACGTCCGTGGCGCGCTGGATCACATGGGCGTTGGTCAGGGCGATGCCGGAGGGGTCCACGATGACCCCGGAGCCCAGGCTCCGCTGGAGCACTTCGGGAAGCTCGCCGAAGAAGCGTTGGAAGAACTCTTCCCCGAAGAACTCCTGGAACGGGCCCCGGACGGGCGCGCGCGTGACGGCGTTGATGTTGATCACCGCGGGCTTGACGGCTTTCGCCACCGTGGCAAAGGACCCGGATGGGACCGGGAGCGCGGCGGGGATGATCGGAGCCTGAACGGCCGGGGCCGCGAGCGACCGCGGCGACTGCGCGTTCTCCACCGCACCCGCTCCCCACCCGCCGAGCCCGATGCCTGCGGTCACGGCTACGATGAGAAGAATCACGAAGGTCGTCCGTCTCAAGTGAACCATTCACCCACCTCCAAGTCGCCTCGCATACACGACGGAATTGGTTTTCCCCGTGGCAGCGGATTTTATCTCCTGGCTTCTCCATTGATGCTAGCCCACGCCTCGGGGGGTGTCAAACGACGCCGGCAGCGCGCGCTTCCACCACAATCGACGTACGGATGAAGCGTTGCATTCTCGGGCAGGCGTAATTTTCGCAATTTCTTCTTGACACTCTTGCGGAAATCACTTAGCTTTGGGGACGCGGAGAACAAGGTCTGTCAGGGCTTTCTTCCCAGCCGCGTCAGGTTGGTTTCTTCCCCGACCGGAGCCACCGAGTGGAGATTCAGCAGGGGGGAAGGTGCGTGACTGACCGCGGAGTACCATATTATCGCACGAGCTCCGCCTTCCTTTTTCTCCTGGCCCTCTTCGCGCTTCTCGTCTCTGCTCTCCCCGCGCTGGCGCAGGAGACCGGGAGCGAGGTCACCTACCGCTCCTTTCCCCTCGTCGGTTCTCGGCTAGCGGTCTGGGCCGTCGCCCAGCTCCACCTCAACTTCGCGGCCTTCATCCTGGGCGTGCCCATCTTTGCGGTCATCATCGAGATCATGGGGTGGCGCACGGGCGAGCGGCGCTACGACTGGCTCGCCCACGAGCTTGTCAAGCTGATCTTCGCGGCATTCTCTACCACGGCTCTTCTGGGAGCGTTCCTGCTCTTCCTCTTTGTCGGCTACTATCCCAAGTTCTGGGCCTACATGAGCGCTATCCTCCACTCCACCTTCTGGGTGTACGTCGCGCTTCTCTTTCTCGAGACGTTCACCGTCTATCTTTGGTACTACGGCTGGGAGTGGCTCTCCGGTCCTCGGAAATGGATTCACGTCTCCCTGGGTGTGCTCTCCAACCTCTTCGGGACCGCCATCCTGTTCGTCTCCAACGCCTGGGTCACCTTCATGACCTCCCCCGGGGGGCTCGACGAGGCCGGCAATCTCACGTCGATCTATGGGGCGATCAACAACTACATGTGGATGCCGATCAACATCCACCGGCTCATCGCCAACATCGTCTTCGGCGGGACGATCGCCGGGGCGTACGCGGCCTTCCGGTTCCTGTCGGCTAAGACCGACGAGGAGCGTGCCCGGTACGACTGGATGGGCTACGTCGGCAACTTCGTTGCGATCTCGGCCCTGATGGTGCTCCCGTTCGCCGGCTACTA
>JBHIAB010000026.1:0-23009 GCA_046758385.1 Methylomirabilia bacterium | reverse complement strand
GCGATGGGCCGCTCGAGGGGGACACTCGCCCGAAAGGGGAGAAACGGCTCGGCCTTGCAAGCCCTGTACGCCACCGCGCCAGTGCTCTACTCTACTCATCGTTGGGTTTCAGCACCACGGCGACGCGGTGCGCTTCCTGGCTGAGCTTCGCGAGCGATTGGCGAAGTTTCAGTTGGAGCTGCACCCGGACAAGACAAGGCTAATCGGATTCGGGCGATTTGCGGTCGCCCACCGAGGAGGCGGCGGCTTGGCCGGGAAGCCGGAGACGTTCAGCTTCCTCGGGTTCACGCATATTAGTGCGCGCACTCGGGCGGGGGGGTTTCTTCTTCGGCGAAGGACGATGAGGCAACGGCGACGGGCGAAGCTGAAGGAGGTCGCAGAAGAACTCCGGCAGCGACGTCATCAACCGGTACCCGAGCAAGGACGGTGGCTAGCCTTCGTAGTACGCGGCCACATGGCGTACTTTGGGGTGCCGACCAACTGGGCTGCGCTCGACTCATTTCGGAGCCAGGTGGGGAAGAGCTGGTACCGTGCTTTGAAACGGCGGAGCCAGCGTAGTCGCCTTGACTGGTCCCGGATGGGGCGCCTCATTAACCAGTGGCTTCCGTCGGTTCACATTGTCCACCCTTGGCCTCAGAAGCGCTTCGACGTCAGGACCCGAGGTAAGAGCCCAGTGCGTTAGCAGCGCACGCTGGGATCTGTGCGGGGGGCGGCCCGAACCCTATGGTGAAGGGCCGTCCCTACCGCGACCGGACGATGCGCCCGTCCTCCACGGCCACGTCCAGGCCGCCCTTCACCCCTCGACCGGGATCCAGTACCTCCTCGCCGGTAATCAGCAAGTCGTACACAGGAGCGGCCCTCTACGCGAACTCCTCCATTCCCAGCCGCTTGAGGAGCTCATCGGACGGCAGGCCCGTTTTCACCTCCCAGCTCATTTGGCGGTAGTACTCGTCGACCATGTCGGGCAGGAAGGGCGCCAGCGTCTTTCCCGCGGCTCGCCCCTCGGGCGGGGCCTCCAGGAGCCGGGGGGAGATATCGAACTCGTCGGCCTTGGTGAACCCCCGCCTCGCGTACACCAGGCGCATCAGGTTCACGACCCGCTCCCCTGCCGCCAGGGCCTCGGCGGGCGTGAAGTCGTCCCAACCCACCGCCTGGCCCAGCGCCCGGGACGAGAGGCGAACGACGTCCCTGACGCCCCAGCAGGCGAACCAGCACACCCCGAGACAGTCTTCCCAGAGCTTCTTGAGCTGACTCCGGCGCACGTAGGGGATCTTGGCCAGTGCCTCCTCGCAGGTGTCGACGGGGCTCTTCATGCGCTCGCGCACGCCGAGCTCCGGGTCGGCGTACAGATCGGCGCCCTGGGCCTGGTGGCAGGGTCCGGTCGAGGCGATGAATTGTCCGAAGAGAAAACTCCAGAAGGGGCGCCAGTCGTGGAGGTTGATGCCCGTCCCCTTCACGTGCACGGACATCTTCTCCAGCTCCCGAAGGAGGTGACCGCCCGACTCCTTCCGCTTGGCGATCGCGGCTGCCGCCCCCTTGAGCCCCTGGGCCAGAAGCGCGCCGAACCCCTCCCGCTTCAGCGTCTGGTCGATGAGGGCGAGGGCCGCCTCGTGATTGCCCCAGGTGAGCTCCAGGCCTCCGGTATCCTCCTTCGTGATCAGCCCCTTGTTGTACGCTTCGAAGGCCATCCCCAGCACGCACCCGAAGGTGGCGGACTCCAGCCCCAGGCCGTCGTAGTACTCGGTCAGGGCGAGCGCGGCGCCGGGGTCGAGCACCCCGATGACCCCGGCCGCGCCTTCGGTGTTCTCGCCGCCGCCGCACAGACTGGCGACCAGGCCGGCATAGGGGCCGTCGGTGATCGTGACGTCGTAGGAGCACTTGATCGGGCAGTTGTAGGATCCCCGGGGGGTCACCTTCCACCGGGAGCAGCCCTCGACGTAGCCGCGCGCGTATTCCTGGCCACCCAGGGGGTCCAGGAGGTTCTTGAAGGCAACCCGATGCATGTCCCCTAGGCGGGTGTAGCGCTGGGTGATGCCTCCGTCCTTGAGCCAGAATCCCGCCCCCATGTTGGGGTCCCTCTTCTCGGGGGGTGGGTCGAGATTCCCTTCCCACTCCGCCACGGTTTCCAGGAACGGCTCCAGCCGAGCCACAGGGACCCGTCCCGTGCCGCGCACGGCGATGGCCTTGAGGTGTTTGCTCCCCATGATGGCGCCGGGGCTCCCCTTGCCGGCTCCGTGGTTGCGATCGGCCTTGATGGAGGCACCGTACATGAGCGCCTCGCCACCGGGACCGATGGACACCACGCCGATCTGGTCCGGCTCACCGCGGAGCTCCTCCTTGATGATGCGCTCGGTCTCTCGCGTGTCCTTCCCCCAGAGATGGCGAGCGTCCCGCAGCTCGACGCGATCGTCGTCGATCCCCAGATACAGCGGCCGCGCCGCCCGTCCCGTGACGATGATACCCTCGTAGCCCGCGTGCTTGAGAAACGCGGCCCAGTACCCGTGACCGTGGCCGACGCCCGCCGCGTAGGGCACCTCGTAATGGAAGCTGCAGACGACCCAGTTGGAAGAGCTCGGCGCCGCCGTTCCCGCCAGGGGACCCGTCATGAAGATCAGGGGGGTCGCCGGGTCGGTCGGCTCGGCGTCGGGAGGAGCTTCCCTCAGCAGATAGTACAGAGCCAGGCCCGTGCCCCCGATGTATCGGCGGAGCACGCCCTCGTCGGGGAGGGGCTCGGTCCCGATGGTCCCGCCCGTCAGATCCACTCGCAGCAGCTTGGCCGCATACCCCCCACGGATAGCCATTGGTGTCCTCCTTCGCGCACGTTCAGTGGGCCATGTTGGGTAGCCACAGGGCCACCTCCGGCCAGACGGTCAGGACCGACAGCCCCACGAGCAGCACGAGCACCATGGGAAAGGTCGAAACGATGACATCGCGGAGGGGCTCCCCCCACACCCCCTGGACGATGAACAGGTTGAAGCCCACGGGCGGCGTGATGAGCGCGGTCTCGATGGGAATGGTGAGAATGATCCCGAACCAAACGCCGTCGAAACCCAGCTTGACGATGACAGGGTGCACCAGCGGGGTAGTCATGACGAGGATGGCAAAACCCTCGAAGAACATCCCGAGGACAAGGTAGATGGCGTAGAGCCCCATCAGGATGATGTACCGGGAGACAACGAGCGAGCTCACCCACTCGACGAGAAACCTGGCCGCGCCCAAATAGGCCAGCGCGGTAGACAGCATCGCCGCGCCGACGTAAATCAGCAGAACCATCGACGTCGTCTGGACGCTGGGCAGCAGGGACTCCCAGACCGCCTTGACGCTGAGGGTCCGCAGGGCCAGGCCGATGAGGACGACGCCGAGAATCCCCGAGGCGGCGGCCTCCGTCGGGGTCACCCATCCCAGGTAGATGCCGCCCAGGATCCCCACCATGAGCAGCAGGACGGGAAGAAGCCCCGGCAGGTTACGCCATCGCTCCTGCCAGCTATAAGCCCGGGCCTCCACCGAGGGCGCCGGCAGGAAAAAGGAGGCGACCGCCAGGTACGTGCTGAACATGAAGGCCAGCATGAGTCCCGGGATGATGCCGGCGATGAACAGGAGCCGTATCGACTCCATGACAAGCGCGCCGTACACGATGAGGATGATGCTGGGCGGGATGAGGATTCCCAGCGTGCTGGGCCCCGCCAATGAGCCGAGGACCAATCGCATGGGATAGCCCCGCCGCTTGAGCTCCGGCAGGGTGAGGGTCGTGACGGTCGCGCAGGTGGCGGCGCTGGAGCCGCTGACAGCGGCAAAGAGGGCCGAGCCGATGACGTTGGAATGGAGAAGCCTCCCCGGGATGAGAGCGGCCCAGGGCGCGATGCTGCGAAAGGCGAGGTCCATGATCCGCGTACGCTGTGCCAGCTCGGCCATGAAGATGAACAGCGGGACCGCGGTGAGGACGAAGCTGGCAGTGCTCGTGCTGGGTGGCATTTACACAGGCCTATTTTCCCCCACTGAGGCAGGGGCCGCAGGGGCCATGGGTGCCCTTCTGCTAGGCGTGGCCTCCTTGAGAATCAACTTCCGTAACTTCTGGATGCCGCTGATGGATACAGCCATAATGACCGCTCAGATCTTCACTATTATCGCCGGTGCGCTGATGTTTGCCCGTATGCTGACCTTCACCCGGCTGCCTTACGTGTTTGTCAGGTGGGTTCTGAGCCTCGAGGTGTCGCGCATGGTCGTACTTCTTGGGGTAATGGGAGTGTATATCATCCTCGGCACCTTCATGGAACCCCTGGGGATGATGTTCATCACGCTCCCCATTATTTTCCCCACGGTAAAAGGCCTGGGATTCGACCCCATCTGGTTCGGTATTCTGCTTACGAAGACCATTGAGATAGGGCTCATAACCCCACCGGTCGGAATGAACGTGTATGCCCTGAAGAGTTCAGTGCCACAGGTACCCTTAGAAGACATCTTCAAGGGAGCCAGCTGGTTTTTGGTCATGGACATCCTCACCCTCGGTCTCCTGATCACGTTTCCCTCAATCGCCAGTTTTCTTCCCAGTCTGATGACTTAACAGCGTTCTATGAAGACGCCCGTTGACCTTCTCAAGGGGTCAACTCGACGAATATAAACAGGCCCCAGGCGAAAAGGGTGACGCCCACGGCCACCAGAAACCAGGTGAAATATTGACTACCTCTCTCTTTGAGGAGCTCCAGGTCAAAGACAATCCTTCTTAAATTAACCCGAGCTTGACAGCAGCACCCGGAGGGGGTTCGTCTCCTTTGTCGACCAAGACGAAGGAGGCGACTCCGAGTGTGCCATGCTCTGCTCCGTGACGCCACCCTCTATCACGTTCTCCTGAAGTTCGATCACGATCTGGCGGCGGAGGCTCGCGCGGCGGGCTGTCCGTGCGGGGGCGTGCTGCACAGTGCGCGCTATCCGCGCAAACCCCGGGGCGGGCCGGACGATAGTAGGGCGAAGCGGCGGCGGGGCACAATGCCCAAAGAGTGATACAGGGTGGAGAGAAGCAAGCTACCTGAAGCCCATGAGGCTTGAAGTTAGGACAAGCTTGAGGCGATGCGGAGGGCGGCGATCGCTACCGGGTTGGGCACACGCCCAGGCCACCTCGCCGAGGGCGCAGACCAGCACAGGGAGGGCCAGGCGCGATCTGGATCCGGCCACCGTCCGCGGGCGGTTCGATACATATCCGCCGCGCTGCGATCGGGCAGTAGACGAGCGCCATCCCGGCCGCGGCCCGTGATTCGTCTGTTCGGCGAGTAGCCCTTCAAAGAGTCGTGGGCACACCACCAAGGGGTTATCTCTTCCCCTGCCGGGATCAGATTACTCCGGGGAAGAATGTCCGAACGCCATACACCCATTGCGTCCATGGCCAGGTGGCCGGCCAGAAGCTTTTTCTGGTTCCAAGTTGGTTCCAAACTCGCCCATACTGCCGCGCACCAGCAGCACGTGGCTCAGGGCGAATCTTCCGGTTCTCGCGTGGTTAGCTCGTCCTATGTATCTTCAGTTGGGGCATGGCTAGGATTCGTAATCAACAGGTCGTGGCGTTGCGGGATGTTAGTTCGATTGTCACGCATCCCGGTTGCGTCTGGGTTGCGTTTCGTGCCGTGATATGCCGGGATCTGCAACGTGTAACCTCGCTAAATATCTGATGTTTCAGGGTGCTCCTCACTGGTTCTGGAAGTTTCGCGGGGCGCGAAGTCCTCGCGGCTGGACTGCTCAGGCGCCGTCCTTCACCACGGCGATCGCATCGATCTCAATTAGCATGCCTTCCATGGCGAACTGCCTGACTCCGATAAGGGTGGCTGCGGGCTTGTTCGCGCCAAAGTACTCCTTCCGAACCTCATTCACGCGGGCCCGGTCGTTGCAGTCCGCCAGGTAGATCGTGATTTTCACCACGTCATCGAGGGTGGCGCCCGCTGCGGCCAGGGCGAGCTTCATGTTCTCGAGCAACTGGCGGGCCTGGGCCACGACATCCCCGGCGCCGACCAGGCGCCACTCGCGGTCCACACTCACCTGCCCCGAGACGTAGATCGTGTTCCCCGCCCGAACAGCGTCCGAGTAGGGGCTGATCGGTTCCCCCAGTCCTTCCGCACGGATCAGGGTATTCGTGGGCATCGACTCCTCCTGTCAAGCCGGTCGGGGTGACCGGGCTGGTTCGCTATGCGGCACCCGGTGTTCTGAACTGATCCGACTCGCGGGTTGGGCAGTTTTCCCGCGCTCGCTGGCGGCACTTTAGGTGAGCCAGGAGGGAGCTGTCAAGGGGAACATGCCCGGCTCCGGAGCCATGGGGCGGGCACACGTTTCAACTTATGGTATCGTGGTGGCCTGAACAGCATCCAAGGAGGAGACCGAACACATGAAATCGATCAGAGTGCACCAGTACGGAGGACCTGAGGCGATGAAGCTGGAGGAGCTGGCCACCCCCACGCCCGGACCTGGCGAGGCCGTGGTGAAGGTGGAGGCGGCCGGAGTCAACTTCATCGACATCTACCAGCGGGCCGGCCTCTACCCGCGGGGCGGCGTCCTCAAGGGCGCCCTGCCCGTGCTCTTGGGTCTCGAGGGCGCAGGTACCGTGGAGGCGATCGGCTCCAGCGTCAAGGAGGTAAAGGCGGGGGATCGAGTGACCTGGCAAGGCGTGCCCGGATCGTATGCCACGCACGCCGTCGTCCCCTCGGACCGGTTGGTCGTCTTGCCGGCGAAGCTCAGCTTTCAGGACGGAGCCGCGGCCATGCTTCAGGGCATGACCGCTCATTACCTCGCGATGACCACCTACCCGCTCAAGCCGGGCGAGAGCTGTCTCGTGCATGCGGCGGCTGGCGGCGTCGGCCTGCTCCTCTGCCAGATCGCAAAGATGCGGGGGGCCCGGGTGATCGGGACGGTCTCCACGGAGGCGAAGGCCAAGCTCGCGCGAGAAGCCGGGGCCGACGAGGTGATTCTCTACACCCACCAGGACTTCGAAGCAGGGGTAAAGCGACTCACCAACGGCAAGGGTCTCCCCGTGGTGTACGACTCGGTGGGGCAGACCACCTTTGACAAGAGTCTGAACTGCCTGGCTCCCAGGGGTTACCTGGTGCTCTACGGCGCGTCCAGCGGCCCGGTGCCACCCTTCGACCCCCAAATCCTGAACACCAAGGGCTCCCTCTTTCTCACCCGCCCGAGCCTCGTCCACCACGTGGCGACGCGCGAAGAACTCCTCCAGCGAGCCGGCGAGGTGCTTGGCTGGATCGCGGACGGAAAGCTCCGGCTACGCGTCGAGCGCACTTACCCCCTGGCCGAAGCGGGCGAAGCTCACGAGGCGCTGGCGGGCCGTCAGACGACGGGGAAGCTCCTGTTGCTGCCCTGAGCGTACGCCGACCCCTCTCGCTCTCGGGAGAGTCGTCGACGGTCGCGCCCCGGCGGGACTGGCATCACCGCTCCTCCGAGCGCATTCCGTGTGCGAGGTTTGTCCTGTCCTGCCGTCATGCTGGCCAGGTCTTCGGCCGGGTGTAGATCCCTCGACGGAAGAATTCCTCGATGACCCCCACGTGCCGCGTGTCCTTCCGGTACAATTCCCGGAAGGTCTGAATGGCCTCCTTCCTGAAGGTGTTGGGGGGGTAGACCGTCTGGGCGTAGACTTCGCGCAACACCTCGGTCTTGAGCAGGGACGGGAAGTTCCGGCTCGGGTCCGTCCGGCGCTGGCGCAGGTGCTCGAGCGCGATCGTTCCGCTGGCGATCCCTTCACCGGGGAAGGGGACGCGGGCGATCATCTGACCGTCGTAGTCCACGATCATGGAGTCGCCCGCCATCATGTGCCTGGCGCACTCTGGCCCGAGGACACCCCCCATGTTTGGTGCCACCACGTAGCAGAGGGTCGCCAAAGCGCCGGCTCGATTGGTGAACTCGAACCATCCTTTGGAGACCCCGGGCTCAGCCAGGGCGGGCCGGATGATCACCTCCGCCCCGTTCATCGCAACGGCCCGGAAGTACTCCGGGTGGTAGCCATCGTTGCAGACAATGGTCCCGAGGTTCCCGATTGGCGTCCTTGACACGGGGAACAGCACCTCGAGCATGGTCTTCCCCTTGCCGTACATCTCCAGATACTCGTCCAGAACCTCGTGGGGGCTCGTGGAAAGCTCGTAGTGGATCGCTGGTGAGAACTTGTGGAACTTGTGGATGATCCTCCCCTCGGGGCTGATAATGAATGCGCAGTTGAATATCCTGTCCGGCCACTCAGGCAACACCTCGAGCGCAACCCCGTAGAGGTAGACATCCAACCTCCGGGCCTGTTCGGCTAACAGGTCGGTCTCCGCCCCCGGGATGGTGATCGCGATCTCCTTGACGTGCGCCGCGAGGTCAGCCTTCATGGTGAAGCCCTGAAGGAAGTCTTCCGGGAACGCCACCAGCTTTATCGGGGCGTAGGGTTGGTATTGGACCAGCATGTCCGGCGCCTTCGCCGTGGGCGTGGAGTACTTGGTCGATTCGAGAATCTCCAGGGCGCGGTTCAGATTCGCTTCGATGTCCTTCCGTTTGTAGACGACTCGCGGCTCGGGTTGGACGACTACTGCGGTGTAGAGATCATAGGACTCCATGATCCATTCCTCCTGTTCGGTCGTGTTTCCCTCCGACCACTTCAGACCCGTTGAACGGCGCACTTGCTGCTGCTAGACTGCCGGTGTTCGCCTTGTCGGACCGGCATCATGTCGACTCGCCTGCACAGTGGAGGTGCTCGATGAAAGTGAAAGGTGCCCAGCTCGTCGTGCGAGCCCTGAGGGCTGAAGGGGTTCAGACGGTCTTTGCGTTGGCCGGCGACCACACCCTGCGCCTATTGGACCTCATGGCGCGGGAGGGGTTCGAGTTCATCGATACGCGCCACGAGCAGGCAGCCGTGGACATGGCCAACGCGTGGGGCCGCATCACCGGTTCTCCCGGCGTGACCATGTTCACCACGCCGGGCCACGCCAACGCCATCCCCGGGCTGACCCTGGCGTTTCACCTGGAAACGCCGCTGATCAACATCGCTGGCTGCGCGGACCAGAATCGATTGGGTCAGGGGGCGTCTCAGGAGATCGACCAGGTGGGGATGGCCCGGCCGGTGACCAAGGGCGCCTGGTTCGTCTCGGAGCCGTCCCGCATCCCCGAGTGTTTTGCCCGGGCCTTCCGGACGGCCCTGGGAAGCCGGCGCGGCCCCGTCCACCTGACCATCCCCACGGACGTGCAGGATGCCGAGGTGGATGAGGGCCGGGTGCCCAGCTACAAACCCCACGAGTACCGCCGCATGGGGCAGTCCCTCGGCGACCCCGCCCGGGTCAGAGAGGCGATAGAGCTGCTCCACCGCGCCGAGCGACCAATGGCCATCATCGGCAATGGCGGCCACTCGGTGGAGCGGCAGGACCTGGAGCGGTTCCTGGAGGTGACCCGCATCCCCTTGTTCACGGAGGACGCGGCGCGCGGGATCGTATCTGACTCTCACCCGTACTGCTTCGGCCTGGCCGACGGGCGCACCAACCCGGTGGCGCGTCGCTTGAGAGACGCCGACGTGGTGCTGCTGCTGGGCAAGAAGGTGGACTTCCTCATCTCCTTCGGTGGGCCTCCGACTCTGGACCCTGAGGTGCGCATCATCCAGGTCGAGGCGTCGGCCGACCTCATCGGCGTCTCGCGCGGCGTCGCCGTCGGCGTGCTCGGAGACATTGGACCCGTGGTGAAGCAGCTGGCCGAGGAGGCCGCGAAGTCCCGGTGGTCGGAGCAGCCCATGATCAAGGAGCTGGAGTCGGCCCATCGCGACCTGATCGAAGACCTGGAGGCCCGGGCCACCGAGACGGGCCCTCCACACACGATGTCGGTGCATAAGGCCCTCCGTCCATTCCTGGACGAGGATGCCTGCCTGGTGTTCGAGGGCAGCGACTTCGCATTCTACGGGGCGGCCTATCACTCCAGCCCGCGCCCCAGGCGCTGGTTCACCAACGGGACCCTGGGCATGATCGGCTGGGGGGTGCCGTTTGGCATTGGCGCCAAAGCGGCTCTGCCCGACTCCAGGGTGGTGGTGCTGACGGGGGACGGCGCCTTCGGGTTCAACGGCATGGAGCTGGACACGGCCGTGCGGCACAACATCCCCGTCGTGGTCGTCGTCGGGAACGACAGCGTCTGGGGCATCGACTACCACCAGCAGGTGCGGCTCTTCGGCAAGGTGGTGGCGACGGAGCTGCTTCCCTCGCGCTACGACAAGGTGGCCGAGGCCCTCGGTGCTCACGGGGAGTACGTCGAGACCGCGGAGCAACTGCCGGGCGCTCTGGAGCGGGCCTTCGCCTCCGGCAGGCCGGCGGTGGTGAACGTGCGGACCACGGCCACCCCGAGCCCCCTGACCGAGTGGATCATCGAGACGAAGGGGAGCCGCATATTATAGGTACTTAGACCTTGAATCGTTCGAGCGCTTTGCGGTTCAGGCCGAAGTCGATCCCTGGTCTCTGCGGTACTCGCACCCGCCCTTCCACGACGTCGAGGGGTGCTTGGAAGAGCTCCTGCCACCAGTCTGCGTGCTCCAGCATCAGGGCGGTGGGCGAGGCGGCGAGCAGGTGGCATGAGGCCTCCATGAACACGTGGGAGGCTACCGGCGTACTGAACGCCTCGCAGAGGGTCAGAGCCTTGAGGTACCCCGTTACGCCACCCATCCGCTGCAGGTCTGGCATCAGGATGTCCGCGGCTCTGGCCTCCAGGTGGCGCTTCACTCCCAGGCTTCCGTATTCGCTCTCCCCAGTCGCGATGGGGGTTGCGAGCGCAGCCGCCACCCGCCCGTAGCCTTCGAGATTCTCGTAGGGGAGAGGTTCCTCCAGCCAGTACAGCTCAAAGGGCTCGAGTGCCCGGCCCACCCGGATCGCTGTAGCTTCGTCCCACCCCTGATTGACGTCTGCGAGGAGCTTCACCTCTGGCGGCACGGCCTCACGGAGCCGCCGCACGCGCTCCACATCTTCCTCGGGGGAGCGTCCGAGGCGCATCTTCACTGCCCGGTGACCCTGGGCCACGAAGCGCTCACCCTCCGCGAGGAGCTCATCGATGGAGTAGTCGACCCAGAGACCGGATGAGGCGTAGGTCGGAAGCCACTCCCGCTGGCCACCGAGGTACCGGTAAAGCGGCACCCCCGCGTGCTGGGCCGCCAGATCCCAGCATGCCGTGTCCAGAGGCGCCAGCGCCATCACCGCGACTCCAGCGTGGCCGAGCATGTTGATGGAGCGCCAGGCGCTCTCGGCCAGCGCACGGGCCGCCAGGGGGTCCCGCCCCTCGTAGAGCGCGGTGAGGTCCTCTACCAGGGCGTGGAGTGCCCGCGCCCGATGGGGTCCTCCCAACGTGTAGCAATACCCCATGCCCACTGCCCCTCCACTGGCCTCCATCTCCACGAGCACCGTGTCCACGGTCCGGCTGTCGTGGATCGCTGTCCTCAACGGGCGGGGAAGCGGCACTGACAGGCAATGAGAGGTGATGCGGGTAATTTTCATGACGGCACCCGGTTGTCCGTGCCCGGTCCGTTCATCCGGGATTCGGCATCGGCTCGGTGCGCGCCCACGCCTGCACGAGCGCGCGTTTGACGAGCACCTCCGCGAGGTGGCGCCGGTAGGCACCGGAGCCGTGCACGTCGGCTGGCGGATCGAGCGGCGCGGCCGCGCGAGCCGCCGCGGCCTCGAAGGCCGCCGGCTCGCCGACCTGGCCGAGCAGTGTTGCCTCCGCCTCGCGACACCGGATGGCGCGGTCTGCCACGGCGCCGAGGGCGATCCGCGCATCGGCGATGGCGCGGTTCGGCCCGACCTCGAGCACGACCGCCGCCAGAACGATGGCGAAGTCGCCTCGACGGCGGGCCAGCTCGGTGAAGCCCCAGGTGGTGTTCGGGCCGGGGACGGGGAATCGGACCTCGGTGAGGAGCTCGGTGGGCTCCAGGCTCGTCGTGAGGTAGGTAACGAAGAAGCGATCCGCAGGGATGCGCCGGGTCCCGGCCGGCCCGGTCACACCCAGCTCGGCGTCCAGGGCTACGGCGACGGCGGGAAGCTCGGCGCTGGGATCCGCGTGGGCCAGGCTGCCGCAGACGGTGCCACGGTGACGGATCGGAGGATGGGCGATGTCCTCCGCCGCTCGCGAGAGCATCGGGCATAGCGTGCGGACCCGATCGGACTCGAGCTGGCTCAGCCGCGCCATTGCGCCGAACGCCACCCTTCCGTTTTCGTGGCGAACGTAAGCCAGATCCCGCACCCCGCCCAAGTCCACGAGCACGGCGGGCCGCGCGAGCCGCAGCTTCATCAGAGGCAGAAGGCTTTGCCCGCCTGCCAGGATCTTGGCATCCGGGGCATGCTGGCCGAGCAGGGCGACCGCCTCGTCCACAGTGGTCGCCCGGCGGTAGTCAAAGGGTGGCGGCTTCATGGGGTCACCTCCACCGGCCGCTGCTCGATCGCCCGGCGGACCCTGTCCGGGGCGAGCGGGAGCGCATCGATGGAAACGCCCAGAGGGGCGAGGGCATCCGAGACCGCGTTCCCCAGCGCGGCGAACGGCGCGATGGCGCCTCCCTCACCGGTCCCCTTGAAGCCGCCGATCGTGAACGGTGAGGGGGTCTCCAGATGATGCACCTCGATGGCTGGCACATCGCAGGCTGATGGAAGCAAGTACTCCATGAGCGTCTGCGAGAGCATCTGGCCGCTCTCGTCATACACTAGCTCTTCGAGAAGGGCTCCGCCGATCCCCTGGGCGCATCCGCCGTGCACCTGGCCGTCCACGATGAGGGGGTTGATGATCTTGCCGCAGTCCTCCACAGCCACGTACCGGAGGAGGCGGACGAAGCCCGTGTCGATGTCCACCTCCACGACCGCCGCGTGGGCGGCGTTCGCCCACGCGCCGGTCCCCGGCGCCGCGTCGTAGCTCTGCGTGGACGAGAGCTCGGCCGGCGCCAGTCCCGGCGGCAACTTGTCGGTGCGGTGGTACGCCAGGCGCGCCAGCTGTGCGACGGTCATTCGGTGCTGGGGGCTTCCCTTCACCTGGACGATCCCCTCCGAGAGCTCTAGGTCGTCCGGACTCGCCTCCATCGCGTGGGCTGCGATCCTCAACAGGGTGCCGCGCACCACCTCTGCGGCTTTCCAGGCCGCGCCGCCGCCGAGCACCGCGCCGCGGGCGGAGAACGTGCCCATGCCGTGCGGAGCGGACCGGGTGTCGCCGAACTGAACCCGGACGTCCGCCAGCGCCACGCCGAGCCGCTCGGCAACCACCTGGGCGAAGGAAGTCTCGTGGCCCTGGCCGTGCGAGTGGAAGCTCGAGTCGACCGTGACCTTGCCGGAGGGATCCACCGAGACCGAGACAGCCTCGTAGCCGAATACGATCGGCATGCCCCGCCTGGCGAACTCGCTGGCCGTATGCGCCGTCTGCTCGATGTACGACCCGAAGCCAATGCCGAGGTAGCGGCCGTGTGCCCGTGCCAGCTCCTGCTCGCGCCGGAACTCCCGGTAGCCGACTGCCTCCGCGGCCTTCTTCAGGGAGGCCTGGAGGCTCGCGCTGTCACAGGTCAGTCCCGTTACCAGTGTGTACGGATGGGCATCATCCGGGATGTAGTTCTTGAGGCGGATCTCGATCGGGTCGACCCCGAGCCGGCGCCCGATGTCGTCGAGCGCCCGCTCGATGGTGAACCCTGCCGAGGGCCGCGCGATGCCGCGATAGGGGCCCAGGGGGCACTTGTTGGTGGCCACCGTTCGCGCCCGGAATTCGTAATTCCGCACCCGATAGGGGCCCGGAATCATGTTGGCGGCGATCCCCGCCTCCATGGAGGCGGTGAAGGGCCACATGGAGTAGGCGCCGGCATCAACCAGAATATCGGCCTTGATCGCGAGGATGGTCCCGTCGTGTTTGACGGCGACCTTCACGTGGTGGACGTGCTCCCGAGCGTGGTTGCTCGCCGTCAGGGCCTCATGGGGATCCTCGATCCACTTCACGGGGCGGCCGAGACGCATCGCGAGGAGACAGATCGCGGCCTCCTCGGGGACGAGCGTCGCCTTGACCCCGAAGCCGCCACCGATGTCCGGCGCGATGACCCGCACGCTATGCTCGGGAAGCCCGAGGATGTCGGCGAGACCCGTGCGGGTCAGATGGGGAATCTGTGTGGCGGAGTAGAGCGTGAGGCTGCCCGTCGCCGTATCGTAATCCGCCACGCACCCGCGCCCTTCCAGCGGGAGGGCCGTCTGGCGGGGGGTGCGATAGGTCCGCTCCCAGATCAGATCGGCCTCCGCAAACGCGCCCTCGACGTCGCCGAACGCCGCGCGCCTGTCGAGAAACAGGTTGTCTCCCCAGGTCTCGTAGACCAGTGGGCTGCCCGGCTCGACGGCGGCTTCGGCTCCGACCACGGCGGGCCGCGGCCCATAGTCGACCTCGACCAACTCGGCCGCGTCCTCCGCCACGTAGCGGTCGATCGCGGCCACCACCGCCACGGCCTGGCCAAAGAACCGCGCGCGAGGCCACGCCAGGATCGGCCAGTCGGTTCCCTTCCATCCCGGAGAGAGTGAGTCACAGCGGATCGGCGCGGTCAGCCGAACCGCTTCCTCCGAGGTCAGGATGCCGGCCACTCCGGGATGGCTGGCCGCCCGATCAGTACGAATCGCCGCGATCTCCGCATGTGCGTGGGGGTTGCGCACGAAGGCAGCGTGGACGGTGGCGGGCAGCCGGATGTCGTCCACGTAGCAGCTACGCCCGGTGAGAAAGCGTGGGTCTTCGCGGCGCGCGATGCGCTGACCCACGTACTTGGTCGCCCCCAGCGTCATTGTGGACCTCGAGTGCGCATCGTCTCAGCGGCGGCGAGGATCGCGTTCACGATGTGCACGTAGCCAGTGCATCGGCAGATGTTGCCGGCGATCCCCTCCCGTACCTCCGCTTCGGACGGGTGAGGGTTCTTGGCAAGCAGCTCGTAGGCCACCATCAGCATGCCGGGTGTACAGTAGCCGCACTGGAGGCCGTGATGGTCCCAGAATGCCTGCTGAATCGGGTGCAGCTTGCCGTCATGGGCGAGCCCCTCGACGGTGCGGATGTCCGCGCCATCGGCCTGGACAGCGAGCATCAAGCACGAGCGGGCAGTCTCGCCGTCGACGAGAATGGTGCAGGCCCCGCAGATGCCGTGCTCGCAGGCCACCCGCACACCGATCAGGCCGACGTCCTCGCGGAGGAAATCGGAAAGCAGCTTGCGTGGGAGGGCCGCCCCGTGGAAGGCTCGCCCGTTCACGGTCAAGCGGATCGGGAGCTGCTCGTTCATCGTTCCGTTATTTCCCCTACCTCAAATCTGGAAGTCCGGGTGGCGAGGCAGCCCTTGTGAGCTGCCCCGCCCCCGGGCTCACCGTTCTTGGAGGTGGGAAGGCATCGGCCTGCGATGTCCGGCGGCCTGCTCGGCCTACCCAAACATCAGGTCGTAGTAGGCGGCCTCCGAGAGCTTGGAATACGCGAGCCATTGCTTCATGAATTTGTTGTAGGCCTCGCTGACCTTTTTGGCCATCGGGCTCTTCTCCGCTTCCTCCCTCACGACTTCGGCGGACAGCTTCCTGAAGTCGGCGAGGACGGAGTCTGGGAGCTTGAGCACTTGGACCTTGTGGTTGACAACGAGATCCTCGAGTGCGCTGGCATTGTGGACGTCGAACTGGGTGAACATCCAGTTGGCGACCCGGTCGGAGGCGGCGTCTATGATGTACTGAAGGTCTACGGGGAGCTTCTCGTAGGCCTTCTTGTTGAAGAAGAGCTCGCCCGAGGTGCCCGGCTCGTGCCAGCCCGGGTAGTAGTAGTACTTGGCCACCTGGTGCAAGCCAAGCCGGCGGTCCAGATATGGCCCGATCCATTCTGTGGCATCCAGGACGCCCCGCTCGAGCGAGATGTAGATGTCGCCCGGCGCGAGCATGACCACGGCTACCCCCACCTTGCCATAGACCTTCCCACCAAGCCCCGGGATCCGCATCTTCAGACCCTTGAGATCGTCTACGCTCTTGATCTTCTTCCTGAACCAGCCCGCCATCTGGACGCCCGTGAAGCCGCCCCGGCGCGGGACAAGGTTGAATCCACTATAGAGCTCCTCGTGGAGCTCTTGCCCACCTCCTGAAGTCAGCCACGCCAGCGTGCCCTGGGCATTCATGCCGAACGGAACGGTAGTGAACCACTGCGTGGCAGGCTCGTAGCCGGCCCACCAGTATGCCGCCGCATGACCCACCTCGACGGTCCCCTGTCTCACCGCATCGAAGTTACCGAGCGCGGGGATCAGCTCGCCAGCGGCGTACACATCGATCTTCAGTCGCCCGCCGCTGGCTACCTCCACGCGCTTCGCGAACTTCTCGGCACCGTCCTGATAGATGGGATACTTCGGCGGCCAGCTCGTTGCCATCCGCCACTGGTACTTGGGCTGAGCGATAACATTTGGCGCCTCCACGGCCGCCGCGGCGCCCGCGGCCATGAGCGTACCCCCTGCCTTGACGAGAAACTTGCGACGTTCCATACGACCTCCTCCTTTCAAAGGCACCGTTCTCGCCTGCCCTAGCTGGCGAGACCGGCCGTGCCGACCGGTGACGCACAGGCCAAGGCCCGCATCCGAAGGGCGACACGTCACGAGACCGGTGGCCCTCTGGCAGTGCGTCTCGACGGGTCGATCTTCCGCATCGTCTCGTCTGAACCCATTACGCTTCCACTCAGGGCCTGCACGCCCGCGCGAAGTCGGCCCTGGAGGTGGCGAGGGGTGTCGTCCCCCCGCACGAGGGTTGCCTGAAAGCAGGTGCTGACGGGAGGATCCTTGGGAACGAACTCAGCTCGGATGGCGTCCATCCGCTTGTAGTGCGCGGGCTCCTTCGGCATGATCACGACTTTAGATGTCTGCCATGCTTCCGCCGACGGTCTCGACCGTGCGCCGGATATTCTCAAAGGTCGATTGAGTGTGGCGAAGATGACGAGAGGAAGCCGGTGGCGCCAATATAGGCCCCCAGCGGGGGAGGAATCAAGAGAACTAGAACCTTGACAGCAGTCAAGCTGTGCATATAGGTTTCGTGCACTACCTAGACTAGTCTTTTTGACCCAAGGTCAGTCTGATGAGACGCTCCACGTGGAGGACTCCGCCACAGCGCCCGGCGAGCAGCGAAGTGCACCCCGCGCCTTCGCTGGGGCGCGACGATGAGGAAGGCGAACAGGACGCGGAGGCAACCGGTCGGCACCGTGAAGAAGTCGGGGGAGACCAGGTCCTTCACGTGGGTTTCCAGCAATGCGCGCCTGGTCTGGGAGGGCGGCTTGGGACGGCGGGGCATGAGCCGCCACACGGCTCGCTGGGAGACTGGGAGGCCGAGCTTGAGCAGTTCGCCGTGGATGCGGAGCGCCCCAGAGGGGGTTGGCTCCGGCCATGCGGCGCACGAGCTCTCGGATTTCCCGACTGACCCCGGGGCGGCCAGAGCGTCGCCTGCGTGACTTCCGGGTCCAGTAGGGCCTGAACAGCTCTCGGTGCCATCGCCCGACCGTGGCAGGTTGGACCACGACCAGGGCCTCTCGTCAGCCGGTCCACGCCCACCGAAGCCCCACCCAGAGGAGGCGATCGGCCACACGCAGGCGCTTGTCTGAACGCCGAAGGACGCTCAGCTGCTGCCTGAGAGCCCAGGGTCTCGAGGACCAGTTCACGCCGCGTCTTGAGGGCAGCACGGAGCGTTGCGATTAGGATAAGGCAGAGGTTGAGCATCGACACCCTTCTGACGGTGAGGAGAGCCGAGATCAAACCGGCGATCTCCGCCCGAAGGGCATGGGCCTGTTTCGGCTCGCGTATCGAAAGTTACTGCTCCCACCCGCCGCCTTCTCAAACTTTTTGCCGCGCCCTGACGGATATATATAGGGAAGGCTCTCCGTAAGGTTCAACGCTCCGCGGCTGGTATAAGCGAGTGGAAAATTGGCTGACGACCGGGAGTTGATGGTCAGGGTCAAGGAGGGGGAGCAGAGCGCGCTCGAGATCCTCTTTGCGCGCTGGGAAGGCCCACTTTTCGCCTTTTTTTACCGGCTGGGCTGCCAACCGAGCAGCATCGAAGACCTCACCGAAGAGGTCTTAGTGTCTGTCTACCGGGCGCGGCATCGGTACGATGCCGGCCGCCCCTTCGCGCCCTGGGTCTACGGGGTCGCCCGCCTCATCTGGAAGGACCACCTCCGCGCCCATGGGCACGAAACCTCTCACCCTGCCTTACCCTTCGAGGCGGCCAAGCGCGTGCCGTCGAGCGACCTCGGGCCTTCTGAGCTAGCCGAGGCCCGGGAGGAGGTCGAGGTGATCCGCCGAGCCGTCCAGGATCTGCCCGAGGAGCAGAAGGCAGCGTTCATCCTGAGGCACTATCACGGCTTGAGCTACGAGGCGATCGCCGAGACCCTTCAGGCCCCCATCGGGACGGTCAAGTGGCGGCTCCACGACGCTGTGCGACGCCTCGAGGCCGCGAGGACGATCCTACGGAGAGAGGGGGGATAGGCGCATGAGCTGTTCAGAGGTCCTGTCTTCGCTCGTTGACCTGCTTTACGAGGAGCTGGGCGCTGAAGAGCGCTCTCGTCTCCTGAGCCATTTGGAGACGTGTGGCGAGTGCCGGGAGCGTTGGAGTCATATCCGGGCTCTCTCGGAGGCCGCCAACCGGTGGACGGCGCCCCCACCGCCACGGGGGATCGCAGAGCGTGCGCTGAGCCGGATCGCCGGGCAGCAGATCCGGGAGGCGAGGCCTCAGTGGCCTCAGGTCGCGCCTGAGCAGACTCTGCGCTGGGTGGTTTTAGGGGCGGCGGCGGCCATGGTCTCGCTTCTTCTGGTGGTGGGCGTCATTGAGCATCAGTTGGCGCCTCTGACAATCGGGGGCTTCGGTGTGGTCTGGACCGTCCTCTACTCAGGCGTCCTCCTCAGTGCGTCCCACGGGAGGCTCCAACCGGTCGCGTGGTCGGCTCTGACGGGCGCGGGGGTCGCTCTCATCCTGGTCCCGCCCCTCTCTATCCCCAGCGTGGTAGAGGCTTGCGCACGCTTGATCCAGGCGGCTCCGGGGTCCCTATCCTTCGCCCTGGTCCTGTTGCTCCTTGCCGTCGGCTACACGGCCGGTCCTCTGATGGTGGGAGGCCTTGCGTTCGGCCGCCTGAGGCAAGGCCCCAGGCGCGCCGACGGGACGATGCTGTCGGTTTTCTATGTCCTGCTGATTGCTCCTGCCGTCTACCTCCAGTGCCTGTCGCTTCCCCTCAATGTCACGGCGCTCTGGATGGCGGGGGCGATCCTGGGCGCGGGGCTCGCAGGTCCCGCGAGCGTTTGGCTCTCTGGATTGCGGGCCGGACCCGCCTGACGTGAGGCCGAGAGGCCGCACAGATCGCCGGCGCCTCAAAGACCAATAGGGTTTTAGTGCTGCTGTTGAGTCGGGGCTGAGGCGTTTGATCGGGTGCTGAGGAGGCAGCATGGTCGGGACGATTAACAAGCTGGGAGTCGTCGGGACGGTAATGTCTACTGTTGTGTGCCTCGGCTGCTGTGTCTCTGTGCTGGGGCCTCTGGCGGGGGTCCTCTTCGCGGGCGGGCTCCTCGATCGGGTCCCCGTAGACTGGCAGCTCCCTCTCCTGTACGGGTTCTTGGCCCTGGCCTTTGTCGGCTTCGGCCTGGGCTGGCGAAGGCACCGCCGGCTGTCTCCCGTGCTGCTCTTCCTGCCCGGCGGCGCGGCTATCCTGTATCCCTTCCACGAGGCGCTTGACGTCTGGGTGCTGCAGCTCCTGATCTGGCTCGGTCTCGGTCTGCTCCTGGCCGCAGCCGCGTGGGACACAGTGCTCGCCTTCCGGGCTCGTGGGTGTCGGCTTCCCCTCCCACCGTTGGAGGTTTCTCAATAATGATGAGACCAGCGCAGCCACGCGCTGGCTCCCCCAAGTCGCTGAAAGGATATCTCTTCCTGGGGCTCGCCGTCGTGACCTGCCCCTGTCACCTTCCTATCTTATTGGCGGTGGTTGCTGGCACCGGGCTGGCCGGTGTGCTGACTCAATACTTCGGCTTGGTCGTCGTGGCGCTGACCGTGATCTTCGGGGCCTCGCTCTTCCTGGGCCTCAGGGCCATGAAAGGCGAAGGGTCCGGGAGGCCTGCCTGATGGGCAGGGTTGACTAGCATGCTTGTTCGCCCAACGCTTTCCTGGCGTGAGAGACGAATGAACCATCGACGCATGAGAGGGTGACCGACGTGCGGGCTGGAGGCTCCAGCACTAGCGAAGGTTCAGGCGGAGAGCAAGGATCAGGGCGTTGAAGTGGTCGCGTGCAATCTTCTTCCCGCACACAGCTTCGAGGAATGGAAGGGGTTCTGGCAGTACGTGGGGGGCGGTGAGGACGTGGTCTTCGCGAAGGACACCAGCCGACGCGCACTCACTGCCTTCAAAATCAGAGCGTTGGGTACTACTATCATCATTAACCGACAAGGGCAGGTCGTGTATCGGGATAGCGGCGCCACACCATACGAGACGCTGAGGTCGGAGGTGGATAAGGCCCTATGAGCGAGCTGCAGCAATTCGTGTGGTACTGGTTGGAAACGCTGGTGGATTTGCTCCCCGTTAGCTACGCCTTCGGCGCTGGGATGGTCTCGACGGTGAATCCCTGCGGGTTTGCCATGCTGCCGGCATACCTTTCCCTGTACCTGGGCACTCGGGACAGCGGATTCTACCAGCGTTCCATGGGGCTCCGGACGATGAAGGCGCTGTTTGTCGGGCTGACGGTTTCAACGGGATTTGTAGTGGTCTTTGGGATCATCGGGGCCGGGGTCTCCGCGGGGGGGAGCTTCTTAATTCCCGCGATGCCCTGGATCGCCATGGCTATTGGCATCAGCCTGGTGATCCTGGGGTTCGCGATGCTCGCGGGGCGCGCGATCTCCGCCGGATTCATGGGCCGGGTCGCCAGCCGGATAGGAGATTCGAGGGCCACGGGTGTCCGTGGGTTTTTCCTTTTTGGCGTTGCATTCGGGGCCGCCTCCCTGAGCTGCACGCTCCCGATCTTCCTGATGGTGGTGGGCAGCGCCCTGGCGACCGGGGGATTTCTTTCGGGACTGCTCCAGTTCGTGAGCTACGGCCTGGGGATGGGCCTCGTGCTGATCGTGCTCACACTGGGGATCGCGCTGTTCAAAGAGGGGCTGATCGTGAGCCGCCTGCGCGGGGTCCTCCCGTACGTGGAGCGGGTGGCCGCGGTCCTATTGCTGATCGCGGGGTCCTACATCGTCTACTACTGGTTATTCAAAGGCCAGCTGATCAAGACGTTTGCCATGGCCGCAGCGGTCTCGTGATGAAGAGAAGGGTCGAGGCGAAACTGAAAGGGAGGACATGCGATGGCTGAGAGGCGAGTGCGCATGCGCGTGCGGGGGATGACGTGCGAGCATTGTGAGGTGAGCGTGGCGAAGGCGCTGGAGGGAGTCGGAGCCCGAGAGGCCAAGGCAGACTTCCGCCGCGAGGAAGCAGTGTTTCTCCTGGGGAGCGAGATCGACGAGGCCAGGGTAGCCGAGGCGATACGGGAGGCCGGTTACCGCCCCGACAAGCTCGAAGTGCTGAAGCAGGGGAGTCCCCGACGGACGGAAGGGGTGCCGAGCCCCTCCGGCGATGGCTACGACTTGGCGATCATCGGCTCGGGCTCGGCAGCCTTTGCCGCAGCCATCCGGGCGCGAGACCTTGGCGCCCGGGTCGTGATGGTGGAGCACGGAACGCTTGGCGGGACCTGCGTGAATGTGGGCTGTGTTCCGAGCAAGGCCCTCCTGCGGGCGGCTGAGGTCTACTACCAAGCTGGGCACCACTCGGTCGCGGGGCTCGAGACCACGGCGGGTCGGGTCGACCTCAGAGCGGTCGTGGAGCAGAAGCGGGAGCTGGTAGAAACACTGCGGCTGAAAAAGTACGAGGAGCTGGTGGACCTGTACGGCTGGGAGGTCCTCCAGGGCCACGCAGAATTTCAGGACGGGGAGACGCTGCGGGTGAGCGGGAGGACGTTGCGGGCGGCGAGATATCTCATCGCCACTGGCGCTTCCCCGGCTGTGCCACCCATCGAGGGGCTCGCCACCGCCGGCTATCTCACGAGCACCACGGCGCTGGAGCTGGAGGCGGTGCCGCGCTCCCTGGCGGTGATCGGTGCCAACGCGGTCGGGCTGGAGCTGGGCCAGCTCTTTCAGCGTTTCGGATCACAGGTGACCCTGATCGAGATCCTGCCGCGGATTGCTCCCTTCGAGGAACCTGAGATCGGCGATTCCCTAGGAGCGATCCTGCGTGACGAAGGCATGGAGATCCTCACCGGGGCCCAGCTCGGGCGAGTGGAAATGACCCCCGAAGGGAAGCGGCTCACGGTGGCAGTCGGCGGCGGCGTCCGGGATGTGGTGGTCAGCGACATCCTGGTGGCGACTGGCCGGCGCCCGAATACCGGGGATCTTGGCTTGAACAGGGCGGGAGTAAAGCTCGACTCTCGCGGGGCGATCGTGGTGGAGGACACCCTGCGCACGACAAACCCCAAGGTGTGGGCCGCGGGAGATGTGACCCCTGCGCCCCAGTTCGTGTACGTAAGTGCCCACGAGGGCGCGGTGGCCGCGGAGAACGCCATCAATGGCGCCCCGCGGGCGGTGAACCTATCGGCGGTCCCGCGGGTGATCTTCACGAGCCCGCAGGTCGCTGCCGTCGGCCTGACGGAACAAGAGGCGCAGGAGCGTGGGCATCGAGTGACGACCTCGGTGCTGGGGCTGGACGCGCTGGCGCGAGGCTGGGTGAATCGAGAGACGCGAGGGCTGTTCAAGCTCGTGGCCGACGCCGAAACGGGCCATCTCCTTGGCGCGCATGTCGTGGCGGACTCCGCCGGCGATGTGATCTACTCGGCGGTCCTGGCCGTTCAATACAAGCTGAGGGTGGACGATCTCGTGAACACGCTGGCCCCGTATTTGACGGTGGCGGAGGGCCTCAAACTGGCTGCCCAGACCTTCAAGCGTGATGTGGCAAAGCTCTCCTGCTGTGCGGCGTAGCCTCTAAATAAACCGTCACGATTTGGAGTGATCTCGGGACAAAGATGCCAACACGCCG
>JBHIAB010000025.1:0-23403 GCA_046758385.1 Methylomirabilia bacterium | reverse complement strand
CCGCCACGCCCGTTTCTTCGGCGATGATGTTCTGTGTCATCAGGGCTACACGGGCTGCTTCCCGCGAGGGGCTACTCAGGGCCTCGTCGTAGGCGTCGGTATGCAGGGACTGCGCGCCGCCAAGTATTGCTGCCAGGGCCTGGAAGGCCACGCGGGCGATGTTGTTCTGAATCTGCTGCCTGGTAAGTTCGCGGCCGGAAGTCTGGGCGTGGAATTTCATTCTCATGGAGCGGGGGTCTTTGGCCCCGAAGCGCTCTTTCAGGAGCTTCGCCCATACCCTTCTTCCAGCTCGGAACTTGGCCGCTTCCTCGAAGATGCTTATTGTCACGTCGAAGAAGAAGGAGAAGCGGGGAGCGAAATCGTCCACGTTCATGCCTTTTTTCACACACTGGTCTACATAGTAAATGCCGGAGGCAATGGTAAAGGCCATCTCCTGAACCGGCGTAGCTCCTGCCTGCTGCATGTGCTGCCCTATGAGGCTGAGCGGGTTCCAGAGGGGCATGTGTTGAGTGACGTATTTGACGTGGTCTATGGTCATGCGCTCATGGCCTTCCAGGGAGAACCGGTAATACATGTGAAGGCTCACATAGTGCGAGATGAAGTCTGCCTGGTTGGTTGTGCCGCGGATGCGGTCCAGCGATACGCCGCGCTTCTGCGCCATAGCCGCGAACATGGCGGTGCTGGTGAAGGGGCCGCAGTCGTTGAGGGCAACGCTGACATTTTCCACCGGGATGCCGTCGAAACATATTCCCATGTCCGCCAGGACGTTTATGGGCGTGCCGCAGGTCCCCACCAGTTCTTTCTCCACCTGGTCGATGTCATAACCCCTCATCCAGGTGTTGCAGAAGACCAAATTCACGGCCGTCTGGCCGGCATCGAACATGGCTTTCTGGCGATCGTTCCATACTTCAGGAGATTCGAAGCCGATGAGCATCCTCTTGCTCCAGAGTTGCCCCCTGTACATGGTGGGATAGACCCCTCGCACGAATGGGTATTCTCCTGGATTGCCCAGGTGCCCCGCGGGATCCAAGTCCTGAACGTCCTGCGGCGTGTAGAGACACTTAATGGTGATCCCCGACAGGTTTTTAATCTCGCCTGCTCTGCTGCGCCGCGGTGGAGCCTCGTCCTCGCAGCCGGCATTGCTCTGTATATTTTCAGCCACCATCTTATCAGTACCTCCCGCCCCTATTATGAAGCGTTCATGGATTTGCGTATGAAATGCACGATGGAATCGAGTGTCGAGCCGGGCGGGAACACTTCCGCCACGCCTGCCTGCTTGAGTTCAGTGGCGTCTTCGTCGGGGACGACCCCCCCCACAATGACTTTGATGTTGTCCGCATTGCGCCCCCGCAGCAGTTCCACGAGCTTGGGGACGAGGACATGATCCGAAGCCAGAGAGCTTATGCCGATGACGTCCACGTCCTCCTGAATGGCGGTCTCGACCACCGACTGGACCGTCTGAAAGGGACCGGTGTAGACCACGTCCATGCCTGCGTCCCGAAGGGCCGCTGCCACCAGTTTCACTCCGGCGTCGTGGCCGTCCATCCCTACCTTCGCCATCAATATTTTTGTCTGCATGCTTCCCCCTTGTTGTCTGTGTCTTGTATCGTAGTTGCTCAGCGGGGGTGCATTGTTCTCTTTCTCCTCGCGTGCAGCAGCGTCATCGTGCCACAGTTGACAGTCAGAAACGCCAGGTCTTGCGTCACGCAGGTCTTCCTACTTCAATCGTTTTATCACTTTCGTCGCAAACGTGTCGATGTAATCGGGACGTGGCCCGCCTGGAGGAGAGGGTGGCACGGGATGGGGTATGATCATCTCGAGGGGGAACCCGAGGTTCAACACCTCGCGAATGTGGTCAGTGATAGCTTCGGGTGGACCGTAGAGCGCAAAGGCGTCAACAGCCTCGTCGGGTAAGAAAGAGACGAGACGCCCCGAGGACTCAAGATGGGCGGTGTGGTGGAAGTCCGGCCAAACCTGTCGCTTTAGCTCCTCTACTGCGGGGCCATCCCAGGTGAGATTGGGCGGGGCGAAGAGCATGGGGGAATAGTCGTAGTACCCGGCCGCCATTGAACGGCCGATGAGCGCCGAACGATCGAGATCGTCTGTCAGGATCGTATGCAGAATAATGGCAATCTTGATAGCGTCAGGATCACGCCCTGCCTCAGCCGCGCCTGCCCGCACAGCATCAGTGGCGACGTGTAGATATCGTTGCTGGTTCAAGCTCCGCTACCTTTGCCGGCCGTTTCCCCACGAGCCGCACTGCCGTGTCACCCACACCATACCCGAGAAGTGTCCTCTCTGGGGCAAGCGCCGCTACCGTGGCAATGGAGGAGGCCCTGACAGCCGGATGGCGCATCACTGGATTTTCGATGAGCGTCCCGAGACCGATCTGGGTCGTTGCTTTGGCCGCGAAGGCGAGGTAGACGTACGGGTCCTGGAGCCGTAACGGGGACGAGGGAACAAAAGCATAATCCCAGCCGAGTGACTCGGCACGTTTCACATCGGCTGCGAAGTGGCCCACGACGCACCTGAGGCGCGGGCCGAGCAGACCGTGCTGGATCGTCACCGAGAGAGCGGTTACCAGGGGGGCGGCGGCTGGCGCCGGACGGTGACCTCCGAGCGTCAGAAGGCACGCCTCGCACCCGGGCCAGTCGCGGGGGTTCCTCCACTTGTCGGCACACCTCCTGAGGGTGCGTGTACGCCTGTTCCACGTGAGCGTAGGAAAGATTAAAGGCCCCTGGCCACCTGCCGTCCACCCGCTGCCGGCTCCCCGATTCCCCTGGCTCCTTCTTCGCGAAGGATGGTACGCAAGGGTACGGAGCGGATGAAGAGCCTGTCAAGGAGCGGGTACCGCAATCTCAGTAGCAGGTTAGTAGCGGTGTGTCGGTAGCGGCTAATTCTCTTCACGTCTTGGGCGTGCATCTGATACCGCATCAGTCGGCACCTACCCATGAGAGCGTCAGCCTGTTCGCTGATCGCTGCGTCGAATGCCGACTCGATGTCGTCGTGACTGCGGACCTCGAGGGATTGAAGCTCGACTCCCAACACCTGAGCTGCCGCCTGCATCGCTCTCCACGCTTCTACCCCGGCCGGGTTGGCCGGATCCCAGACCACACCCACAGCGTAGCGTCCAAATCCGGAGTGGAGCCTTAGCACGCCTACCCGGTACATCCCATGTGCACGGTCGACGAGGGCATCGGAAAGCCGTCCTGGAACCCGAGCCAGGGGCACGGCGCCTCCCCCAAGGCCGGACGTTGAGGTGCTGGGGGGACTCTATGCCATTGCTTCAGGGCTGTCAACGGCAGTGTATGACCGCTCGAGTGGCTTGGGCTAGTGTCGTTCCAACTATTATTTGTGACGACTTTCGCACTGCGCGCACTCGCGATGGTTGTCGCAGACGCAAGCGGATAACAGAATGTTTCCCATCCCCTCGTGTTCTTGGCGGCGTCGAAGTGGGTGGGAAGCCGCGTGCGTCGTTGGCCCCTTATCTGAGCCTCAAGACGCTGGCCAGCTATTCGGGGCTGAGCGTGCGGAAGCTGCGGGACTACCTAGTTGTGCTTTATAGCTCGGGACCCCTCGGCGTAATAGAGTTCGCAAGGCTCCGAAGGCGGAGGGGTTCGAAAGCCTCCTGCACGTGCGAAAAAAGGGATGAACCGACCGTGGGCGTCAAGGTCAAGTACTGGAAGGGCGCGACGTACAGCCAACTAGCCCAGCTTCGGGTGCGGACTCGGGCGCTATCTGAAGAGCATGACCGATCCTCGATCGCGCATAGATTCGTTGAACGCCGAGGAGGAGGCGCTGTTCCTGGAGGCGGCGCGGACGTATTATCCCCGGCACTACGTGCTCTTCCTCTGTGCCGTGCGGACCGGGCTTCGCTTCGGCGAGCTCGCCGGTGGACATCACCGGACGTAACCCCCGCGCCACCAGAAAAGAAAACGGGGCTACGGACAAATCCGCAACCCCGCGAGATTCGTTGGTGGAGCTGAGGGGAGTCGAACCCCTGACCCCAAGACTGCCAGCCTTGTGCTCTCCCAGCTGAGCTACAGCCCCACCGACGTGATTACGATACCTGCGCTGTGCAAATCTGTCAAGGTTTGCCGGTGCTTGCAGGTCGCGGCGGGGTTCGCTACACTCCATGACAGCGGCTGGGGATGTGGCGAAACAGGCATACGCGAAGGTCTCAAAAACCTTTGGGGTCACCCCCCGTGAGGGTTCGAGTCCCTCCATCCCCACCAACAAACTCCCGGACATAGGCAACGGGCTTCGCCCCTCATCCCTCGCGACTGTGCTCCTGCTTTGCCCGGACTTTGCCCGTTCTCAGTTCTTGCGCTTCTGACAGTGACGCCACTGATCGAGGAGCCTTGCGGTCGGCTTGATGGGGTGCCGATAGCTTCTCAGCCCCCCGCTTTAATGTCCGCCTCGGGAACGATGGCATAGCGGCGGCAGATCGCTTCGGTTTTGTGTCCGACCATTTCCACGGCAGTGGAGCGCGGGACGCTGGCCCGCTCCAGATTCCGTACGGCTGTCTGGCGAAAGTCGTCACAAATAGTTGGAACGGCACTAGACGATGGCCTTTAGGGGGGGCAGCCATGCCCCTGAGTCGGGTCCCTGGACAATCACAAGCGGGAGGAGAAGCCTAATGTCCGAACGTGTCACTGTGTCCATCGAGGATGGTGTTGCCGATGTGCGCTTAAACCGGCCTGAGAAACTCAATGGCCTAGACAGCGCCATGATCGAAGCTCTCGTCGCGACCGGCAGGAAGCTTGCCGCCATCGAGTCATTGCGCGCCGTCGTGCTGTCAGGAGCGGGGCGCGCATTCTGCGCAGGCTTGGACTTTGCTAGTTTCATGGCGAGGTCCGATGAGGGAAAGCTGCCGCCGAACCTTCTTGATCGCGAGGACGGCAGCCTGGCCAACTTGGCCCAGTTGGCGGCCTACGTATGGGTCGCGATGCCCGTCCCAGTGATCGCCGCCGTGCACGGTGTCGCCTATGGCGGAGGCCTGCAAATTGCTCTCGCAGCTGACATTCGTTTTGTAGCTCCGGACGCCCGGCTGTCGGTGATGGAAATCAAATGGGGACTGGTGCCTGACATGACGGGCACCCAAAGCCTCCGCCATCTCGCCCGCCTCGATGTGATGAAGGAATTGACCTTCACCGGCAGGGTCATCTCCGGCACCGAGGCCGTCCAGCTCGGGTTGGCCACCTACCTCAGCGAGAATCCTCTCGATGCGGCCGTGGCACTGGCTCGCGAGATCGCTGGGAAATCGCCGGACGCGATTCGTGCCGGAAAGCGACTGCTCAACAAAGCTGTCACTGCAACCCTCGAAGAGGGCTTGCGTCTGGAGGAACGGCTGCAACTGGCCCTGCTTGGAAGACCAAACCAGATTGAGGCGGTTCAAGCCAACTTGCAGAAACGCGCCCCGCAGTTTCGTGATCCAGCCTAAGTCGCGCCCTACCTAGCTCTACTGGATTGGCAGACCGAAGAGCTGAAGATCTGTGCTTTAGGGCGAGATGAGCTTTTTGATCGTCAGAAGCCTCCGGAAGCGCCGTTCGACATCGCTGCTATACGACTGAATGACCCCCTTCGTACCCTTCTCATGGTCTCTCAGGGCATCACGATAACTCTTCTCAAGATTCCTTCGTTCCTCGGCCTGATGCCGTTCTAGATCTTTCTGTAGTGTCTCAAACTGCTTCTCGAGGTGTGTCCTGCCATCTTCGTCCTGCTTCTTGATGAAGCGGAGCTGCTCCAAGACCACTTGCACCAATGACACTTCAAAGGGGTTAATTTCTTCGAGCGCGGCCCGTTTCAACCGAAGACCTTGCTCAAGCTCCTGGATCGCCCTGTCCACTTCGGCCTTTCTTGCAAGGGTCAGCCCCAAGTACAGATGGGCGTCGGCATGAGTCGGCTCGAGCCGGAGGGCTTCCTGGAACTCCCGGATCGCCTCGTCAAGTCGCTCCTTGACGGCGAGGATAGCTCCCAATCCAGTATGAGCCTCGACATAATCCGGTTTGAGCCGGAGGGCTTCCTGGAACTCCAAAAGCGCATGATCGAGCTGGCCCCTATTGCTCAGAACAAGTCCATTTGTGTAATGAAACTCAGCCTGTGACGCTGCGCCGCGATCACCTGACCTGCCCGGCTGGGTTTTCACTGCGGCGACGCTTACCTGACCACCGGTCAGCACAAGTCCACATACGACAATCGTGATCGCCGCTATACCCCAATTTCTCCACATCGTTTCTCCCGCGGTATTTGATTGTTTTGTGTTCGTTTCAGCGCGCATACCGCGAAGCACCCTTCCGTGTCTCCCTCCGCTCTCTACTCTATGCGCCTTCGATCCACCTGGTCTGCGCCGCGTCGCTCGCAGAGCCTCCTCTGCGAGCGGCCTCGAATGTACGGGAGTCTAAGCGGCCTCAGCGGACGCTGTCAAGGCAAGGCCCAGCAAAGATTTCCTGCACGATGACCAGGCCGCCGCGTGACGTGCCGGAAGGCGCGGCCTCCGTCGCTAGTGCGTCCGGCCTCGGACCCCAGGCTCCTGGTCCGTGCTCATTCAATCACTTTGAGCCGGCGCCGTGCGTCCTCGCGGAGCTTGACCTTCTGGATCTTGCCCGAGCTCGTCATCGGGAGGTCGTCCACGAAGATCACGTGGCGGGGGATCTTGAAGGAGGCGATCTTGCCGCGGCAATGCTCGATGACCTGGGCCTCGGTGACCTCGTGACCCGGCTCCAGGCGCACGAAGGCTACGCCCACCTCGGATAGGCGGGCGTCGGGGACGCCGTGTCCTTCTTTGTGTGCTGGCTGTTTCCACGAGTCGCGCGCGAGTACCCCCGACCTTCCACCGTGGCGGCGCTTTGGGTGGATCAGACCTCCGCGCCTCTTGGGGCGAGCGCGGTCATGACGTCCAACATTTGCTCGAGCCGGGCGCCTTTCGGATCGAAGTTTGCTTCGAGAAAGAGCTCGGTGAGCCCCGCCTCCGCGTAGCGCCGGATGTCCTCGCGGATCTCGTCCAGCGTGCCCCAGAGTGGTCGCCGGTTCGCACCCCGGGGTGAGTCGTGGAGCTGGAAGGAGCCCCGGGACACGACGTGGAGGGATCGAGGATCGCGCTTCACCGCCTCGGCGGCGGCGCGGAGTTCCTTCACGAGGGGCACGACCCTGTCCAGCGGGACGTTGCCCCCGTTGTACCCGTCGGTGAGCGCGGCAGCTCGCTTGATCACGGCAGGGGCGTAACCGCCAAGTGTGATCGGAGGATGCGGCTTCTGGAGGGGCTTCGGTTCAACCTTGGACCTGGGGACCCGGTAGAAGTCGCCACGGAACTCCACAACCTCCTGGGTCCAGATGGCCTTGAGGCAGTGAAGGAATTCCTCCGCCCGCTTGCCGCGCTGTTTGAACGGCACGCCGACGGCGTCGTACTCGTCCTCGGACCAGCCGACGCCCAGCCCGACGTGGAGGCGTCCCGCCGAGACGAGGTCGAGCGTCGCGAGCTGCTTGGCGAGCAGGATCGGCGAGTAGTAGGGCAGGATCAGGACGCTGGTCCCAAGGCGAATCTGTGTGGTCGCTCCCGCCACGTGCGCGAGGCTGACGATGGGATCCATCACGCGCTCGAAGGGCTTGGGCCATGCCTGGCCGGGCATCGGCGGATAGTCGTTCTTCGGCTTGAGGGCGTAGAGTAACCGCTGAAAGACCCAGAGCGAGTGATACCCCAGCGCCTCGGCGTGCCGGGCCAGCCGGACCTGGTTTTCGGGTGACGCCCAGGCGCCCGCAACGGGAAGCGAGAAGCCGAGTTTCATCTACTCATCCTCCTATTGTTCGGGGATCGTGGCAGTGTAAACTCTACACCCGCATCAGCGAAACTTGACACGACATTCTCACGTCATGTCGGCGAGCCAGCCGAGCATAGCGGAGGGAGTCAGGGTGGCAGGAGCTCTTCGAGGAGGCGCTTGATGTGGTGGAAGGCCAGGTTCTTCCTCCGCAGAGGCCGGGGATCGGGCTCGGCCTGAACCGGAGGGCGAGCGAGCGCTTCAGGGTGTAGGTCCGGCGCCCTCTGAAGCTCCCTACACCGACCCCTCCCGCACGAGGCGGACAAACTCGGCCAGAACCTCCGTGTTCCAGAGGTCGTTGGCCGCCTCCCACTGGAGAATCTCCACGGCCTTCTCTCTGGAGAACGGGGGCTTGTAGGGGCGCTGGGTGACGAGGGCGTCGTAGACGTCCACCAGACCGAGGATCTGAGCCGTCAGAGGAATCGCGTCGCCGGCCAGGCTGTCGGGATAGCCGCTTCCGTTCCAGCGCTCGTGATGGTAGCGGATGACCAGGCGCACGTCATCCAGCGAGTGCATGGGCTGGCAGAGCTGCTCGCCGATGACGGGGTGGGCTCGCATCAGCGTTCGCTCTTCTTCGGTCAGCGGGCCGGGTTTGAGGAGGATGTGGTCGGGGATGCTGATTTTGCCGAGATCATGGAGGAAGCCGCCCAGGCGGAGGACCCGAAGGGCCTGGTCCTCGAGGCCGAGACGCCGGCCCAGCTCGAGGGCGGCCTTGGCGAGGCGGGCGCAGTGGCCGCCGGTGTAGGTGTCGCGAGCTTCCACCGCCAAGCCCAGGCTAGTGATCATCGTCTCGGCGTGCTCCAGCTCGTCGGTGAAGCGCTTGAGGTCCAGGAGGGAGCGGATCCGGGTCTTCAGCTCCCGGAGGTCGCAGGGCTTGTTGAAGAAGTCGTCGGCCCCGGCTTCCAGCCCCGCGATCCGGGTCTCGCGATCGCCCAGGGCGGTGAGGAGAACCACCGGGATGAGCCGGGTCTTGGAGTCCTGCTTCAGGGCGCGGCAGACATCGAGGCCGCTGAGTCCCGGCATGGCGATGTCCAGGATGATCAGGTCCGGAAGCTCGCGCTTCACTTCCGCGAGGGCCTTGAGCCCGTCTTCGGCGGCGACGACCTTGTCTCCCAGCCGGGTGAGCGCCTCCTCGAGGAACTCCCGATTCCGGGCCTCGTCGTCTACGACCAGCACCCGGGCCTGACGCCCAGACCTCATCCCAGCCACCACCTCCAGACCCGCGCCTGGCCCCTGGGGAGCGCGCGATGCGTGCCCACCTCGCGGCAGAGTCTCTCCGGTAGCGCCGAGTCCTGACAAACAGGGTTTCCGGACATAGGTACCCCCCTGGTCCATTAAGTTATATAGATCGTCATCGGCGGCCGGGAACATAACCCCCAAGAGAGGTTTTTCGGGCGCGGAGATAGGCGGAATGCGGAGTGCCGGCTTGACGCGGTGTGACTGGCGCCCCTCCCCGAACCGTGCGAGACTTCTCCCGGGCATCGCATTGCAGGGACACGGAGGATCTTCGCGACGATGAGCGCGACTGAATGGCAGAGGTACTCGCGCGCCCTCGGGAGCGTGACCGAGGCCATCGGTCGGACCCCGGTGGTTCGCCTCAATCGCGTGACGGCCGGCCTCAGGCCGAGCCTCTTCATGAAGCTCGAATGGTACAGCCCCACGGGAAGCTTCAAGGACCGCATCTATCTGCAGATGTTCACTCGGGCCGAGCGACGCGGCGAGCTCAAGCCGGGCATGACGGTGCTCGAGTGCTCGACAGGGAACGCGGGGGCGGCCAGCGCCTTCGTTGCCGCGGTCAAGCGGTACCGCTGCATCATCGTCATGCCCGACGGGATGAGCGAGGAGCGCAAGAAGCTCATGCGGGCCTACGGGGCGGAGTTGGTGTTCACGCCCGGGGGTGAGAGTGATGTGGATCTCTCGCTCGAGAAGCTCGAGGAGATCCGGCTGAATGATCCTGACCGTTACTGGGTCCCCGCCCAGTTCACGAACGCCGACAACGTTGCCACGCACTATGAGACCACCGGCCCGGAGGTCTGGGAGCAGTGCGAGGGCAAGCTTGGAGCCTTTGTGGCGGCCCAGGGCTCGGGGGGGACCCTCACGGGGGCGGGGGGCTACTTCCGTGAGCGAGACCCGCGGGTTGCGCTGTACGCTGTGGAGCCCGCCGAGTGCGCGATCCTCGCCCGCAAGCAGTGGGGGCCCCACGGGATCGAGGGGATCGGCGATGGCTTCGTCCCTGAGAACTTGGACTTGAGCCTCCTTACCGGCGTGATCGCCGTCTCGACGGGGGAGAGCCTGGCGATGGCCCAGCGCCTCGCCCGCGAGGAAGGCATCTTCTGCGGGATTTCGTCGGGGTGCAACGCCGCCGCTGCGGTGAAGCTGGCGCGGAGGCATCCGGAGCTTTCGTCCATCGTGGTGCTGGCGTGCGACACCGGGCAGCGCTACTTCACCACAGCGCTCTGCGGGGAGACCAAGCACCTGGAGGTTCCCGAACGGGAGCATGTTCTCGACGCGCGGAGCCGCTCGCTCCTGGACACCTTCCAGCCCCGCTGGGAGGTCATCGAGTGACGGCCTGCTCCCACCGCGAGCTGGCGAAGCGGATTCGCTGAGCGCGACCGTGGAGTTCGGCCCGCCCGAAATCATGGCGGTGGCGATGGCCCGCCTCCTGAGGGATGGCGAGCTGGTCTTCAACGGCGTCGGCTCCACGCTCCCCATGCTCGCCATCGAGCTGGCCCGTCGCCTCCACGCCCCCAACCTGGTCTATCTCAACATCGGCGGAGGGATCGACGCGCGGCCCCAGACGCTTCCCTTCTCTTCGTCCGATCCGGCGCTCCTAGCCGGCACTCCCGGAATCGTGGATCAGGTCGAGTTCTATCAGCTCGTGATGCGGGGCCAGCTCGACGTGATGTTCCTCGGGGCGGTGCAGATCGACGCGGCGGGCCGAACCAACTCCAGCGTCATCGGTGACCTAGAGCGCCCGCAGGTGCGCCTGCCGGGGGGAGGGGGCGCGGCGGTGATCATGCCCACCGCCCGCCGCGTGATTCTCTGGCGCACCAAGCATGATCACCGCACCTTCGTCGAGAAGCTGGGCTTCGTCACCGCGGCAGGAAACGTGGATCGGGTCGTCACCCCGCTCTGCGTGATGAGGCGGGTCGAGGATCACCTGGCGGTGGAGAGCCTCCATCCGGGGGTGCGCCCCGAGACGGTGCGGGCACACACCGGGTTTGCTCTGGGGATCCCTCCCGATTGTCCCGAGACCCCACCGCCCACCGCCGACGAGTTGCGGGTGATTCGAGAATTCGACCCCAAGGACTATCGAGCCCTCGACTTTCAGTGAGCACCTGGGCACCTGAGCGGACGCGCTGATGCGCTATCGGACGCTGGGACGAAGCGGCCTTGAGGTCTCAGAGATCGGATTCGGGGCGTGGGGGATCGGAGGGACGTACTGGGGCCCGACCGACGACCGCCTCTCCCTTCGGGCCCTTCGTCGGGCCTTCGAGCTGGGGGTCAACTTCGTGGACACTGCGCTGGCATACGGCAACGGCCGCAGCGAGCAGCTCGTCGGACGGGCGATCCGCGAGTACGGCGGCGCCATTCGAGTGGCCACGAAGATTCCCCCGAAAGGGGGAGATTGGCCACCGCGCCCCGGAACGCCGGCCCGGGTGGTCTTCCCGGCGGAGTGGATCATCCGTGCGACGGAGCAGAGCCTCGAGCACCTGGGCCTCGACAGCCTTGACCTCCAGCAGTTGCACATCTGGCTCGACGAGTGGCTCGATGAGCCCGACTGGCAGGAGGCGATCGTTCGGTTGAAGGCCCAGAGGAAGATCCGCGCTTTCGGGGTCTCGGTCCTCGATCACCGGCCGGACACGGCGCTTCGCGCCATCACCTCTGGGCTGATTGACAGCGTGCAGGTCATCTTTAATATCTTTGACCAGTCGCCCCGGGACGCGCTTTTCCCCCTCTGCCAGGCCCACGGGGTTGGGGTGATCGCCCGCGTCCCGTTCGACGAGGGAAGCCTCACGGGCGCCTTCGGGCCCGACACGCGGTTTCCGCCGGGGGACTTTCGCCGCGAGTATTTTCGTGGCGAGCGGCTCGCCGAAACCCTCAGGCGGGTGGAGGGCCTCAAGTTTCTGGTCCGCGGGGAGATCCGGAGCCTTGCTCAGGCGGCGCTGAAGTTCTGCTTGAGCCATCCCGAGGTGTCCACGGTCATCCCGGGAATGCGGAGGCCGGAGCACCTGGAGGCGAACTGCGCCGCCGCCGGCGTGCCCTTGAGGGAGCAGGAGCTGGCGACGCTCAGAGCTCACGCCTGGCCGCGGAACTTTTACAAGTAGCTCTCACGGAAGAACCACGAGAGGGTGCCCGATGATCATAGTCGGAATTGATGTCGGCGGGACCTTCACCGACATCACGGCCGTCGACGAGGGAACCGGTGTGGTCCGCGTGACCAAGGTGCTCTCCATCCCGCGGGATGAGGGGCGCGCCGTCTTGAAGGGCCTGGGGGAACTGGCCGTGCCTGGCCCCGCGGTCCGCAGAATCGTGCATGGGACCACGGTGGGGACCAACGCGATCCTCCAGAAGATGGGGGCCCGTGTCGCCCTGGTCACCACTGCGGGGTTCAGGGACCTCATTGAGATCGGGCGCACCAAGCGGAACATTCCCGCGCTCTTCAACCCCACCTTCGTCCGGCCTAAGCCCCCGGTCCCCCGGCCGCTCCGGTTCGAGGTCGAGGAGCGGATCCTGCATGACGGAAGCGTGCTCCGGCCCGTGGATGAGGCCGAGATGAGGGGTCTCTCGGAAGAGATGGCGCGGCAGAGGCCCGAGGCCTTCGCGGTCTGCCTCTTGCACTCCTATGCCAACGCCTCCCACGAGCAGCTCGTGGGCGCCTGGATTCGCCACGCCTTTCCGGGGCTTCCGGTCTCGCTTTCCTCAGAGGTGGTGACGGAGTACCGCGAGTTCGAGCGCTTTTCGACCACGGTCCTCAACGCCTACATTCAGCCGCTCATCGGGCGCTACCTGGAAGCGCTGGAGCGGGAGCTGGTGGGGGCGGGGTACCGGACTGGCGTGCTCACGGTCGGCTCGAGCGGGGGGGTCCTGACGGTCGAGACCGCGAGGCGGCTGCCGATCAAGACGGTGTTCTCGGGTCCCGCGGGAGGGGTGAGTCAGGCTGTCTTCATCGGTCGCCAAGTGGGACTCGGGGATCTCATCACCTATGACATGGGCGGAACGAGCACGGACGTGTGTCTGGTGCGTGACCTCTCCCCCATCATCACCACAGACAATCTGATCGCCGCCTTCCCCGTGAAGACTCCGCAGATGGACATCAGGAGTGTGGGCGCGGGGGGCGGCAGTACTGCCTGGGTGGATGTGGACGGCTCGCTCCAGGTGGGGCCCCAGTCAGCCGGTGCTGACCCCGGCCCGGCTTCGTACGGCCTCGGCGGTCGTGAGGCCACAGTGACCGATGCCAATCTCCTCCTGGGACGGATCGGCACGGGCCGGTCCCTCGGCGGGACGATCCGGCTTGATCCGACGCTCGCCCGGGATGCCATCGCGAGCGTCGGGGCCAGGCTTCCAGGCCTCGATCTCCACCGGCTGGCCGACGGCATCATCAGGATCGCTGTTGCGCGGATGACCTCCTCGATCCGCGAGATCACGATCCAGCGAGGTCACGACCCGCGGGATTTCACACTCGTAGTCTTCGGCGGGGCGGGGCCCATGCACGCCATCCTCGTGGCTGAGGAGCTGGGGATCGAGCGGATCCTCATTCCACCCTTTCCGGGGAACTTCTCCGCGCTCGGGCTTCTTGCCTCTGACATCAAGCACGATCTCGCCCAGACCCGAATCGGGCCGCTCTCCGAGGTCGAGCCGATCCGAGAGATCTTCACGCGGATGAAGGCCGACGCCGAAGCCAGGCTTGGGCACGAGGGGTTTGCCCCTCGCGACATGCGCCTGGCCTGCTCGCTCGACCTTCGTTACCTCGGCCAGGCCTTCGAGCTGAGCGTGCCGGTGGGCCCGGACACGATGACTGAGCCGGAGCTCGCCGGGGACTTCCATCGCCGTCATCTCCAGACCTACGGCCATGCGGATGAGGCTGGGGAGGTGGAGGTGGTGAACCTGCGCCTCACGGCTTACGGCCTGGTCTCCAAAGCTGACCTTCGCCAGTACCAGAGCGAGACACGAAGTCTTGCCGAAGCGCAGAGTGAGCAGCGGCCGGTGTATTTTCAGGATGGCTTCGTGGCCTGTCCTGTCTACGAGCGCGAGCGCCTCCCTGCGGGAGCAGCGATTCCCGGCCCAGCCATCGTGGAGGAGTTCGGAGCCACTGCAGTGATCTTCCCGGGCTGGCGCGCCTCCCTCGACCGGTGGGGGAGCCTGCTCCTGGAGAGAGGGTTGAGTTGAAAGGGCCCGAGGCGTAAGGTTTGGTCAGAATCTGGACCGATTCGAGGAGCCAGACATGTTCTTTGGTTCCGTCCTCCGGGACGACTTTCGTCCGGACAGCGATATCGACGTGCTGGTTGGCGACGGGTCGCCTGTTCATCCATCGCGATGATTGATCCCATCACCCTCGAGGTGGTCCGAGAAGGGCTCTCCTCCGTCGTCCGGGAGATGCGCGTGAACCTGGTGCGGACCTCCTACTCCTCGATCCTGTACGAGGGGGAGGACTTCTCCTGCGTCCTCATGGACGCCGACGCCCAGCTCGTGGCCATGTCCCGGGGCCAGGATCACCCGCTCCACATCGTCCCTGTTGCCTGGTCCATGAAGGCCGTTCGCGAGAAGTTCGGGACGGACATCCATCCCGGCGACATCTTCCTCCACAACGACCCGTACACCGGCGGCACACACCTGAACGACCTGGCTATGATCTACCCCCTCTTTGCCGACGGCGAGCTCTTCCTCTTCCCGGTGATCCGCGCCCACTGGGGAGACGTGGGGGGGATGACCTCCGGGAGTCTGTCGGGAGGTGTGACCGAAATCTATCAGGAGGGAGTGCGAATCCCGCCGATCAAGGTGTACGAGCGAGGCCGGCCGAACCGGGCGGTGCTGGAAGTGCTCTTCGCCAACATGCGCGTCGCCAAGGATCGGGAGGGGGACTTCCGGGCGATGGTCGGGACGTGCAAGAAGGCCGCGGAACGGGTGGAAGGCCTCATGGCGCGCTACGGGACCCCTAGGCTCCGGGCCTGCATCGAGGAGCTCCTGGATCGAGCGGAGCGGCGGATGCGGCAACGAATCCGCGAGCTGCCGGAAGGCGACTATTGCTACGAGGCTTATCTGGAAGGCGGCCGCGATCGCCTCGAGCCGCTCCTGATCCGGGCCCGGGTCACCGTGGCGGGGGACTCGATCACCGTCGATCTCACTGGCTCAGCGCTTCAGACGGCGGGCCCGACCAACGTGGGACCGGCGATGGCACCTACTGGCGCGTTCACTATCCTCAAGGCCTTCCTCGACCCGGGGGGAGAGATCAACTCGGGCGCGTTCCGTCCGCTCGAGGTGATCACCCCGGCGGGGACCGTCGTCAATGCCCGGCTCCCCGCGCCCTGCGGGGGGATGGTGGAGGTCAAGTATGCCGTCGAGTCGGCGGTGATGGGCGCGCTGGCCCAGGCGATCAAGGGAAAGGTGACGGGGGACCTCAAGGGAGGCGGGAACCACTGCTACGTGGGCGGAGCCGATCCCCGCACAGGCGCGACGTTCATCTTCTACGAGTATCCGGCTGGCGGCACCGGCGCCTTCGAAGGCGGTGACGGCAACAACACGGTGAGAACTTTCACCGAGAGCGACATCACCACGCTTCAGCCCGTGGAGGCTGTGGAGCAGAAGTACCCGCTCCGGGTGGAGCGGACGAGCCTCAGGGCGGATTCGGGAGGCGACGGCCAGTGGCGGGGAGGGCTCGGGCTCCGGCACGAGGTCCGACTCCTGGCGCCTCGGGCACAGCTCTCGGTGCTGGCGGAGAAAGCCCACTTACCTCCCTACGGCGTCTGCGGGGGCCGCTCGGGGGCTCCGAACCGGTTCACGGTGATCCGAAACGGGAGGGAGCTTCAGCCCTCCGCCGTACCGGGGAAGGTCAGTGGCTTTCCTCTCCAGGAGGGAGACATCGTGGCCATGCAGTCCTCGGGCGGCGGAGGGTATGGTGATCCGCTTGAGCGCGATCCGGCCCTGGTGGCCCGCGATCTCGCGGATGGGTTGATCAGCCCCGCCAAGGCCGAGGCAGTGTACGGGGTGGTGCTGCGGGGGGGAGTGGTCGACCAGGCAGCGACCAAGACACGGCGCGAGCAGCTCGGGCTCGCCACGCCAGCGATCCGGTTGCGCTCCGAGAAGGGGTTGGAGTATAAGGAAGGCCACCGGGTCTGCCGGCTCACCCGCGCGGCTGTGGCGAGGCTCGGGGTGGGGAGTGGTGACATCGTGGAGCTTGTGGGCCGCCAGGGGGCGCCGCTCCGGGCCTGGGTCGAAGTGGACGCCGCGGAGGGCGACCACGGGTGTCTCTCGACAGACGGGCTTGCGATGCTCGGCATTGGTGAGGGAGAGCGCGTGGAGATCAGGCGAATCTTGCCGTCTTTTGGCGAGCGAGACGGCGGTTAGGGGGGTGCCATGACAGAACCGAGGTCGAGGCTTCCTGAGGAGTCCCGCCTGCTTGAGAAGGCTGCCCGCTCCCTCCCGGGGGGCGTCCTCGGTACCTCTCGCTTCCCCGCCGAGCTCGCCTTCGTCGTGAAATCAGGCAAGGGTTCCAAGCTCTACGACGTGAGCGGCCGGGAGTACATCGACTACCTCCTGGGTTCGGGCCCGATGCTTCTCGGCCACAGCCATCCGGCCGTCGTGGCTGCGGTCACCGAGCAGCTTGCCAAGGGCTCCACCTACTTTCTCCTGAACGAACCCAGCATTCTCCTGGCCGAGGAACTGGTGCGCGCCGTGCCTTGCTGCGACAAGGTCCGCTTCACTTCCACCGGCTCCGAGGCGACGTTCTTCACCCTCCGGCTGGCGCGGGCTCACCGCAAGCGCGACAAGATTCTCAAGTTCGAGGGCGGCTACCACGGGAGCCACGACTACGCCCTCATGAGCTCGACTCCGAGGTCGCCGAAAGCGTTCCCCGCGCCGACCCCGGACTCGGCAGGGATCCCCCACGTCCTGGAAGGAGAGGTGCTCATCGCTCCCTACAACGACCTGGCGACGACCGAGGCGATCCTCGCCGTGTACGGCGATTCGCTCGCCGGGGTGATCGTCGAGCCGTTCCAGCGGGTGATCCCCCCCGAGAAGGGCTTCCTCCAGGGCCTGAGAGCCTTGACCGAGCGTCACCAGATTCCCCTCATCTTCGACGAGGTGGTGACGGGTTTCCGCTTCGCCTACGGCGGGGCCCAGGAGTACTACGGAGTGATCCCGGACCTGGCGGCTTACGGCAAGGTCATCGCGGGCGGCTTTCCTCTTGCCGCCGTGTGTGGTCGAGAGGCGATCATGCAGAGCCTGGATCCGGCGCTCGAGGGGACCCCGGAGTTCGTTTCCCAGGTGGGGACCCTCAACGGCAACCCCGTGGCGGCTCAGGCGGGGCTGGCAACACTCGCCGAGCTCAGAAAGCCGGGCACCTACGCTCGCCTCCATCGGATCGGGGCCCGGCTCAAGGATGGGCTGGCCGAGATCGTCTCGCGCTCAGGGGTTCCCGCCCAGGTGGTGGGGGACGGCCCTCTCTTCGACGTGCTGTTCACCGATCAGCCGATCATCGACTACCGCTCCACCCTCACCAGCGACCAGGCGCTGCTCAAGGCGTTCAACCAGGAGTGCCTCAAGCGCGGCGTCCTCAAGGGCTCGCAGAAGATCTACATATCGCTGGCCCACACGGACGAGGATGTGGAGCGGACTCTGGAGGCGTTCGCCGGCGCGATCTCCGTACTCAAGCAGATGCCCTCGTCAAGCTGAGCGCCGCTGGTCCGCGAGCCGGATCAGGACGAGCGGGCGAGGCAGTAGAGCAGCCGATAGACGCTGAGGGCACTGTCCAGCGAGGCCCCGCGGCGAGCGAGGGCTCCTGGGTTCAAAAGGTCCCGGCATGCCGCTTCCACGCCCCCGGCCTCGATTCCTTCCACCAGGATGACCCATCGGGCGATCTCGTCTTCCTGGCTCCGGAGCGTGCGCTCTTCGGTGGGGACCCGGGTCGCCGAGAGGTCTGCCTCGCCCAGGTGAGCCCCGACGAGGCCCGGTCGCTCGACGAGCTCGGGCAGGGCGGTCGCGGTCAGCCATGCCCGCACTTCGTCCTCTCGCCCTGGCACAGGTCCCATGCGAAGCGTCGCCACCGCGGCTCCAACCCCGAGGCCCAGGCTGAGCGTCACCCGGCACGCCGTCCTGTTGGTGTTCTGAAACAGTGGGAGCACGCGGCGTGTCCAGGGGGTGGGGTGGTTCAGCCGTTCGAGGTAGGCTGGCCCGGCGAGGGTCTCGACGGTCTCCGTCTCGTAGAGGGTGAAGTACGTCGGGCTCCCGTTCACTGCCAGGTAGCGGCGCCCGCGGAGGAACCCGGCAACCCCAAGCCGCTCAGGGAAGTGCTCCCTGGTGTGCCAGTGGTTGAACTCGGCATCGCCGCCGGCAGCGATGTCGTTCCAGATGGCCAGGATCCCGGCTCCGAGGAGTGCCATGACATGACCCTACCGGGGGAGAGACCTCCGCGTCAAGGGGCAACGGCCTGGCGAACTCAAGCAGATCTCGGAGAGGCAACTCAGGCCCCCAAGCAGCCGCGGTGAGCAAGCGGCGTTCCTCCGTGCGCACCTCGTGCGAGATGCGCGGCTCGTCCCAGGGTTGAAACCGGCAGGAGACTGCGCTAGATTCCGAGCCATCGGGGGACAGATCCCATATGGCACGGCTCAAGATCGGTTTCATCCCCACCGAGGGGGGACAGTTCTGCCGGGAGGCGCTGGAGGAGGTCGTCCGGGGCGAGGAACTGGGTTTCGACTCGGTCTGGATGGAGGAGCACCACGGGGTGAAGGACCACTATTGGCCCTCGCCGCTCCTCGTCCTGGCGGGCTTCGCCACGCGCACCTCGCGCGTGTTGCTCGGCACCGACATCTTGGTGTTTCCCTTCTATCATCCGGTGCGCCTGGCCGAGGACGTCGCGATCCTGGATGGCATGTCGGGAGGGCGGTTTGTGCTCGGCACGGCGATCGGCTACAAACCCGATGAGTTCGCGCTCTACGGCGCGGCACTCGCGAAACGCGGGGCCCGCTTCGAGGAGGGCCTCAAGCTCATGACGGCCCTCTGGACCCAAGACACCGTGACGGTCAAGGGTCACCACTACTCGGTTGAGAACGGCCGGATCGAACCGAAGCCGGTCACGAAGCCTCACCCTCCGATCTGGATCGGGGGGTGGGGAGAGCTGACGCTCAGGCGGGCGGCGACGCTGGCGCAGAACTGGATCCCCGGCCCGACAGCCGAGCTGAGCCGCCTGCTCGCCGGAAAGCAGAAGTTCCTGGCCCACCGGGCGGCTGCTGGATTCACTACCCCGATCACCGAATGGCCGCTCACCCGCGACGTGATCATCGCGGACACGGATCGGAAGGCGCGCGAGCTGGCCGAGCGTCACATCATGGTCTCCTACCGCCACGAGTACGCCGGTGGCTGGCGGCACCCGTTCATCGATGCCAGCATCGCCACCGACCTGGACCGCCTCGCGGAGGATCGGTTCCTGATCGGCGGGCCCGAGCAGGTGATCGCCAGGATCAGGCGCTTCGTGCAGCAATACGGCATGACCCACCTGATCTGCCGTCTCTTCTTCCCGGGCATGCCGCACGGCCACATCATGCGCGAGCTCGAGCTCCTCGCGAGCGAGGTCATGCCGGCATTCCAGTGACGGTTGGGCCGCCGAGCCTCGTGCGGGGCACCGGCGCGATCAACGACCAAAGGGAGTCGACCTTTCAAGGCGTCTGACCGCTATGATATACTCATCGTGCGATCCCGGCCGAGTCAAAGAGACTTTCCGTGTCCGACTATTTGCCAGTGGTGATCTATGCGGGAATGATTCTGGCCTTCGCGGTCGTCAGCCTCGGGGCGGCGGCCGTGCTCAGACCGGCACGCCCTGAGCCGCAGAAGCTCCTCAACTACGAATGCGGGGCGGAGCCCATTGGAGAAGCCTGGTATCAGTATCCGGTCGGGTTCTACCTGGTGGCGTTGGTCTTCATCATCTTTGACGCGCTCGCCGTCTTTCTTTTTCCCTGGGCGCTAAACTTGAGGGGTCTGGGCCTGTCCGCCGTCTGGATCATGGCGCTCTTCCTCGGGATTCTGTTCCTGGGCTGGCTCTACGCCTACCGCGAGGGGGTGCTGGAGTGGAAGTGAAAGCCCCAGTCCCGCAGGTTCCGCCGCCGGTCTGGGGCGACTTCAACGATCTTCAGGAGCGCGAGAAGTACTTACAGGAGCGACCCGAGGGGGACAAGGCCGGCGCGGTGGTCGAGAAACTCTTCGAGACCATCGAGCATTTTCCCGGCGGCTGGCTCGCCGTGACCTCTGCGGAGAAGCTGTTCAACTGGGCGCGGAAGTCGTCCATCTGGCCTGTTACTTTCGGGCTGGCCTGCTGCGCCATCGAGATGATGGCCACCTTCGCCTCGCGTTTCGATGTGGAGCGCTTCGGCATGGTGACGTGGGCCTCGCCGCGCCACTCGGACCTGATGATCGTGTCGGGCACGGTCACCATCAAGATGGCGCCCATGCTCAAGCACATTTACGACCAGATGCCTGACCCCAAGTGGGTGATCTCGATGGGCTCGTGCGCCAACTCGGGCGGGCCGTTTCGCCACGGCTATCACGTCGTGAAGGGGGTGGACCGGGTGGTGCCCGTGGACGTCTACGTTCCAGGGTGCCCGCCGAGCCCTGAGTCCCTCATGTACGGGATCCTCCAACTCCAGGAACAGGTCTCGGAGTTTCAGAAGACCGGCAAGCGTGCCGAACCCTCCACCAAGATCGACTGACCTCGGCCATATCAGGGATTCGAGAGCGATGAGCGGCGATGTGCGCGCGCACGCGCGTGGGTTGCGGGTAGCATGACCCCTGCCCAGGCGAGTGAGGCGATCCAGGCCCGGTTCGGTGTCCTGCCAGCCGGCGATCCCCTCCACCTCACCGTCGAGGTGCCCGTCGACCGCTGGGCGGAGTTCTGTCGCTTCGCGAAGGAGACGCTGGGCTGCACCTACTTCTCGTTCTTGACCGCGGTGGACTGGAAGGAGGCCGGGTTCGACGTCGTCTGCGGAATCGAGAACCTGGAGGCCAGGATCGGGATCCTGCCGCGGACGCGGATCGGGCGTGAGGAAGCCTGCCCCTCCTTGACCGGACTCTTTCGGGGGGCGGAGTGGATGGAGCGGGAGTGCTACGACATGTTCGGGATCCGGTTCGATGGCCACCCCGACCTGCGGCGAATTCTGCTTTCCCAGGATTGGGAAGGCTATCCGCTCCGCAAGGACTACGCCGTGGACACGCCGCACCCGCCGTATCGATAGGCACGGTCAGAGAGGAGGCCAAGTGACGATGCCGGATCCAGAGGCACGGAAAGTCATCGAGCTGGGATACGGCGGGGGCGAGCGCCTTGTCATGAACATGGGGCCCCAGCACCCCTCCGCCCACGGGGTCTTTCGCATGCTGCTGGTTTTGGAGGGGGAGACCGTCGTGGCAATGGACGCGGTGATCGGCTACCTCCACCGCTGCCATGAGAAGCTGGGTGAAACGCTCACCTACGCTCAGTATCCCTCCATCGCCTCCAAGACCGACTACGTAGCGGCCATGACCTCAGAGCTGACCTATGTCATGGCCGCCGAGAAGATCGGCAAGATCGAGGTCCCCAAGCGCGCCCAGCACCTCAGGGTCCTGATGGCCGAGCTCCAGCGCGTCGCCTCCCACTGCCTCTGGCTGGGCACCTGGTGTCTGGACCTGGGTGGGGCCCTGGGCGGTGGGACCACCGTCTTCCTCTACTGCTTCCGCGAGCGGGAGATGGTGCTGGACCTTTTCGAGGCACTCACCGGCGCCCGACTGCTGTATGGCTTCCACCAGGTAGGCGGCACGCGCTATGACCTCCCGGCGGGCTGGGCCGAGCAGTGCCGGAGGACCGTCGACTTCATCTCCCAACGGCTGGACGAGTACGAGGACATGTTGGAGTCCAATGCGGTCTTCCTGGCTCGCACCCAGGGCGTGGGCGTCGTCTCAGAGGCGCTGGCAAAGGAGGTCGGGATCTGCGGTCCGCTCATCCGGGGGTCGGGGGTGGAGTACGATGTTCGCCGGCACGAGCCCTATTCTTCCTATGAAGATTTCGACTTCAAGGTGCCCGTGGACTCGGCCGGGGATTGCTACGCCCGATACCGCGTGCGGATGCAGGAGTTCCGGGAGTCGATCAAGATAGTTCGCCAAGTCCTCGATGGGTTGCCGGAGGGAGCCATCTCCTCGCGGCCGGCACTCAAGTCCGTGGGCCAGGTGCGCGTCCCGAAGGGTGAGGCGTACGCACGGGTGGAGGGGCCCCGCGGCGAAGTGGGTGTCTACCTGATTGCCGACGGAGGACCCAAACCGTATCGGCTGAAGTGGCGGGGCGCGTCCTTTTCGAACCTGTCAATCCTTCCCCACATCGTGCCGGGGCACAAGGTTGCTGATGTGGTGGCCATCATGGGGTCGGTCGACCCTGTCTTCGGCGAGGTTGACCGGTGAACGAGGTCCTCCGCCACGGCATCGCGGCCTTCGTCCTCCTCAACGCCCTGATCTTCATCGTCACCTACATCACGTACCTCGAGCGGAAGTTCGCCGCGAGGATGCAATCCCGGATCGGTCCCTACCGGGTTGGGCGGCCGCACGGCTGGCTCCAGCCCATCGCGGATGCGCTGAAGCTGATGATCAAGGAGGACGTCGTCCCGGCCGCCGCCGACCGTCCCGTGTACAACCTGGCTCCCATCGTGTTCCTGGTCCCGTCTCTCTTGATCTTTGCCACGATTCCCTTCGCCCCGGGCCTGGGGTTGGCCGACCTCAACATCGGCATGCTGTTCTTCCTGGCCGTGTCCTCCCTGGAGATCGTGGGGCTCTTCATGGGCGGCTGGGGGTCCAACAACAAGTACGCTCTCCTCTCTGTCATGCGGGCCGTGAACCAGATCATCTCCTACGAGGTTCCCTTCATCCTCGCGGCCTTGGTTCCCGTGCTCCTCGCGGGCTCCCTCAGGCTCTCGGCCATCGTGGAGGCGCAGCAAGGGCTTTGGCTCACCTTCTTGCCGCAGTGGTTTGTCTTCTACCCGGTCATCGGCCAGCTCGCGTTCCTCGCCTTCGTCGTGGCGACCATTGCCTCGGAGAACCGCGTCCCCTTCGACGTCCTGGAGGCCGAGTCCGAGCTGGTGGCTGGCTTCCGGGTGGAGTACAGCGGGATGAAGTTCGCCCTGATCCAGCTCGCCGAGTACACCCATATGTTCGGCGTGTCCTGTTTGGGGACGCTTCTCTTCCTGGGTGGCTGGCTTGGGCCGGGGCTTCCGGGCCCGGTCTGGTTTCTTCTGAAAGCGGTCTTCTTCTTCCTTCTCATCACATGGGTGCGGTGGAGCTTTGTCCGGGTGCGGGTGGACCAGATCCTGGGCCTGTCCTGGAAGGTGCTCGTGCCGGCCACCCTGGTGCTGCTGATGGCCACCAG
>JBHIAB010000024.1:0-24383 GCA_046758385.1 Methylomirabilia bacterium | reverse complement strand
AGCTCGCCCAGATAGCAAGTGGTAGCAAAATGGTAGCAGACGGTGCCCAGGCTCAGGTAAACTCCCCATGGTAAAAGCGTTCTTGGGGGATCGCGGATGAAGTTTGAGGTCATCGTCGAGCAGACCGAGCGGGGCGAGTTCGTTGCGACGGCCGTCGAGTATCCTGGCGTCAGCGCCAGAGGACGGACCGAGCCGGAGGCTCTGGCGCTGGTCACAAAGGCCGTGGAGCTCCACCTCAAGCAGCGGCCGGGAGATCAGGGGTCCACTCGCACGCCGCCTCCGCCCACTCGATAGTGAACCGGGCGCGCCAGGGAGCGTTGGGATGCTCCGGCCATGCGGGTCCTCCTGATCAGCAATTCAGGCAAGCCCTTCCTCGAGCACTGCAAGGCGGTGCTTGCCGAGTTCCTCCGGCCGGCCAGGACGGTCGCTTTTGTGACCGCCGCCAACCTCTACGACGAGGGCTCTTACTATCTGCTCGCGCGAGGGGCGCTGGAGGGGCCGCCACCGGCGGGCGCGGGAGTCCAGGTGCTTCATCTCCGTTGGGACACTGACCCCCTCACGACGCTGGACAAATCGGAGGCTCTCTTCGTCGGCGGAGGGAACACGTACGCGCTTCTCAAGCGGCTCAGGGAGGCGTCACTCCTGGAGCCGATCCGCGCCCGCGTCTGCGCCGGCATGCCCTACATCGGCTCCAGCGCCGGCTCCAACGTGGCCGGGCCCAGCATCCTGACCAGCAACGACTGGAATGTGGTGGGGCTCACGGCCTTCGAGGCGCTGGGCCTCGTCCCTTTCAACATCAACCCCCATTACCTGGAGACGGACCCGGCCACGGCCCGCTTCAGCGAGACGCGCGACGAGCGCATCCGGGAGTACCACGTGGTGTGGACGAACCCCGTCGTCGGCATCGAGGAGGGGACGCTGGTGCGGCTCGAGGACAGCGTGGTGACCGTCCTCGGCTCGGGTCGTGCCAAGGTCTTTCGGCCGGGACAGGAGCCTCGTTGGTACCGCGCGGGCGAACGGCTCGAGTTCCTGAAGCCCTAGCCTCTGGCTCTCCGTCAGACGCGCCCGAGGGTCTGAAGCGCGGTCATGGGCCCGTAGCGGCGCTGGATGCGCTCCCACTCCTCGGGGTCGTACAAGCGGCATTCCCCCTTCCCGAAGGCCTTGGCCACCTCCACGCAAAACCGCACCGCCAGCTCGATGTCCGCCGACTGCGAGGCGCCGGTGGCCGAGCCCGGCACTGGCACCTCGGCGGTGAGGGCCACGCCCACCACCGGCGCGTCGGTGGCGGTGGCCGGCTGGAGAATGGAGTTCATGTGGAAGAGGTCGTTGCCGTACGGCGTGATGTCTTGCATGGTGAGCGCGAAGACCACCGGAGCCCGGCCCGTGACGTGCTGCATCAGCGTGAGGAGGTCTTCGGAGACTCTGAGGATCCAGCCGCCCTTGACCGTGGGAGAGATGGCGATGCCACGGTGGTTGATGACACGGTTGCCGCGGGTCGTGTCGACAGACAAGACCGCGTCCATCTCCGGCCGCACTTCTTCCCGGTTCAGGGTCGCCATGTCCACCGGCGAGTTCATCATCGTCACCACGGGATGGGCAATGGTGGGAGCCCGCGGGCAGATGTGAGTGGCGAGGAGCACATCGCCGTGAAGCCGATCGCCCTTTTGGACCATCCGGCCGAGCTTGAGGGCGCACGCCACGGCCGTCACCGCCCCGTCGCCGTCTGAGACGAGTCCGATTTTCTCGGGACGCGCTCCGATCCCGCCCAGCCTGCCAATGATCCCTAGGGTCGGCGCTGTCCCTCCCGCCCGGCGCCCTCGGGTCCCGGGGACGGCGACTCGGAGGAAATCGGTGCTGCCCTGCTCGCCGGTGAAGCGCTCGACCTCGACCTCCTCGATCCCGACCTTCCCCAGGGCCTTCGCGACCTCATCCCCGGTCACCATGGCGGAATCCAGGAGATCGAGCGCCTCCATGACCGCGCGCACTGACATGTTGCCAGCCTCCGTTCTATCTCTGGCCTCGCCCTCTCCCTTCAGGGGAGGGACTGGGTGAGGGTCATTCTCAATAATTCAGGGCTCGACGCCTACCGCGAGGTTCATTTTGGGAACAACCGGAATCATTCGCCCACCGTCCATGATGATGGCCCGTCCGGTGACGAAGTCGAAGGCGGGAGAGCAGAGCAGGAGCACCATGCGTGCGATCTCTCCCTGGGTCACCAGGCGGCCGAGCGGCGTGGCCGCGATGGCGCGCGCCTTGTACTCCGGCATCCGGTCGGTGCGGGGGCTCGCGATCTGGCTCGGGACTATCGCGTTGACGGTGACCGTCGAGGCAAGCTCGACCGCCAGGCTCTCGGTCAGGTGGAGGAGCGCGGCTTTGGCGAGGCCGTAGACGGAATGAGAGCGGACGAAGGCCGAAGTGGCCCCGATGTTGACGATTCGTCCCCACCCAAGCTGCTGCATGCCATTGGCCACGAGCTGGGCCGTCAGGTACACCGCCTTGAGGTTGGCGTCGAGGATGTAATCCCAGTCGGCTTCGGGGAGAGCTCTGAACGGCGTATCCGAGAACGGCCCGGCGTTGTTCACCAGTATGCTCACCGGACCCAGGCGTTCGACGACCTCCCCGACCAGGCGCCGGATGTCCTCACCGCGAGCCATGTCAGCCTGGAAGGGCAGGGCTTCTCCGCGCTCCTCACGGATCGACTGCACGACGGCCTCGGCCTCCCGCCGAGCGTGCCGGCAATGGACCGCCACCCGCGCGCCGCCCCGAGCCAACTCCCGAGCGATGTCCACCCCGGTGCCTTGCGATGACCCGGTGACGAGCGCCACCCTCCCGCCAAGAAACTTCTCCTCAACGCCCATTAGCTCCTCCCTGCGCTCCCGCTCTCCGCGAGTGCCTTCCGAGCTATCGGGAGCACCTCTTCTGCAAACCGGCGGATCGTCCCCTCCTCGGTCCCCTCAGGCGGGGCGAAGGGGTAGATCGCAATCTGCCCGATTCCGGCTCTCCCCAGGGCGACGACCCGCTCGGCCACCTCCCCCACCGCCCCGGCCAGAGCCAGCGCATCCACGAAGCGGCCGGTGATGAGGGGCAGCAAGGAAAGGTACGGAGTCACGCCCGCCGAGTACGGGACTCCTGCCACACGGGCTTTCACATCAGGCGGGAGGGTGAGGCCCTGCGCCTCGAGGGTGGCGAACCGGAGCCGACCGGCACCGAGGGTACGTGCCACGCGGGGGCGAAGCACATCGCGGGCTATGGCTCCTAGCCCGTGGCCTCGGCCAGCCGCGCCAACTCCACCAGGCGGCCCGGCGGGTCGTGACTCAAAAGCAGGAGCCCGCTCTTCACGGCTCGATCCGCTCCGACCAGATCGAGACCGTCTTCGAACGGTCCAGGTACTTGGCGTACAACTCCTCGATCATCTCCTTCCCGGCGATGGCCAGCTCCTGCTCGTAGGCTTGGCGGTCGGTGATCTCGATCCGCTCGATGTAGTCCCAGGGTCCGCCGGGGATCGCGATCGGCTCCGTGATGCGGTGCGTCCGGTAGCTCACAATGGTCTTCATTCGGGCCGACACGGCGTAGTCGACCTCGCGCTCGAAGCGTTCGTAGTCCTCGGCCTCTACTCCCGGTTTGAGCGTCGCCAGAACGAATCGAACGATCGGCATGGCGTGGCCCTCCTGCGGCTCAAGATCATCTGGGCACGAGCTTCTCGATGGGAGTGTACTCCAGGTTGTAGCCGTAGTGGCGCGGACCCAGAAGATCCCTGGCCTCGTTCGAACGGAGCTTGGCGTCGGCGGCCGCACCCAGCACCCCCACCCGCACGCCCTCGGGCAGGAGCGTGTTGGTATAGGGGGTCCCGGTCTCGGCATCCAGAAGCATGATCAGGTCCGGGGAGCACACCCAAGGGCTTCCGTCCCGCCACGTGATGTGGTTCTCATTCTTGAACCAGACCTCCAGGGTGCGGCCCCGGTCCGCACCCTCGCCTTCAAGGCTCGTGGTGCCGTGCATGTAGCCCTCCCGGCTGTCCCAGGCTTTCCGTACCACGCGCCCCCGGAAGAGCACCCAGCCGTCAAGGGCACGAGCCGCGGCGGCGACAGGATCGTCGTGCCGTTCAATGGACTGACGGATCGCCTGGCCGACGGCCAGGGCGCGTGAGATCCCCCCTGGGACCACGATCGCCTTCAGCTCCCGCCCCCGCATCAAAAAGCCGGCATGGGCGCATGTGGCTTTCATGTCGGGGAGCTTGGTGGCGAGACTGATGAGCTTGCCAATCCGCTCGGCGAGCAGCGGGCTCGGGATCTCCTTCATGATCAAGACGTTCCCCCACGGGTCAGCCACCGCGCCAGGCGTGAACGGAATGCCGCCGATGGCGGCCGTGGTCTGGCAGAGCTCAGGGATGGCGCGCCCGGCGCAGTCGCCGTCGATCACCGCAACTCCCAGGCGGAGGGCGGCATCCATAGGCGCGGCTGTGTTGCCCGCCCCCAGCTCGAAGGGGATGATGGCGGAGATCTTCCGTCCCGTATACGCTTGGAGCTCTTCCACCGCGCGCACCATGGGCTTGGAGACGACCCAGCCCACCGGGTACCCGAGCGCCACCCGCTGGTCGCCGGGGAGCGGATCGGTCGGGGCGATGGACCCCATGCCGAAGACCGAACACACCCAGGCGTCGTCAGAGACCGCGTCGGGAGCGATCCAGCCGATGGGTCGGCCTGCCTCCACGTGAGGGAGCAGCACCTCGAGCCCGACGTCAGGCCGGCCACCGCCGCCCGTTCCCAGGAGGGTGAGCCCCCTGATCAGGTCGTGAACCTCCTCGGCAGTCCGAAGCTGGGTCATCCCGTCTCTCCTCGCACTCTCTCGGCTCAGTTAGATGAGGTGGCAAGCGACGAGACGGCTCGGCGCCACCTCGCGGAGCCGGACTGGCCGAGCGCAAACCGGTTGAGCCAGCGGGCAGCGCGTTTGGAGCCGGCAGCCGCTCGGGATGTGGATCGGACTGGGAACCTCTCCGGCAAGGGTCAGGCGTTCCCGCCTCGCATCTGGATCAGGAATGGGAATCGCCGAAAGGAGAGCCCGCGTGTAGGGGTGCAAGGGTCGTTCAAACAGCTCATGCGTCAGGGCCAGCTCCACGATGGTCCCCAGATACATCACCGCCACCCGATGGGCCAGGTACTTCACCGTGGCCAGGTCGTGAGAGATGAAGAGGTAGGTCATGCCGAGCTTCGTGCGGAGCTCATCGAGGAGAAGGATGAGCTTCGCCCGAAGCGACACGTCCAGGGCCGAGGTCGGCTCGTCCAGGATGACGAAGCGTGGCCGCGTGGCGATGGCCCGCGCGATGTTGACGCGCTGGCGTTGGCCGCCCGAGAGTTCGTGCGGATAGCGGTCCAGCAGCTCGGGCCCCAGGCTCACTTGGTCCAGCACCTCCCCGGTGGCGGCCCGCCGCTCGGCGCGGGCGAGGTCGGTGTGAAGCCGAAGGGGCTCCTCCACGGTCCGGCGGACCGTGAGCCGCGGGTTCAGCGACGCGGTGGGATCCTGAAAGACCATCTGGAGGTCCCGCCTGAGCCGCCGGAGCGGTTCGTTCTCGAGGGCGATCAACTCGATCCCATCGAACCGGACTCGGCCCGCCGAAGGCTCGATCAGCCGCAAGAGACAGCGCGCGACGGTGGACTTCCCGCATCCGGACTCCCCGACGAGCCCGACGGTTTCTCCCGAATCCACTGCAAGAGAAACCCCATCCACAGCCTTGACCGCCGGGGGAACCCTTCCTCCGAGCCTGTCGAACCAGACTCCGATCCCTTTCAGCGGAAAGTGCTTGACCAGGCCCTCAACCGCGATGAGCGACGGCATTGGAGTCCTCGACGGCGTAGCAGGCCACGACGTGACCGTCACCCAGCGGGAACGGCGTGGGCTGGCTCTCTCGGCAGCGATCCATCACCAGCGGACAACGGCGGGCGTAGCGGCACCCGGGCGGCGGCTTGAGGAGCGAGGGGACCGTTCCCTGGATCGGCTCCATCGTCACCTCGCGATCCACCCTCGGCACCGACCGGACCAGGGCCCGCGTGTAGGGGTGGGCGGGATGCCCGAAGAGCGTGCGCACATCGGCCCACTCGACCACCTGTCCCGCGTGCATGACCGCCACGCGGTCGCAGAGCCCGGCCACCACCCCGAGATCGTGGGTGATGAAGAGGATTGACGCCCCGGTCCGCTGACCCAGCTCACGCAGCAGGTCCAGGATCTGGGCCGCAATGGAGACATCCAGGCCCGTGGTGGGCTCATCGGCGAGGAGAAGCCGGGGCGAAGTGGCCAGGGCCATGGCGATCATCACCCGCTGGCACATGCCGCCAGAGAGCTGATGGGCGTACTGCGCCGCGCGGCGCTCCGGTTCTGGGATCCCCACGAGCGCCAGCATCTCCAACGTCCGCCGCCGGGCTTCGCCACGGGAGCAGCCCTGGTGCAGCTGATAGAGGCGCGCGATCTGGCGGCCCACGGGGAGGATGGGGTTGAGCGCAGTCCGGGGGCTCTGGAAGACCATGGCGATCTGGGCGCCGCGGACATGCCGCATGGCCTCCTCCGAAAGCTCCAGGAGCTCCTGACGGTCAAAGCGGATGCTCCCGCTTGCGATGCGGCCCGGCGGACGGATCAGCCCGAGAACGGCAAGGGCCGTCACCGACTTTCCGGAGCCGGATTCTCCCACCAGCCCCAGGATCTCCCCCTGGCGAACCGCGAGGCTGATGCCATCTACCGCCTCTACCACCCCGTCGTCGGTGTTGAAGTGGATCGACAGGTTCTCGATCTCGAGAAGGGGGGTCACCGGGCCCCTCGCATGCGGGGGTCGAGGAGGTCACGCAGAGCATCGCCGACCAGGTTGAAGGCGAGCACCGTCACCATGATGGCGCACCCGGGGAAGAGGAAGAGCCACCACTCCCCCGACACGATGTAGCTCGCGCCCTCGGCAGTCATGTATCCCCACTCGCTTTGCGGGGGTTGGATCCCCAGGCCGATGAACGAGAGGGTGGCCACGGTGAGGATCGCAAAGCCCATGGCCAGCGTCGCCTGGACGATCAGAGGGGGGAAGCAGTTGGGGAGCAGGTGGACGAAGACGATCCGTCCGGAGCGATTCCCCACGGTTCGGGCCGCTTCGGCATACTCCATCTCCCGGACCTTGAGCATCTCACCGCGGATCAGTCGAGTATAGATCGGCACGTGCGTGATGGCGATGGCGACCACCACGTTGGTCGTGGTGTTTCCCAGCGTCGCCGTGATCCCCATGGCGAGGATAAAGGCCGGGAACGCCATGATGGTGTCCACCAGACGCATCACGAGCTGGTCGAGCCAGCCACCGCGGTAACCCCCCGCCGCTCCGAGGAAGGAGCCGGCGGTCAGCGCCATGGCGGTCGCCGCCAGAGCCACCAACAAGTCCAGGCGCGAGGCGTGGATGATCCGTGAGAGTTGATCCCGCCCGTAGATGTCCGTCCCCAACCAGTGGCGCCACGAGACCGATTGGAGCGCGTCCTCCGCGCTGGTGAGGTCGGGATCAAAGGGAGCCAGCCATGGTGCGACGCACGCCGCGAGGGTGATCAGCGCGATGGTGCAGAGGGCCCCGAAGGAGAGACGGTTCCGGGTCAGGCGGCGCCAGAGAAGCCGCGCCCGTCTCGCTCGGGCCGCGCTAAGGACAACGCTCGGGTCGGCCATCAGCGCAGCCGGATGCGAGGGTCGACGACCCCGTAGGCCAGGTCCACGGTCAGATTCACCAGAACGTAGACCACCGCCACAAAGAGGACGAAGGACTGGATGGGTCCGGCATCCTTGGCGAGGATGGAGGTGACCGCGTAGTTGCCGATTCCCGGCCAGGCAAAGACCATCTCCACGACCACGTTGCCGGCCATGAGAAAGCCGAAGATGACGCCGAGGAGCGTGATGACCGGAATCAACGAGTTCCTGAGCGCGTCACCGTAGATGATCCGCCGGCGGGGAAGCCCGGCCGCCCAGGCTGCCCTGATGAAGTCCGCCTCCAGGATCTCCAGCATCGTCGCCCGCACCATCCGCGTGAGGGGGGCCATCACCGCAAACCCCAGCGTCGCCGCCGGAAGCATGAGGTGATGGAGGCTCGAGACAAGCGCCCGCCCGTTGCCCGTCAGGAGGGCATCGACCACGTAGAAGCCAGTGAGCCGCGCGGGCGCGGTGAGGTCGGGGCTCAGGCGCCCCAGAGGTGATGGAGCGAGGCCGAGCAAGTAAAAGAAGACGAACACCATGAGGAGCCCAGTCCAGAAGGTCGGCATCGCCACCCCGCCGACCCCCAGCAGCCGACTCAGATGGTCGATGGAGGTGTCCCGATGCACGGCCGAGAGGACCCCGAGTGGGATGCCCACCACGATGGCGATCAGCATGCTGGCCAGAGTCAGCTCGAGTGTGGCCGGGACGCGTTGGAAGAAGTCTTCCAGGACCGGGCGGCCGGTCATCTCGCTGTGCCCCAGATCCCCCCGGAAGAGCCCCCGCAGGTAGCGCCAGTACTGGACGGGGAGCGGCTGGTCCAGGCCCATCAGGCGCTCCACCTCCGCGAGATACTCGGGAGTCGCCAAGGGCCCCGCCTTCACCAGGGCCGGGTTGCCCGGCAGAAGATATGTCAGCGCGAAGGTGATGAGTGTCACCCCAAGAAGTGTCGGGATGACCAGCAAGACTCGCTGAAGGAGATAGCGGCCGAAACCCATCCGACCAGGGGACAGCCCTTCTCTCTCCCTCAGTGAGGGAGAGAGAAGGGTGGGGGTGGCGTCCTAAGAGCGCCTCAGGCGCGCCTGACCGAGTAGTACCGCTCGAAGGTGTCCCAGCGCTTCTCCAGGCCCACCAGATCCGCCTGCATGACGCGCGTCCAGCTGTCGTACCAGAGGAACCCCCAGGCGGCCTCGTCGATGGCGATCTTCTGGGCCTGGCGCACGGCTCTCAGGCGCTTCTCCGCGTTGGTCTCGTGCATGTTCTCGTCGATCAGCTGGTCGAATTCCGCGTTGCTGTAGCGCACCATATTGGTGAACTTCGCCTTCGAGTGCAAGTTGAAGAAGAGATGGTACAGAGGATCGTTGACCCATGACTGCCAGGCCTCGATGGACAGGGTGTGCCCGCCCTTGATAGCGAGCTGCCGGAACGTGGGTTCGGTCTCCTTTACGATGTTCACCTTGAATCCGATCTTCTCCAGCTCCCGCTGGATCCAGATGGCCGCTTGCTCGTGGGTCTGCCAGCCCACGCGGATGGCGAGGTCGACCGGGATAGGCCCCTGGACCCCGGCCTCTCTCATCAGCGCCTTGGCCTTGTCGATGTCGTACTTGTACGGCGAGTAGTCCCCGATATGGCCGGGCGTGAGATGCGGGACCGGGCTCACCATCTTCGTGGCGTACCCGAAGAGCACGTTGGGCAGGATCGCCTGGGCCGGAATCGCGTAGTTCACCGCCTGCCGCACCTTGACCTTGTCGAAGGGGGGCTTGGTCATGTTCATCCCGAGGAAGTGGCACGTCGTGTCGGCCACGCTGAAGACTTTCAGCCCCGGTTCACCCTCCAGAGCCTTGACGTTCTTCGGAGACAGCCCTGGGCGGCCGACCACCATGTCGATCGCCTTGCGCTTGAGCAGGAGGACCCGGGCCGACTCGTCCTTCACGAACTTCAGCACGATGCGATCGAAGTACGGCCTCGGGCGCCAGTACCCCGAGCTTGCCTCGAGCACGACCTGCACGCCCGGCTCGTTCTTTGCCAGGCGGAAGGGCCCCACCCCACCGACATTTCGATTCAGCCACTCGCGGGCCCAGGCATCTTCCTTCGTCGCGTGCGGCTTGACCTTGTCGGCATCGAAGGTGGCGTTGTTGGAGAGGGCGACGATGTCCATCGCCATGGGGGTCGGCTTCTCCATGTGGATGGCAAAGGTGAAGTCATCCCGGACCTTGAACTGGTCGGGCGAGCTCACGAGAAGAAGCTTCGGAATGACGATGCGCATGTACCCCGGAGACTGCAGGCCCCGGTCGAACGAGTACTTGAATGAGTGGGCGGTGACGGGGCGACCGCTGGGGAACTTCACTCCCTTCCGCACCTTCATGACCAGCGTCGCGCCATCGTCCTCCCAGCTCCAGGATTCTGCCAGGTGCGGAGCGAACTCGCCGGGCCGCGAGCGGTAGAAGCCAGGGCGATCCTTGAGCTCGCGGACCTTCCACATGATCGGGGTGTCGTAGGTGTTGCAGACTGTGACGTACCCTCCCATGGTCTTGAAGCGGGCGGGGTCGAGCGTGTCGATGTCTGCATCCCAGGCGACCACCAGGGTTCTCGGCTTCTGGGCGCGCGCCCGGCCCGGCTGAAGGACTGAGCCGGCCAGCGGGACTGCCGCTGCGGCGCGGCCCGCCACCTTCAAGAATGCTCGACGATCCATCCGTGTAGTCATGACGGCCCCTCCTCTCTCCTCGTGACGCGTTATCCCTCGATCGGTTCCGACCAGAAGTAGATGTTCCTCGAGCGGTCCAGGTAATGCTCGTAGAGCTGCCGGATCAGCTCCTGCCCGGCCGGCGAGGCCAGATCTTTCTGGTACTGCTCCACGTCCCGGACCTCGATCCGCTCGATATAGTTCCAGCCGGCACCCTCGGCCCCGGCGATGGGCCCATCAATCCGATGCGTCCGGTAGCTGATGATGCTCGGAAGCGTCTTGGCCACCCTGTAGTCGTACTCGCGGAGCCACCGCTCGTAGTCTTCGGGGTCGACGCCGGGCTTCAACGTGGTGATCACATAGCGAACAGGCATGGGATCCATCCCGGAGTACCTTAACAGGACTCAGCCCGGTCGGGAAGCCCCCACGGATCGGGCCGAGCCACCGGCGACCGGCTCATAGCACTCGACAAGATCTCCGGCGCGCAACGGAGTGGTCCGTTCGACCACGGCACCATTGACAGCCACCAGCCAGGTGTCCTTCTCCGCCTTGAACCGCTCAAGGAGTGCCTCCACCGTCGTGCCCTCGGCCACGTCCACGGGTTTCGACTCTTGCGCCTCAGGCAGGAAGCGCCGGAGGTTCCCATGCATCCGGATGGTCACCGTCACCGTCGATCGGCCAGGGCGCGGCGCACCGCTGGCATCACTTCCCGCTGCAACCGCTCCACTGTGCTCTCGATCCTCCCATCAGGGGCGAGGGGGTAGACCATAAGCTGGGTGATCCCGCCCCGGGCCAGACGCACCACCCCGCGAGCCACCTCGTCAGGCGGGCCCGTCAGGGTCACCGCGTCCACGAACTCATCCGGGACCTCGGACACCAAGGCCCGGAGTGGGGCCGGGTCGTGGGTGTACGGGAGCGCGAGCACCTTTTCCCTGAGCGAGGCTGGAACCGTGAGTCCGGCCGTACTGAATGTGAAAAAGTCGGGACGTTGAGCAGAGAGGCTGCGCACGATGGTCGGCCGCACGGTATCCCGCGCTGCCCGCCGATCGTCCGCCACGCATATGTTGATCCGGGCGACCAGCTCGATGCTCGCCGGATCGCGTCCCGCCTGCCGCGCGCCCTCCTCCACGCGCTCCCGGAAGAAGCGGAGGAGCGGCTCGGCCACGCACCCCTGCATGATGGCCCCATCGGCGACCCGCCCGGCCACTCGGCAGCCCGCAGGCCGCTGAGAGGCAACGTAAATCGGAATCCGCGGGCGGAGCGGGGTGAAGTCCAGACGGCCAGCGTGAAAGGCAACCTGCTCACCCTTGACGGTGACCGTCTCCCCCGCCAGAAGCCGCCGGATCAGCTCGACCGCCTCCCGGATCCCGACGGCAGGACGCTCCGGCCTGATCCCAAGCTCCCTGAAGCCGCTCACCCCGGCCCCGATCCCGAGCACGGCCCGTCCCCCGGAGATCTCATCCAGCGTGGCGATGGCCATGGCCGTGAGGGCGGGGTGGCGGGAGTAGGGATCCGTCACGCACGGGCCGAGCCTGATGCGGCTTGTGTGAAGCGCGCAGAGCGCCAGAGAGGCGTAGACCTCACGGAAGAAGCGTTCATCGGCCAGCCACAGGCTGTCGTAGCCGCTCTCCTCGGCCAGCTTGGCGATGGCCGCCAGCCGATCCGGCGGATGAGCCGGCAAGATCAAAAGCCCCGTCGCGAGTCCCACTGGCGCTCCCTCACCGATGCCGCACAGTTGGGCGGCGTCTGTGCCACATGTCCCCAACCTCAAAGCCGGGAGCCGGCGGATTCACCCCTGAGGGCCCAGGCAACCTTCTCGGCCGTCACCGGCAGGCTCGTGATCCGCACCCCGGTCGCCGCGGCCACCGCGTTGGCCACCGCGGCGGGCGGCTCGATGTTCGGCGGCTCTCCAACACCTTTGGCGCCATACGGCCCCACCGCGCTCCGGCGCTGGACCACGATCGACTCGATCTTCGGGATGTCCAGCGTGGTGGGCATCTTGTAGTCCGTCAGGTTCGGGTTCAGAACCCGCCCATCCTCATACACGATCTCCTCGGAGAGAGCCTGACCGAGTCCCTGGGCGACGCCCCCCTCGATCTGTCCCTCGACGTAGGTGGGGTTGATGGCGAAGCCTACGTCCTGGGCAACCACATAACGATGGAGCGTGACCTCTCCGGTCTCCGCGTCCACCGAAAGCTCGACGGCATGGGCGTGAAAGCTCGGCGAGTGGAAGACCGGGTAAACGTGAGCCTCGACGCGCTTGGTGTCGTACGGGGTCGGTGGGGCGATGAACGTCCCGTGGGCGATCAACCCGCCACCCGACTGCTGAGAGAGGCGCGCCAGGTCTACCAGCGGGATGCGCTTGCCCAGGGCAACCACGTGCCGATCCCTGAGCTCGAGCTGCTCGGCGGGCACACCGAGCTGGTGGGAGGCGAGGGCAAAGAGCTGGCGCTTGAGGTCTTCGGCGGCGACCCGGCAGGCGTTCCCCACGGAGAACGCGGTCCGGCTGCCCTGGGCACCAAAGTCGAAGGGCGTGGCGTAGGTGTCTGCGCTCACCAGGGTGATGTCCGAGAGGTCCACCGAAAGCGCTTCGGCGAGAACCTGAGCGGCCCCAGTCAGGGCAGCGGTCCCGATCTCCACCGCTCCGGTGTTCAGCGCCACCGTCCCGTCGGGATTGATCTTCACGTAGACCCCCGAGGAGCCCCCGGTGGTGGTCCACCAGCCGCAAGCGATCCCCTTTCCGCGCCACGCCTTGGGCTTTCGCTCCTTCCAGCCGATGGCCTCGGCAGCCCGGGCGAGACACTCCTCGAGGCCGACTCCCGTCAGCACCTGTCCCGTCGGGCCCTCATCGCCCTCTCTCACGATGTTCTTCAAGCGGAGTTCCAACGGGTCTGTCCCCAGCGCGTCGGCCATGATGTCCATCTGGGACTCCACGGCGAAGTTCGCCTGCGGACCTGACGGGGCGCGGAACGAGCCGCAGTTCGTCTTGTTGGTGTAGACCGCGTAGCCCTCCAGGAAGAGATTGGGGATGCGATAGGGGCCAGCCAGGATCAGGGTCGCGACGGAGGCCACACCGGGCCCGGAGCCTCCAAAGGCGCCGGTGTCGAAGTAGATCCGACCCTGCTTGGCCGTGATCCGGCCAGCTCTGGTGACGCCGGTTTTGAGCTCGATCACGGTTCCCTGACGGGGGTAGGCAGCCGTGAGCTCTTCGGCGCCGGTGGTGATGACCTTCACCGGGCGTCCGGCCCTCTTCGCGAGCAGGGCGGCGAAATGCTCCACCCCGACCCGGAGCTTTCCCCCGAACCCACCGCCTATCCCGGGGACAAGCACGCGGATCTTGGACGGCGGCAACTCGAGGATCTCGGCCAGCGTGTTCTGGACGTCAAAGGGGAGCTGGGTGTTCGACCAGATCGTGACCTGCCCCGCGCTGTCCCAGGCAGCGACCGCAGCGCGGGGCTCGGTGTACCCCTGGTGAACCATACTCGTGGTGAAGCGGTGCTCGAAGATGCGATCGGCCTCGGCGAATCCGCGCTCCACATCGCCGGCGATGATCCGGGCCCGGTTGCAGATATTTCCCTCGCGGTGGAGGATTGGGATCGCGGTGTAGGACTGCCACTCCTCGTGAACCAGGGGCGCGCCTGGCGCCAGCGCGGCCTCGATGTCGAGCACGGCAAGGAGCGGCTCGTAGACGACCTCGATGGCCGCCAGGGCGGCTTCGGCGGCCTCGAGGGTAGTAGCCGCCACGGCCGCGACGGGCTGTCCCACGTAGCGCACCTTGCCACGAGCGAAGACGGTCTCGTCCTTGAGAGCCCCCCCGTAACGCACGTCGGGGAGATCAGCGGCCGTGAGCACCGCACGGACTCCTGGGAGTGCCGTGGCCCCACTCGGATCGATCCGCACAATCCGCGCGTGGGGTTCCGAGCTTCGGAGCACTTTCCCCCAGAGCATGCCGGGCAGGGCGAAGTCGGCAGCGTAGACGGCGGTGCCGGTCACCTTGCCTGGAGCATCCAGGCGGTGGAGAGACTGGCCGACGACGCGGAGCTCGGCAGTCATCTTTACCTCCTCCCCGCAAGGGCCTGGGCTGCCGCCGACACGGCGTCGACGATCCTCTGGTAGCCGGTGCACCGGCAGAGGTTTCCCGACAGCGCCTCGCGGATCTCGACCTTGGCGGGCGTAGGGTTCTCGTCCAGATACGCCTTGGCCACGAGGATCATGCCGGGAGTGCAGTACCCGCACTGGACCGCACCGTACTGGATGAACGCCTCCTGAAGAGGATGAAGGCCTCCCGGTCCCGCCAGCCCCTCGATGGTCAGCACGCTCCGGCCCTGGCATTGCGCCGCAAGCAGGACACAGGAATTCACCGCCATTCCATCGAGGAGCACCGTGCAGGCGCCACACTCGGCCTCGAGGCAGCTCTCCTTGGTCCCGGTCAGGCCCAGCTCGTTCCGGAGGACCTCCAACAACGTGCGGTGTGGCTCCACCAGGACGTCGTAGCTCTCGCCGTTGATCGTGAGGCTCAGCGGAATCTCTCTCACCGTGCCTCCTCCCGGATCCGCTCGAGGCATCGGGCCAGCGCCCGCGGGACCATCGCCTCCACCAGGAGATAGCGATAACGGGCCGAGGCCCGGACATCGTCGATGGGCTGACACTCCCCGGCTGCGAGCTGTCCGGCACGGGTAAGCAGATCCGTGCTCAGGACCCGGCCCTCTAGACACTGCTCCGCCGACCTTGCTCTGATGGCGGTGGGAGCCACTGCCCCCAGGGCGATCCGCGCCTCGAGACACCGCTCAAGGCTCCTGTCCAGGGTGATGCGTGCGGCCACGCAGACCACCGAGATCTCCATAGCCTTCCGGCGACCGGCCTTGAGGAACGCGGTCGCGGAGTTGGGTGGGAGCACGGGGAACCGGACCTGGATCAGGAGCTCCTCGGGGCGGCGCCGGGTCTCCCCCGGTCCGACGAGAAACTCACCCAGAGGGAGCGCCCGCTCCCCTTCCAAGCTGAGACATGTCACCGCGGCATCGAGCGTGAGGAGGACTGGGACCACGTCTGCCGCCGGCGAGGCGTTGGCGATGTTGCCTCCCACCGTCCCCACGTTTCTCACCTGGTGCCCCCCGATCACCTGGGCCCCCTCGACGAGGCCCCGCAACGGCCCCTGAAAGTGCGAACAGCGCTCCAGCGCGCGGTGAGTCACCAGCGCTCCGAGGGTAATCTCCCCATCCACGTCGATGCCGGCCAGGCCTGGCACCCGGCGAAGGCTCACCACATGGCCGGGTGCGAGCTTCCCACCCTGAATCTGAACGATCAGATCCGTCCCGCCCGCGAGGAACCGGCCGTTGGAGCCGAAGCGCGCGGCGAGGTCCACGGCCTCGCCTACCGATGCAGGCTCATGGTAGTCGAAGGTCACGCGCGCCTCTGAGTTGGGTGTGCCATGAGCGTGGCGACAAATTGGGAAGCTGGTTTCCTGTCTAGCCGATGCCCACACCACTGTCAAGACCGAATCACGAGGGATGCTCGCACTACCCCGACCAATGCCCTTGCACTATGCTGACCGATCCCACACCGGTTCCCCGGATGGACACCCCGAGCGAGGATATGCTAGGGTCGACCTCTGAGTGCGGCCATGCGTGCGAATCCGTTCTGGGACCGGACCGTGGGGCCGATGCTCGATGCGGCGGCGCTGCATCATCCCGAGCGCGAGGCGATCGTCTTCCGGGAGGAGCGGATCGCCTACCGGGAGCTCCATCGCCAGGCGGAGCCGCTGACAAGGTCCAGAAGCCGAAGCTTCGAGAGCCGGCACTCCAGGAGCTGGGGATCGAGGAATAACCGGTAAGGAGGCTCACGTGAAACTGGACATCGGGCTCTTGACCCACGACCTCAAACGGATGGGCGATTTTGCGCGCAAGGCGGAGCCACTGGGCTTTGACTGCCTGTGGGCCTCTGAGACCCAGCACGATCCGTACCTTCCCCTTGCGGTCGCCGCCACCAACACGTCCAGGATCAAGCTCGGCACCGCCATTGCCCTGGCCTTCCCCCGCAGCCCAATGATCACCGCCCACATCGCCTGGGACCTCCAGAACGCCTCGGGCGGACGCTTTCTCCTGGGCCTCGGCACCCAGGTCAAAGCGCACAACGAGCGGCGCTTCTCCGTCAAGTGGGAGGCTCCCGTGCCCAGGCTCCGGGAAGTGGTCCAGGCGCTCCGGACCATCTGGGACTGCTGGCAGAACGGGACCAAGCTCAACTTCAAGGGACAGTTCTACACCTTCGATGTGATGACCCCGTTCTTCAATCCCGGGCCGATCCAGCACCCTTCGATTCCCATTTACATCGCCGGGGTCAATCGCCACATCTGCCGGCTCGCGGGAGAAGTCTGCGACGGGCTCCACGTCCATCCGTTCAACAGCCCCAAGTATCTCCGGGAGCTGGTCCACCCCGCCGTGGAAGAGGGGCTTCGCAAATCAGGTAGAGATCGGCGCCAGTTCACCTTCGTGAGCCCTGTCATGGCCGTGCTCGGAGACACCGATGAAGAACGCGCGCGGGCCAAGCAGTTCGTGAGGCAGCAGATCGCCTTCTACGCCTCCACCCGGACCTACGAGCCAGTGCTGGCCGCACACGGCTGGCAGGATCTGACGCCCAAGCTTCACCGGAAGTCGGTGGAAGGGGACTGGCAAGGCATGGCCAGCCTCATCACGGACGAGATGGCGGACACCTATGCCGTGACCGGGACCTACGACGCCATCGCCCAGCGGATCCAGGAGCGGTACACAGGACTCCTCGACCGCGTCTTCCTCTACCAGATGCAGCCGGACTTGAACGACCCCCGCTGGCCGGCCCTAGTCAACGCGTTCACCTCACCGTAAGGGACTAAGGAGGGAAGCCATGAAAGCCAGCGTGTTCCATCAGCACGGCGGGCCGGAGGTTCTCAAGTACGAAGACGTCCCCGAGCCAAAGCCAGGGCCGCGTGAAGTGGTGATCCAGGTGAGGGCCTCCGGCTGCAACTACAACGACATCTGGGCCCGTCAGGGGCTGCCCGGCATGAAGTTCGACCTCCCCCACATCTCAGGCAGTGATGCCGCCGGAGTGGTCAGCCAGGTCGGGAGCGAGGTCACCTCGGTCAAGGCAGGGCAGGAAGTGGTCGTCCACCCCTCCATCTCGTGCCGCATCTGCGAGGTCTGCACCCGGGGGCAGGAGTATTTCTGCCGCCAGTTCAAGATCTGGGGGTTTCAGACCGGGCCGCTCGACGGCGGCCACGCCGAATACGCCAAAATCCCCGAGGCCAATGCCATCCCCAAGCCGACCACCCTCTCTTGGGAGCAAGCCGCCTCCATCCCGCTCGTACTCCTCACCTCCTGGCACATGCTGGTGACCCGCGCCCGCCTTTGTCCCGGCGAGGATGTCCTCGTCTGGGGCGCGGGGAGCGGGATCGGGAGCGTGGCGATCCAGATCGCCAAGCTCATGGGGGCCCGGGTCATCGCGGTCGCCGGGACTGACGCCAAGCTGGAGAAGGCCAAAGCCCTGGGCGCCGATCACGTCATCAACCACGCCAGCCAGGACGTGGTCGCCGAGGTGCGGAGGATCACGAACCGGAAAGGCGTGGAGGTGGTGTTCGAGCACGTGGGCCAGGCCACCTGGGAGCGCTCGATCGCGGCCATGACATGGGGCGGACGGCTCGTCATCTGCGGCAACACGACGGGTTTCGAAGCCAAGGCAGACTTGCGCTTTCTCTTCAACAAGCAGCTCTCACTGCTGGGGTCTCATCAGGGCTCGAAGGCCGAGCTCCAGGAAGGGCTGAGGCTGGTGGAGGCAGGCAAGATCCGCCCCGTGCTGGATCGCGTCCTTCCCCTCAAGGATGCCGCCGAGGCCCAGGGGCTCATCGAGAGCCGGGCCCAGTTCGGCAAGCTGGTCCTCATCCCTTAGCCCGCATTATGCGCGAACGAAACGAGGGTCGGTAGGTGGCGCCGCGAACGGGGCGCCCCACGGCGCGGAGCGCACCGCCTCACCACCGCCGAGCGTGGACAGCGTGTCAGGGCAAGCTGTCGAAGGTCGCGTCGCGGGAGCGAGCACCGTGGGGCTGTTCGCGGCGACAGGACCCGCCGACTCCCGGACGTGGAACCTGCGCGTTCGCAGATAATTGCGGTTAGGAAGTCCGATGTGACTCGCACATCCTGGCACCTCACCTCGCTTACCGCTTCTTCCTGAGCCGCCTGAGCTGCTTCTCGAATTTCTCGCAGGGATCCAGATCGTCGAGCCGCGGCGTGAACCAGACATAGTCGAACGGCAACGAGGCGCGGCCAAACCTCTCGGCGTACGCGGCGGGATCACTCCTGTCCCTGCCGACCTCCAGAAAGGCGAGGCTGACCACCGGCGCCTCCGGTGCCTTTCGAGCCAGGTGCATCGGGATGCCGCGGTCGTTCCTCACATGCCCGGCGCCCGCAATCAGTACGGCACCATCCTCATCGTCTGCTGCTGCCGCGAGGCGCTCCGCCATCTGGGCATCCCGCGCCCGCTGCACGGTCACCATCGTCTCCACCACCGCCCCGGAGGCGTAGCCACAGTGGGAGTCGCGGATCTCGGCAGCCATCTCCGCGTGGACGTCTGGCGCCAGTGGCCGGTCGAGGCCCAGCCGCGCCACGAGTGCGGGATCCAGAGTGACGACGCCGTCATGGCGCAGAGCCCGCATCGTGTCCCCAGGGAGGTTGGTCGCGACGATCGGGAGCCCCGCCTCGAGCGCGGCCTCCGCGATCGGCTGATACAGCGCCCAATCCGGCCACCCACGGCGCGCCCACTCGACGGCCCTGGCGAGCCCAGCGGCGTCGGTCGGCGTAGCGGCCAGATGCTGGGCGATCGCCGGCTGGTCGTCGGTGTTGAACATCTCGAAGCCCACGGCTGGACGGCGACCGGCAGCAACCAAGGCACGCAACAGCCGGGCCTGGAGGCGGTGGTGGTCGGGATTGTCGTGCTTCTCGCCGAGCAGAATGAACCGACCCCGCGCCAGATGCCCGACCAGGGTCGGGGCATCGAGGAAGCTCAGGGCCGAAACATCCCAGATCCGCCCGGTGAGCGGGTGATCCCGTCCCAGCATGGTCTGCCAGGGTTCAGGCACCCCGCTAGCGCACCCTGATCCGACCAGCGGAGTGCCAGCCACCAGCAGGGCAACGGCGAGGTCCCGCCGAAGGCGCAGGCGTTCCAACTTCAGCACTCGCCAACGTTCACGGGAAGCGCAAGCGCGCGACGCTCGGATCGGCTGGCGGCCAGGCGCTGGGTGACCGCGCGCGCGACGATCTCCACTTCATCCGGCTGTCCCTGAACGACGACGGGTTCGGCGCTAGGGCTCCAAGGTGCCCAGAGCTCCCTTGTCTTGGGGGGGAAGAGGATGACGGAGGCGGTGCCCACAGACGCCGCCAGGTGGCTCACTCCGGAGTCGTTCCCCAGATAGGCTGAAGCCACGGCCAGGATTGCGGCAAGCAAATACAGTGGCGGTTCGACCAGGTGGATCACGGGAAGGTCAAGTCTGGCGAGCAGGGCAGCCGTGGCGTCACCGTCGGCCGGGCCCTGGTGCAGCAGCACCTGACACCCGGTGTCCCGCGCCACTCGCCGGAGAGCTTCGGCCATGTGCTCGGCGGGCCAGCGCTTCCAGCCTCCGCCGGCACCCGGGTGCACAGCCAGGAGCGGCTCTCGCCATTCGCAGCCGAGCCGGATCAAGACCAGATGAGCCTCCGCCCGCCACGATTCAGGCAGGGCCAGAGGCTTCCGCATCGGGGGGGCTGTCACTGCCCACGGACGAAGGCTCTCCACGAGGTGCTCCCAGACCGTCGACCGAAGGCTTGGCTCCGAGACCGGGAGGGCAATGAGCGTGTCAGACACGACACCGCGCAGCCGGTCAGGGAACGGCCACGCCCTGGCCCCGAACCAGGAGATCACGCGGTCAAAGCCGGCGAGCCGCGAGCCGAGAGCGTTGGGGACCTCACCGGGAGCGAAGAGAGTCTCAAGACCGAGGCTCTCGAAGCCGAGAGCCGCCTCCACCATGCCCGCGCCCGAGAGAAACTGCCCGATCCGCCACTGGCCGGCGAAGGTCAGATGGTTCCCTCCCCCGGCCGACCGAAGGGCGACCAGAGCCGGGACGGCTTGGAGCACATCGCCCAGTGCGCCCGGATGGATGATGAGGATCACGGAGCACGCGCTCCCGTCAGTACCATCCGGGATCGGTGGGCAGCAGCACGCGCGGCGTGCCGTCTACGGTGAGGACGCGGGGCCGAATGGCGGGAACCGTCCGACTCTCGAGGCCAGCCAGCACCTCGGCAGCCGAGCGGCCTTGAAGCAGTCCCAGGTTCTTCACGGTCGGGAAACGGAGCGGAAGCTCTCCGCGACGCCGGGCCTCCACGCCCTCGGCCGGCGTCAGCCACCGAATGCCCACGATCTCCAGCTCATCGGCAACGGCGTCTTGCCCGGCTGGCGCCTCGGCGGCGAAGAAGCGGGTGTCGAAGCGGACCGGGCTCTCCTCGGGCGTGATCCAGTGGGCGAAGTAAATGAGGCGGTCGGTGGCCAGCGTGAGGTGCTCTTCGCGGAGCATCCGCCAGAACACGCTCCCGTCCTCCTGGCAGCGGCGTCGGTAGGCGGCGAACTTTTCCCGTTCGGCGCCGGTGAGTCGCACGAGCCTCCCCTCCCGGTCATAGGCCATGAGGATTCCCACTTCCTCGAAGGCTTCCCGGATCGCCCCGATCCAGTGCCCGAGAGCCAGGCGCGCCGAGCCGATGTCTCCCAGCCGAGCCTTGGCCTGATCATCCGTGATCCCCGCGCAGCAGGCGTCCGCGTTCGCCGGCAGGTCCTCGGCCTCCACCTTGCCGCCGGGGAAGACGAAATCGCCGGCCGCGAAGCGGCTGGCGGCGTGGCGCTGAATCAGGAGCACCTCGGGGCTTCCCTCCAGCCGATCCCTGATGAGCACCAAGGTCGCGGCGGGCGACGGTGCTGCGGGAGACGTCGGTGACCTCATGGTTTGACTGTTACGAGGTGATTGTGTCACGATGGCCCGGCGCTGCCAACCCCGATCCGAAACATGAGCACGACGATAGCCTCAGTGAGAGACGGAGACGGGGCCGAAGGCATGGCCGCTTGAGATTCCTTCGTCACGTCCCTTTTCCGAATCGGGGCCAACACTGGATAAGGAGGACTCCTTCATGGGCGCTGAAGCGCGACTCAAGGAGCTGGGCATCACGCTGCCGGAACCGTCGAAACCCATCGCCAACTACGTTCGCGCCGTGCGCGTCGGAAATCTGCTCTTCCTCGCCGGCCACGGCCCGCAGCGCGGTGGACAGGCACTGACGCGCGGCAAGCTCGGAAAGGACCTCTCGGTGGAGGAAGGCTACCAGGTGGCGCGACAGGTAGGGGTGAACCTCCTGGCCTCCGCGCGCGACGCCTTGGCGAGCCTCGACAAGGTCAAGCGCGTGGTCAAGGTATTGGGAATGGTCGCCTCGGCCGACGGATTCGGCGACCAACCGAAGGTCATCAACGGCTTCTCCGACCTGATGGTGGAAGTCTTCGGCGAGGCGGGGCGTCATGCACGCTCGGCAGTCGGCATGGCAGAGCTTCCCATGGGGATCCCCGTCGAGATCGAGATGATCCTCGAGGTGGAGTGACCCTCAGAAGGCTGTCGACCACCGAAATGCTATATCCGCCAAGCGTTTCCATGACTTAGCGTTGCCAGGCCGCCAGTCCAGCGGCGCTTTCGTCCCGTCCAAGGTGAGCCGTTTGGGCCGTTCCGGACACTCCAGCTCCTACAAAAGTCCCAACAGCTATGTCTCCAACGCTGCTAGACCCTTCCGGCCAGATGCAGCTCCACGGCCTCCTGCCATGCTGATAAAGCTCTACGAAGGCGATGGTGGCCAGACACCTGAGACGCGGTATGGCCCAGGCAAGTGCACCGGGACGCGGACGGTGAGGATCGCAGGAAACCCGGATGAGGCCCATGTCTCCACGAGCTATGCCGAGCGCCAGAACCTGACCATGCGGATGCAGATGCGGAGGTTCACCCGGCTAACCAACGCGCGTTTTCCAAGAAAGTGGAGAATCACAAGGCTGCGATCGCCATGCACTTCATGCATTACAATTTCGCCCGGATTCACAAGACACTACGGGTGACCCCAGCCATGGAGGCTGGCGTGGCCGATCACGTCTGGTCGCTGGAAGAAATCGCTGCGTTGGCGCAGCAGGAGGGAACATGAACTGCGAATGCGGACGTGAAGTCAACCTATCTGCCGACCCTCGCGGGGGCAACCACCAGAAGACGCTATGCCCCTGCGGGACCAAGTGGCAATGGCACGCCAAGGGGCAGCACTTCACGGATCAAGGTGCGCTCAGGTACGGCTCTGGCCCCTGCCCGGGCCTTGGCGCATGCGACGATTACGATCCCGACGCCAAAACGGTCACATTCTGAAACTGAGAGCCCACAGGAGGACCACCATGGGAAGGCGCTGGTACCCCGAACTCATTCCGGATATCGAGATGCTCGATGCCGACGGCCGCTTTGCTCTCGTTACGCTCTACCCAGACGGCCTATGCACTATCCGCGAGTTTGATCCGCAGGAGCTTGACCCGGACGACGAAGCCGCAAACTGAGACACTACCGGGAGATGGCTGACCCGCTGTGGCACCGGACCCGACGTCTTCTTGCGACCGGCGTGCATGTGTTAAAACCAAGTACACGCCAATTCGACACGGGAGCGGGGGAGGCCAACATGTCTACTGTCGCTATCGTGGCGAGTGTTCTTGTCGCAGCCGCCGTTGTGGGCTGGCAAATCGAATCCCAGCTCGCCAAGATCGTCTCGCTGCTGGGGCGCTTGATTGGGGACATCCAAGAGGTGAAGCACCAGTTGGAGGGAATCGCGAGCGACGTGAGCGCCATTCAGCTCGATGTCTCCCGCCACACCGACGATGATGATGACTTTGGCTTTGGCGCGCTTGGCGAAAGCGAGGACAACCGTGAGGAAGGTGCGGATGATCCTCTCTGAGATCCATCGCCACTAAGATAAGTTGGCTAGTGCTTATCCGGTTGACTCCACCAGGCCCCATATGTAGTGTGTGGGGGTGCCTCGGCCAGACTTCCCGAGGACGTTGGCGCAGTTCCAGCGGCGCTTCGCGAGCGAGGAGGCCTGCCGGGCGTATTTGGCGGCGTCGCGCTGGCCCGACGGCTACCGTTGTCCCAAGTGCGGCCATAGCGAGGCCCTGGAGCTGCCGGGGCGCCTCCTCTGGCGGTGCCTGGCGTGCGGGTACGACACGTCGGTGACCGCCGGGACCGTGCTGCATCGGACGCGAACGCCTCTGACGCAATGGTTCTGGGCGGCCTACCTCGTGACGACGCATACCCCGGGCTTGTCGGCCCTCCAGCGCCAGCTGGGACTCGCTCGCTACGAGACCGCGTGGGTGATGCTCCACAAGCTCAGGCGGGCGATGGTGCGGCCCGACCGTGAGCCGCTCCACATCGAGGTCGAGGTGGATGAGGCGTCTATCGGGGGCCCGGAAGCCGGCCTCCGAGGTGGACGGGCCCTTGAGGACAAGGCACTGGTCGTGGCGGCCGTCGAGGTGCGGGGTAAGGGCTCGGGGCGGGTTCGGCTCCAAGTCGTCCCCGACGCCTCGGCGCGATCCTTGACCGGCTTCGTGAAGGTTAACGTCGAACAGGGAGCGGTGGTCAGGACGGACGGTTGGCAGGGCTACGCGCCGTTGGCGAGCATGGGCTACCGCCATCGACCCCGAACCCGGGGAGACGACCCCCGCCGGGCGGCCAGACTGCTGCCGCGCGTGCACCGTGCGTTCGGAAATCTCCAGACCTGGCTGCGGGGAACCCATCATGGGGTCGGTCACAGGCATCTGCAGGTTTACCTCGACGAGTTCGCCTTCCGCTTCAACCGCCGCCGTACGCCGCAGCCAGCCTTCCAGACGCTCCTCGGCCTGGGCGCTCAGCGGGGACCGACGACCTACCAGCAGTTGTATGAGGTGGAGTCAACCGGATAAGCAC
>JBHIAB010000023.1:0-24645 GCA_046758385.1 Methylomirabilia bacterium | reverse complement strand
TTTCCTGATGGCATCGCCGAGGTTGTTGACCAGAATGTGAAGGGTGCCAAACTCGGCGAGAATGTGGGTCACGGCGCGCTCACGATACGAGTCCGGGGACACTTCAACTCCTACGGGGTCAGCGGCAACGTGCGGAGCTTGCAGGTGTTCCACACGGCAGCCGGGAAGGCCTGGTTGAAGTGGCTGCGCCGTCGCAGCAACCGGACCCGTCTCACTGTGGAGGGGTTCCACGCCCTGCTTCGGCGCTACCCTCTGCCGCGCCCCTACATCGCGGTTCGGATCTGGGGGCCGTAACCATGAGTCACTGTCACGGAAGAGCCGGATGGTGGAAATCTCCTTGTCCGGTTCTGGCGAGGGCCCCGGGGGATCGCTCCCCCGGGGCTACTCTACAGTGAGCCCCTCGCGGGGAGATGAGCCTCTTCGCCGACGTTCAGCGGTTCGTCCACGCCCACCGCCCCTGCGGGGAACTAACCTACGACGCGGGGGAGCCCACGCCCCGAGGGTACTGGCTGTGCCTCGACTGCTCGTGCGGCGCGGTCTTCGACCGCTGCGTGACGCCCGAGGACGCGGACGAGGACCTGCTCCGCTCCCGGCTGCTGGCATTCCCAAACTGAGGCCCCCGATGCGCCGCCTCGTCTCCCTAGTTGTCCTCACCGCCTTCGCTGCGATCGCGAGTCCTTCTCACGTGTGGTCTCACCGAGGTGGACTCAACGCCTACGGCTGCCACCATGACCGCAAGCGAGGCGGCTACCACTGCCACAGGGGCGCGCTCACTGGGCAGTTTGATGAACGCGAAGATTTTCATCCTTGACCTCCTTGGGCCGGATTCTGCATCAGGCTCGGAGAGAACTCAAGCCGGCCGCCGGGAACAACTCGCCCGTGCGAGAGGCGGCGGGAGTGCCGCATGCCCCCATCCTGGCGGCTAGCCACTGGCTGTCTAGAAAAGCTTCAGCAGCTCTCTCACCGGGATCCGCCGGAGGTAGCTCTTCGTCGGCCGTTTGAGGAACAGCCGGATCTGCCTCTCGTCCCGCTCGACCCAGTAGCACTCCCACCGGGACTGTCCGAGGTCGTTCAGCTCCTCTTCGATCCTGGCATCGTCCCGCGCCTGGAGAACGACGATCTTGTACTCCCAGGCGCCAATCTTCTGGACTTCCTGCTTGATCCACTCGGCGAGGTCCGCCGGTACCCTTTCGCCCCTCTCCCTGGCCTTCTCATAGAGCTCCCGGATCTCTTCCCGGATTCCCCGCTTGCTTTCCGGCTCCGGCGCGGAAGCCTTCTCTCCTGCGCGGGATACGGAGCCTGCGCTTGCAAGGAGAACCAGGACACAAACGAAACAGATGCGAAGCGCACGTGCGCCCTGAGATGGGTTTTGAGGCGTCCGGGAAGACGCACCATCCGACCAGGCGCGAGGAGCCGGGTGGGCGGGAAGCCGGGCGGGAGCTGTGGGGGCACTGAGGCATACCATCCTTCTGGTGGTCCGAAGCGTATAATTTCACCAATACTCGGCTCCCTTACCTCCGTTGGCCAACGGGGGGACACGGGCGCTCCTGCCGCCTCGGGGGCCGAGTCACTTAGCAGGGCGATCCCGCGCAGGGGGGGTCATGGCCAAGTCCACTAGGCAAAAGGCTCATCGCCCGCCCAGGCGTCAAAGCATCGTTCCCTCTTCCCCACTCCCGCCCGACCTCCAAGAGGCGTGGCTGCCGCCCGAGCTCAATAAGTTCGCCCGCGCCCGCTTCCTCAAGGAGGTCCTGCTGCCATGGTCAGAAGATCTCAAACGCCTACGTCTCCCGAAGACGTTGCCGAGAAAGAAAATCGACTGGGGCCGCGTTTTCCGTCTCCTGTATGAGGCGTGGCTGCAAGAGCAACGACAACCTAATCGTCATGCTCCTCTGAAGCAGACCAGCGGGAACCTCAATGCCTTCATCAAAGCCGCCTCGCGCCTCAGTAGCGACCCTAATATCTGGCCCTCGTATCGGGAGAAATTGCAATCCCTCGCGTCAGAGGCAGAAAAACATCAGACCGTTTTCCTGGCGCTCTACCTTGGGGAGCGGCGGCGGGGTGCGATAAAAAGAGGGCAACGCACGCTCGGGGATCTGAACGCCCTCCTCACCGAGATCCATGATGAGCTCTGCCGCGCTACCGGCAGTCCCCACTGGGACTTCCTCCTGAAGCTCCTCAAACCAGTCCTTCCAAGGACGTTCCCCTCCAACGCCAAAATCCACAACCTTCGCAGCCGGGTCAGACAACCTCAAAAACAACGCCGAGCCTCGCTCCGGTAAGATCCTTCTCCCGGTCACCGCGTAGCACCCCCTTTCTGTCCTTCCGGTTGGTGCGATTCATTTTCCCGATGAATTCTCTCAATCTTTCGCGCGCGTTTTTGAGGGGGGTAAGGTGTAAAAGCAAGATGAATACCCGTGACAGACAAGGAGTAGCCGCCGTCTGCGCGGAAGGAAGCAACCAATGTCTTACAAGAAACCCCGCGCCGCGTTGACGGGCAAGCTGAGCGGCGTGATGCATAACGATCTGGATCTCACGCTGGGGGCCATGCGCGCTCGCAGCTGGAGTGTCGTGCTCCTCCAAAGACGAAGGAAAAAGCCAAGCGGAAAACATTGGAAGGTTACAGATGACCCTGAGATCGCGGAACGCCACATGAGGCACGGCGGTAACCTCGGCCTTATGTGCCACGAATCGAATGGCTTGGCGGCACTCGATGCGGACGATGTCGAAGCCTGGAACGAGATGACGAGCGCCCTGGACGAGCGGCTCGAAAAGCCATGGGTCAAGAGCGGATCGGGAAAGTTTCACTACTACGTGAAGTGGGAGCCTGACCTCCCGGCCAAGCTCTTCTGGCAGGGCAAGAAGGTGGGAGAAATTCAGCGAGGACCCGGGCAGCAACAAGTCGTCCTCCCGCCGAGTATCCACCCCGATGGCGGCAGATGTCAGTGGCTCGTAGATCCCGCCAGCGAACCCCTTCTTCCACTTCCTGGGACTTGGCGGGCGTACCTCCGCGGATTCACATATGCCAGCATCCGCCGGTAAACTCGAGCGTCTCCTTATGTCGGCAAAAGCGGTGACGTGCGTGAAAACGTGGACTTCTTCCTCCCAGAGGAGGAACCGCAGCTCTTGCAAACTGCCCGCGCTTTCTGCCCTCGTGAGTTCCCGTTCATTCTGGTGGCCCTCCGCGCTGGTCTCCGGTATGGCGAGGTGGCCGGGTTGTACAAGATCGACGTGGACTTTAATCGGCGGGTCATTGAAGTGCGACGCTCCTGCGGGTGGAAGCGGCGGATCACCCGACCGAAGAACGGTCGGATTCGTCGGGTCGACATGAGTCCGCAGCTCGCCGTTGAGCTTGCAAAGTGCCGGGAGAATGTTGAACTTGAGGCCGCCGTGAAGGACTGGGACGAATGCCCGTGGCTCCTCCCACATCGAAACGGCAAACCTTATGATCGGCGCAACTTCGAGCGGAAGATCTGGCACCCCCTGCTAAAGAAAGCCGGACTCCGTCCACGACGGTTCCACGACCTGCGCCACACCTTTGCCTCCCGGCTCATTCAGCAGGAGGCAAACCTGCTTTACATCCGGGACCAGCTCGGCCACGCCTCGATCAAGACCACGATCGATTACTACGGACACCTGATCCCCGACGCGAACAAGGCCGAGGTGGATAAGCTCGATCAGTACGCACCTGTGCCGGGCGCCTGAACGCAACCAGGCGCAACCGGTGCCTCGAACCGGCTAGGGGGCGTCCCGTATATCCTTGATTCTTCTACTTGTAGAGGTCGGGACTGACCTTGTAAGCGAGGATCTTCCGATAGAGCGTCTTGGGATCGATGCCGAGGAGGGTGGAGGCCTTGCCCCGGTGGCCACCGACCTGCCGGAGGGTGGAAATGATCTGTTGGCGTTCCATTGCCTCCAGGCTCCCCGGCGACAAGCCAGGCGCCGGCTCCCCGCACTGCACCTCGGGGGGCAGATCTTCGGACTGGATCTCCTCGCCCTCGGAGAGGATCAGCGCCCGCTGGATGACGTGCTCGAGTTCGCGCACGTTACCGGGCCAGTCGTAGGCCTCCAAGCAAGCCAGGGTCTTGGCACAGAGCCGCTTCACGCCATAAGCCGCGTTCTGCTGGAGGAAATGCTGGACCAGGAGTGAGATGTCCTCCTTGTGCTCCCTGAGAGGCGGCAGCGTCACCGCGATGGTGTTGATGCGGTAATAGAGATCCTGGCGGAACTGGCCCGCCCGGATGGCCTCTTCCAGCACCTTGTTCGTGGCGGTCACGAACCGCACTTCCACCGTCCGCGTCCTTGTCCCTCCGACGCGGAAAAAACTCCCGGTCTCCAACACCCGGAGGAGTTTCACTTGGCTGTCCAGCTCCATCTCGCCGATCTCGTCCAGGAAGAGCGTTCCACCGTCCGCCAGCTCCATCAGGCCAGGCTTGGTCTGGATTGCGCCGGTGAAGGCTCCTTTCTCGTGACCGAAGAGCTCGGATTCCAGCACCTCGCGAGGCAGCGCCCCGCAGTGAATCGGGACGAAGGGCTGCCGGGCGCGGGAAGAGCGCTCGTGGATCGCCCGGGCGACAAGCTCTTTTCCGGTCCCGCTCTCGCCTAGGATCAGGACAGTGGAATCCGTGGGCGCCACCCGGTCGACGATCCGGAGCACCTCGTGCATCTTGGGGCTCTGGGTCACGATGCCCGCAAAGGGTTCCCCTCCTTCCACTCGCGCCCGAAGGGCGATGTTCTCTCGGATCAGGCGCCCCTTCTCCGCAGCTTTGCGGATCAGGACGTCAAGCTCCTCGATCTTGGCGGGCTTGGTCAGATAATCGTAGGCACCCAGCTTCATGGCCTCGACCGCGGTCGAGACCTCGTGGAAGCCCGTCAAGACGATGACCTGTGGCGCTTCGGGCAGCTCCTGAAGGGAACGAAGGAGCCCGACCCCGTCCAGCCGCGGCATCTTCATGTCCAGGAGTAGGACCTCCGGGGTAGATTCCTTGAGCCGCGCCAGGGCTTCTTCGCCGTCCGCGGCTCCCTCTACCTCGTGGCCATTCCGCGTCAGCTCCCGCACGAGGAGCTCGCGCAGGTTCTTCTCGTCGTCGGCCACCAGGACGTTGACTTTCTTGCTCACCGCCCCTCTCCTTCAGGCGTGAGCGGGAGGATCACACGGAACCGGGCGCCCTGGCCGGTCCGGGATGTCACCTCGATCCGCCCCCCGTGATCGGTCAGTATCCCTTGGGCGATAGCCAGCCCGAGCCCAGTCCCCTGCCCGGGCGGCTTGGTGGTGAAAAAGGCGTCGAAGACTCGGGGCAGCACTTCTTCCGGAATCCCGGGACCCTCGTCCTCGAACTCCACCTCGATTTCGTCCCCGGGGAGGCGGCGCGAACGGACGGTGAGGCACCCTTTGCCTTCCATGGCCTCGAGCGCATTGGCGGCGAGCCCGAGGAAGACCTGGCGGAGCTGCCCTTCGTTGGCGAGCACCGAAGGCAGGGTGGCATCGAGCTCGGTGAGGAACTGAGCCTCTGAAAACCGCGCCTGGTGCCGGAGCAGGTCTAGGGCCTTTCCCACCAGGGCGCTGACATCGGTGGGAGCGCGCCGACTGCCAGGGTCCCGCACGAACTGGAGCAAGCTTCCCGTGATTTCCTTGCAGCGATAGGTCTCCTCCTCGACCATGGCCAGATAGGAGGGAAAGTCCTGGAAGGCCGGGACGGCAGTCAGCTCCGGCGCCCGCGCCCGTTCCCTGAGGGCTTCCGCACAGCCCGCAATGGTGGCCAGGGGGTTGTTGAGCTCATGGGCCACCCCGCCGGCGAGCCGGCCCGCGGTGCTCAGGCGCTCGGTGAGGAGCATCCGGCGGGCGAGGCGCTTCTGGAGCGTAATATCTTCGATGATGAGCACCACGTGAGTCGTGGAGCCCGCCGATTCCAGAGGGGCGGCGGTGAGGCGCAAAGTTTTGCTCTGGCCGTTGAGCTCCAGCTCCTCCTCGACCTGGCTCGTCTTGCGCGAGGCGATCAGGCCCTCCAGGAACTGCTGGAACCGCCGGCGATTGACGTCGGGAACCAGCGAGAGAAACGCACAGCGGGGCCCGGCCTCGCATGGCAGCACCCGAGCGCCCTCCCGGTTGGCCGTCACCACGCTGAGCCGATCATCGAGGACGTAGAGCCCGAGGGGGAGAGTCTCCAGCACCACCTCGACAAACCGCTTCTGCTCGTTCAGCTCGCGAGTGCGCTCGGTCACCATGGACTCGAGCTGCTCGCTATAGGTCCTGACCGAACTGTAGAGCCGAGCATGATCCAGCGCGATGGCCGCCTGGTCGGCGAAGGCGGACAGCAGGCGCTCCTCGTCATCGGAGAAACGGTGGACATCGGTGCGGAAGACCGTCAGCGCCCCCATGACCTGTTCCCCCACGAGAAGGGGAACGGACAGCATGGACCGGAGGCCTGTCTCCTTGGGCAGGTCGGGGTAGAGCACGCGGGAGTCGCGGTAGATGTCCTCGCTCTGAACCGGTCGCCGCTCCTTCACCGCCAGCCCCGTGATTCCCTCCCCCACCTTGATCCGAATCCGTCCCACCGCCTCCTCGGTCAGGTCCAAGCTCGCCACCGAGCGAAGCTCCCCGGTCGGGTGATCCAGGGTCATGAGCCCACAGGAGGCGACGCCAAGCACCTCCTGCGCCCGCTCAAGGATCACACGGATCGTCTCCCCAACCTCCAAGCTCCCGCTCACGGCACGGGCAGCATCCAGGAGCGCCTGGGTCTCCCGGGCCCGACGCACCCGGTGCTCGAAGAGCGTTGGGAGCAACCGAGCAATTCCCACGACGGTCATGATACCAGCACTCGGCACCGACCCACGGGCCGGCCTTTGCAAAGCTCGATGGCCATCCGGTCGTCAAGCACCCGTCAGCGGGACTCGGACGGTCTGGCTGAGAACGCGAGTGTGCCCTCGCACCAGCGGGCTGTCGCCAGGAGTCGCGTCTCCTCGAAGGCCCCCGAAACCAGCTGAATGGCCAACGGAAGCCCGTCCTCGGCAAGGCCGGAGGGGAGGGAGATGGCTGGCAACCCCGCGAAGGTCCAGGGAGCGCAGAACGTCGGGTCTCCGGTGGAGCCGAGACCCCTTGGGGCCGGCGCCCCCGTTACGGGCATCAACAGCGCGTCGACACGCTCCAAGATCGGCGTCATCTCCTCCCGAAAGGTCCGGCGGTGGTGCTGGGCACCAACATAGTCGACTCCGGAGATCTTCATGCCGGCTTCGATGAGGGCGCGGATCTTGGGCCGATACTGCTCGGCATGGGTGCTGAAGCGCGGGGCGTGGTAGGTGGCCGCTTCCACCTGCAGGACGGTGGCACCCGCCGCATGGATTCTCTCGAAGCTCTGAGGGAGCTTGATCTCTTCCACCTCCGCGCCGGCACGGGCAAAGGCTTGGGCGACGGCTTCGAGGTGAGCCCGGACCTCGGTGCCGGCCTTCTCGAGGAAAAACTGGCGCGGCAGGCCCAGGTGCGGCGGGCGCCCGGCTGCCGCGCACGCGGCCGGGTAGTCCGCTACCGATTCGCGCGCCGAGCAAGGGTCACCCGGGTCGTGGCCGGCGAGAGGCGTGAGCGCGAGCGCGGCATCCTCCACGCTCCGGCAGAAGATTCCCACGTGGTCCAGGCTCCAGGCCAGAGGCAGGACACCCCGGCAACTGATGCGGCCGTAGGTTGGTTTGAGGCCGACGGCGCCGCAGTAAGCCGCGGGACGAAGCACCGAGCCAACGGTCTGCGAGCCGAGAGCCAGCGGAATCATCCGCGCGCCGACCGACGCGCCTGACCCGCTGGAAGAGCCGCCAGGGGTGTGCTCCGGGTTCCAGGGGTTCCGCGTCTCGGCGGGATCGAGATACGCGAACTCGGTGGTGGCGGTCTTGCCGACGACAACAGCGCCGGCGCCGCGCAGACGGGCGACGCTCTCCGCGTCCGATGTCGGCTGCTCGTGGGCAAAGCCCCCGGCGCCCGCCGTGGTCGGCATCCCTTGAACATGGTAGATGTCCTTGAGTCCGACCGGGACGCCGTGCAGTGGCCCCCTGAACCGGCCAGCGCTCGCCTCCGCCTCGCGCTCTCTGGCGGTGCCAAGGGCGCCTTCGCGGTCGACAAGGACCCAGGCCCTAAGCCGCGGGTCCAAGACACCGATGCGGCCGAAGCAGGCCTGGACCAGCTCCACCGGAGACAGCTCACCGGCTCGGATCCTCCTGGCCGCCTCGGACACCGTTAGGTCCGTGAGCTCCACTTGCGCTGTCCCTTCCTCTCGCGAGTGCCAGGCACTGACCGCTTCAACGCTCGCAACGAGGGCACGAGGCGGTCGGAGCGCGGATTCATGTCGAGCTCCGCTCCCGCCTGCTCAGGAGTGCCAAGATTCTGGCAACGACCTGATCCACACCTAGCTGTCCGGCATCGACGGTGAGGTGGGTCCGGCGGTAGGAGGGGAGGCGCTCACGGTACAGCGCCCGAGCCTCGGCTTTGGTCTTCCCGTCCAGCATGGGGCGGGTTCCGGCTCTCTCGGCCCGCCCGTACAGCGCCTCGAAGTCGCCAGCCAGCCAGATCACCGTGCCTAGCGCCTTGAGTGTCTCCATCCGGCCCGGGTAGCAGGGGAAGCCGCCCCCCGTGGCGATCACGTTTCCGCCCTTGAGCTCGAGAAGGTTCAGCAGCTCGGCTTCCCGCTCTCTGAAGTAGGCCTCCCCCTTGGTGGCGAAGATCTCAGGGATGGAACACCCCTCCTGCGCTGTGATCATGTCATCGGTTTCCACGAAGCAACGGCCGAGGCGGCGGGCGAGGAGCCGCCCCACGGTGGACTTGCCCGCGCCCATGAAGCCGACGAGAATCACGTTGTCAGCGCGCATATGCGCCAACTCTACTGCGGGGCAGAGAAGAAGTAAAGGTCGGTCCGGCTTCGGTGGACGGACAGAGAAGAGGCAGCCGTGCTCAGCGACTCGTGCGGCGAACGGTTCGCTTCCCACTCGCTCCGTACGTAGCCGACGGCTAGGCTTTCTGGCGCGAGCGGACGACTTCAGCAATCAGGCGGATGTGCTCGGGGGTGGAGCCGCAGCAGGCTCCGACGATGCCACAGCCAGCATCGAGGAGGGCCGGATAGTCTCGCGCCATCTCTTCCGGGCTTAGCTCATACGTGACTCTCCCTCCTCGCATGAGAGGGAGTCCGGCGTTGGGGTAGGCAATCGTCGGGGCGTCGGTGACCTGTCGCATCTCCCGAATGATGACGACGGCGCGATCGGGGCCACGGCCGCAATTCATCCCCACCACGTCAGCGCCTGTGCCGACGAGCTTCGTGGCCACCTCCCCGGGGCTCTCTCCCCACATGGTGCGGTCGCGGTCATGGAGATCCTCGTACTGGAAGAACATGGTCGCCATGACCGGCAGGTCCGCCACTGCCTTGCAGGCCCGGATGGCCGCCATGGCCTCCTCCGGGTACATCATGGTCTCCACGGCGAAGAGGTCCACTCCCCCCTCGGCGAGGGCCTCCGCCTGCTCTTTGAAGTTCTCGTAGAGCTCCTCCTCGCTGACGTCACCGTAGGGCTCTACGATGTGGCTGGTGGGGCCGATCGAGCCGGCTAGGCACTTGTCCGGAGGGCACACGCTCCGCGCCAGCTGTGCTGCCTTGACGTTCAGCTCGCGCGTTCGATCGGCAATCTTGTAGGCTCCGAGCTTCAGCCGGGTGCCCCCGAAGGTATTGGTCTCGACGAAATCCGAGCCCGCATCGAAGTAGGCCTTATGGATGCCACGGACGACGTCGGGATGGGTGTCGTTCCAGAGCTCGGGGCACGCCCCGTCGAGCAGACCGGCCGCGAAGAGCATGGTGCCGTAGCCCCCGTCGAAGACGACGACCTCCCCTGCCCTGGCCCGGTTGGTCAGCTCCCACCCACGCCCCTTACCCACCGCTCACCCCCTCGGCTATCCCCATCAGCTGCTTGGCCTTGACCACGGCCACAGTAGACTCCCTGGCGCAGCCGTCGGCACCGATCTCGTCGGCGTAGGCCTGAGACACGGGGGCCCCGCCGATCATCACCTTGACCTGCTCGCGGAGCCCGGCCTTGATGAGCGCGTCGATGGTGCGCTTCATCGCAGGCATGGTAGTCGTCATGAGCGCCGAGATCCCGACGATCTGGGCACTGTGCTCCCGCACAGCCTCAACGAAGACCTCGGGGGCCACGTCTCGGCCCAGATTGTGGACCTCGAACCCCGCGCCTTCGAGCATCATGGCCACGAGGTTCTTGCCGATGTCGTGGAGGTCACCCTGGGCCGTGCCAATGACGACGGTCCCGACACGCTCCGAGGACTTCGAGCGGGCGATCAATGGCTTGAGCAAGTCGAGTCCGGCATACATGGCGCGCGCTGAAAGCAGCACCTGGGGCACGTAGTACTCGTTACGCCTGAACTTCTCCCCTACCACGTCCATCCCGGGGATGAGTCCCTTAGAGACGAGGTCTTGGGGGTCGATCTGCCGGTCGAGCCCTTCCCGCGTCTTCCCAGCGACGGTGTCTTTGTCGCCCAGGATCAGCGCCCGCGCCATCGTGGGGTAATCGAAGTCGTCAGTCACGGTGCCAAACCAACAGCCGCATTCAGGGTTGAACCGCGAGGTAGCCTGCCTTCTGCCAGACCCTCATGCCTCCATTGACATTGTACCAACCCTCGACCCGACTCCGCTTGAGCGGGCTGATGACGCTGCCGCGCCTGACACCCCCACATTGTCCGCTCCTTCAAAGGGCTAGACCGCTTTTACCATAGCCTGATGAAGCTCAGCAAGCCGACGGAATATGGCTGACTGTGAAGGCGTTTCCTTGACCGGACCTGCCCCATAGCATAGTATAGTTTAGTTATCCCATGGCGACTCGGATCACATGAAGATACGAGTTCTCGGCGCCTATGGCAGCGAAGGCCAGGGCCAACGCCCGACGTGCTTCCTCCTTAACGAGCGGGTGCTAGTCGACGCGGGCTCCGTCACGAGTGCCCTCACCGTAGAAGAGCAGAGCAAGATCGATGTCGCTCTGCTCTCCCACGCCCACCTGGATCACATGGTGGGGCTGGCCTTCTTGGCCGACACGCTGGCCATGACCGGCGCCCAGAAGCCCGTGGTCGCCACCAGCATCGCCCCCGTGGTGAATGCCCTCCATAGCCACGGCTTCAACGATTCGCTCTGGCCCGACTTCTCCACAATTCCCACCCCCGAATCCCCCGTGCTTCGCTTCCGCACGCTGGAAGAGGAAGTGGAAGCGCGGGTCAACGCCTTCCGCGTCACGCCCGTACCCGTGGACCACACCGTCCCGGCCGCAGGCTACATCATTCACGACGGGGAGACTGGCTTCGTGTACAGCGGAGACACGGGGCCCACCGAACGGCTCTGGAAGGCGGCGCGGGAGTTCCACGCGCTTCGGGCCGTGATCATCGGGACTGCCTTCCCCAACCGTCTGCACAGGCTGGCCCGCGCGGCCAAGCACTTGACCCCTGCCATGCTCGGCGAGGAGATGGACAAGATTCCGCCGGATCTTCCTCTCTGGATCTTCCACATCAAGCCCCCCTTTGTGGAGGAAATCAAGAGGGAGCTTGCCAGGCTGGACTCTTCCCGGATCCACGTCCTGGAGCAGGGCCGGACGTACACCCTGTAGTCCAGACCCACCGCCGCCGTTATTTTTCTCCTGCGCCATCGCCCCGCGCGAGCCAGACCTCGAGCGCCCGAAGCCCATCCAAGAGCACCTCGCCCAGGATCCCAAGGCTTCGCAGCGAGAGTTTGTCCAAGGTGTCGTCGGGGGTGTGCCAGTAGGGATAGTCGAAGTCGATGAGGAGCGTCGCCGGCACTCCGGCCCTGAGAAACGGGGTGTGGTCGTCTTCGACCGCCAGCGTCTCGTTCAGGAAGTGAGCCCGATGCCCAAGGCGCCGGGCGCTCCCCCACATGACCTCGGTGAGCCACGGCGTGGAGCGTCCCTCTCGCCGGAGGGTGAGATCCCTGTCCCCGATCATGTCCACGACCACCACCGCTCTGACGAGCCCAAGACTCCCCTCGCGCCGGAGGGCCTCGACCATGTGGCGAGAGCCATAGATGCCGTCCCGGCGAGTCCAGTCGCGCCGAGCCTCCTCTCCGTCGAAGAAGACGATCCAGTAGGTGAACTCACCGGACGCTCGAGCCAGGCTCCGGGCCAGCTCGAGCAAGACTCCCGTGCCGGACCCACCGTCGTGGGCCCCCACGAAGCGGAAGGCCTTGAAGTGCTTGGTGTCGTAATGCCCGCCAAGCAGGATCACCTGAGGACGCCGACCGGGGAGCTCGCCGATCACATTCACCATCCCGATCGGGCCATCGGGCGTCGTGGCGGTGAACGCCTGCTCCCGCACCGTCAGGCCGTTCTTCTTGAGCTCAGCCACGAGGTAGGCGCGCGCCCGGGCCAGAGCGGCAGAGCCTGAGGGGCGCGGCCCGAAGCCTACCAGGCGCTCCACATGGCGCCACGCGACCCGCGAGTCGAACCCCGACTCCGCCGCACTGGCGACGCCGATGAGCACGGGCAAGAGGCCCCAGAGGGTCCGGATCCCAAGGCCCGTTGGGAACCTCACGCCGGCTTGACCCCGACGGCGCTGGACCCGACGCGGTCGCTCGCGGAGTGGCGCGGGCTCACCGCCGGCAGACGGCCGCTCATCGTGCGAAGTGCTCCGGGCAGAGCGAAGCCAGAAGCGCCGTCAGCCCACCGGCCTCGGGCGGCGGCGCCACCCGCCGAGCCGCGGCACGCACATGGGGCGGCGAGTGGGACATTGCTACGCCGATCCCCGCAGTCTGGATCATCTCGATGTCGTTCTCCTGATCGCCCACCGCGATGACCCGTGCGAGCGAGATTCCGAGGTGACGCGCCAGAAACTTGAGAGCTTCGCCCTTGGAGACGCCGGCCGGAAGCAGCTCGAGGTAATGGGGTCGGCTCAGCACCAGGCGAGCCCCGTCGAGGGCCGGAGCCAGCTCTTCTCTCAGGGCGGCCAGCGCCGCCGAGTCACCGATGAAGAGGCCTTTGATGAACGCGCCGCTCCGGAGGAACACCTCACGGTCGGAGATCTCCTCGACCGTCAGGCCTTGCTCTTCGCAATACTTGACGACCGGAGCCGTGCGCTCGAGGCAGTACAGCTGCTCCTCCCGGAAGAAGAGCGGGTGCACCCGCGCCAAGGAAACAATCGGATAGATCTTCCACGGAAATCCCGGCGGGAGCGAACGAGTGAAGAGGCTGGTCCCCTTTACGGGATCGCGCACCAAGGCACCGTTGTAAACGATCACCGGCGTGGTGATCCCCAGCCGCTCCCAGTACGGACGCGCACCCGGGGGCATCCGTCCCGTGGCCACCGTGACGCGGAGGCCTCGCGCCCCCGCTTGCCGGACACCGGCCTCAAGGACGGGGTCGACCCGCATCGCGGCATCGACGACAACCCCGTCCAGGTCAAGGACCAAGAGATCAGCAGACATCGTGAGCTCTCGTCTCCGGTGCGCTCATCGCATCCGCGAGAGGGCCGGACCAGCGAGGACGGCCAGGGCTCGTGTCCTGAGCTGACGCACCCAGCCTTCGGCCTCACCCACCGGACCCTGGAAGGGCACGTGGACCACTGCGGGTGGAACGGCTCCGAGCTGGTCGAGGAAGGAAGTGGCCTGGGTGTTGGCACCCGAGAACCCAACCCTCATGATCGGAGGTTTTCCGCAAAGCGAGCCGCGCAGTCGGGGCTACAAAAGTAGCGCATGTTCCCTCCCACGGTCCTGGTCACGGCGCGGGAGCGCGGCACGTAGGTCTGGCAAACGGGATCCTTGACCAGCTCTTCCCGATCAGCTCGCTGAGCGGGAGGCGGACTTGCCGACGGGAGGCGCTGGCGGAGCAGCCATCTCACGACCGACCGCAAGAGGAAGCCAAGGAAGAGGGCCCAGAGGAGGAAGATCAGGGCACGCATCGGCCGATCAGCGATCCTCTGGGCGGATGCCGAGTGCCCGCAGGAATTCCCTGTCCTCGTGGGTGAGGTCGAGCGAAGGGCCCGACCTATCGGTCCGGAAGAAGGTGCCGGCGCCGGAGCCCCGCTTGAGGAGTTCCGCTAACGCCTCACGAGTCGCCTCCGTCGCGGCCAGCGACACCTCGATGGCGCGGCGGAGAGAGGTCATCAACTGACGGATGTGCTCGTCGCGCCGCATCCCGCACTTACGATACCGGCGGGCGCAGGGGCTGTCAATTTGACATCCAGCCGTCCCTTTCGCGGCTTGGCCCAATACCCTTGCTGCGGAGCTAAGCGTTGCGCAATAAGTGCTTTTATTCCGGTCACCTATCTATGTTCCTTCTGGAACCTTTGGCCATTCTTGATCGCCGCCCTAGCCGTCGGGGCGGCCCGCGTCGACGTAAGGTTTCAGCAGGGCACCCACGTACTCGCAAAGCCTCCGGGCCACCGCAAGGTGACGCGCCGCCTCCTCTCGATTCACGGGTGGCTCCTCACTCGGATACCGGGCATCCACGGCGTAAGGAGTGAGCACTTCGGCATCGGCCAACTTCTTGGTGATCCCGGGAGCGACGGGCTCCGTGAGTCGAAGGAGCTGTCCGAGGTTATGGGTCTTGCTGAAGTCCACCTCGTATCTGATGAGGAGAGCTTTCAGGGCCTTCTCCGCAGCTTGCTGGGCGTGGAAGCTGACCGTTTCATACGAAGGCATGGACCCCTTCAGGATCAGATCACCAGCCACGACGTCCTCCTCCGCTTTAGCCTGCCACAGTGTGACCCAGTCCCAGCGGACCTGCTCACGGCTTCTCGTAGAGGACCACTCCTTCCTTCCAGGCCGGATAAGCGAGGCCGCCAATCACCCCTTTGGTCTCCTCAAATTCCTCCTCGCCCATCACCCACGGTTCTGCCACGACCCCGGCGCCCTCGAACGCGCGGTAGAGGGCGAGACGGCACGAGCGCGTCTCCCCTGGAACGATGTCGCGGAGCACGACGAGCAAGTCGAAATCGCTGTCTGGTCGCGCGTCACCTCTGGCCCGTGATCCGAAGAGAATGATCCGCCGGACTCGACTCCCGTTGGTTTGTAGGACCAGATCTCTAAGCCTGTTCTCGATCGCCGTGTCGCGCATCGCTCCGTACCCCATCGGTCTGCCTTCCGAACCTCGCGAAGAGAATCACTGTACGATGGACACAAGGAGAATGGGTGTTCACGGTAAGTCCTTGCGTGTGTCAGTTTTCACAACCTTCGTGAACTGACAACTCCTGGCGGCACATCTCAACCGTATTGAGTGCTATGTTGGCTTTGTCCTCTGTAATCTGGATCCTTTCTTGCACCTGTAACTCTGGGTGGATTAGATTGCGGAATTCCCGCAGAGCGTTGCAGAGGTTAACGGCAGGCCTGGTGAGGATGCGCATGTCCTGAGCAACAGCCACCAAATCCCGGAAATCCCACCGACTCAGCGGCACGGACCGTTGTCGTCTCATACGCTCATACGCCTCCTGCGCCCGCTTCGCATCCCGGCTAAGGACGTCGAAAAGCATTCCCTCCACGACGCCGCCGCACAGGACAACGCAGCTTTTCCACGCTCTTGCCTGGTGTGCGCGTTGGGCCTCCTGCAAGTCTAGTTCCAGTTGCTGTTGAAGCGCAGCATCTCGTATGAACCGAAATTCACGATGGGTTTCTTGCTCTGCCCGTGGAGGTTTGCCTGTTGCTCTGGACGTTCCCAAACTCTGACGACGGGAGAGATTTTCAAAGCACTTCAAGACGAGATCGCGCATATACGGAATATCCGTTTCGTCACGAAGTGTCACCTTCCTGGGGTATGGGGCGAAGCGTCCGCCCTTTCGGATCCCGCGCGTCTTTTGTCCAGGATCTGGGAATGGAAATTGCGGTTCACACGTTTTCAGAGCAAGGTCAATCTCGCCAGGCCGGGCTCCAATCACATCGGCAAAGTTGCGGTCACGGCCTGGCCGTGCGAGAGAAAAGGGCATGTAGTTGTCCAGGGGACGTATCTCGACCTCCTCAGGATAAGCACGCCACACTTGTTCGGCCAACCTTGCAAACGCGTCCGCAGTGGGCCGGCCAGCCCGACGCAGCCGATTATGGTTTCGGATCTGTTCCCAGTCCAGCTCTGGCATAGTGCTTCCGCGCCTTTATGATTCCAGCCCAACTTTGCTCGCCACTTTTGCTCTCTCTTCCCTCGAAAAGGATGTTATCTAGACCAGGGGGCTCCGACTTTTACGCCCGTGAGACGGTTGCGGGAACTTGCGCAAAACACCGCGAACCGTTCGGGCTGAACGACCAGTAGCAAGCAATCTCGGTGTCATCCTACCCAAAAGGCCGGCGACAGTACCAGCCGGCTCGCCCCAAGGGATTCGTTTGCCCTGGTCGAACTTTAGCACGCCAACTATCCCTTCATGAACACTCAGGACTTCCACGTCCTCATTGCTGAGGCTCTCCAACTCGTCGATGGAGACACTGCTCAATCCAGCTTCCTGGTCTATAAAGACGAAACCGAGACGCCAACGCTTACACTCCTTGGAAACTGCGTAGTCCCGAAGCCGAAATTTGGACCCATATCGCGATCTGGCTATGCCCTCGAGGGTAGCGAGTGCCCTGGCAGCGCCCTCTCGAGCGATAATGACAACCCCTTCCACTTCATACTTCACATTCAGAGCAGCGAGAACGTCCGCCTGAAGTTCCTCCATGTCACGCGACGTAGCAAAAGCGAAGTTGCCAGAATCATCGAAAGCCCCAAGGAACCGGTGGCCAGCATCAGGGTGATCCCGAATGAGCCGCTCTTGTTCTTCTTTCGTGCCGCGGTTGTGGGCGAAATTCCCCATTCCGTGGGCGAATGCGATCAGCTCTTGCATGAAGCGATGAGACTCTTCGAAGCCTACTGGACGTGGAGTGGGACGGGAGGGATCAGAAGCACAAAGAGAACGAGGCAGATCGCTCCGACCAGATAGCGGGTCGACGCGAGCGGCGTGACGTCGTCCAGGGGAGGGCTGTGGTGAAAGCCGATGAGGAAGAAGAGCAGAAACGCAAACACGAACCAGTTGATCGATCCGGTGATCGCCCCCAGCGCAAGGAGCCCGACGAAGGTGACCATGGAGACCGTGCGGTGACGTACCCCGAACAGCGCGTAGGCGATGCGGCCACCGTCCAGTTGGCCCACTGGGAAAAGGTTCAGCGCCGTCACGAAGAGGCCGACCCAGGCGGCCAGTCCCACCGGATGGATCAGGACGTCCATGCCCTCAGGAATGGGCCCGAAGGTAAGATACACCAGCAGGCGCATCATGAGTGAGTCGCCAAGAATGAGCCCCTGGTACCCCGGCGGAATGTCGATGACACGCGACCACCCAAGCCCGAGCAGGAGCGCCGGGATGGCCACAATCAGCCCCGCGAGGGGACCTGCCGCGGCGATGTCAAACAGCGAGTTCCGGTCCCGCACCGGCGACTTCATCATGATGATGGCCCCCAACGTCCCAAAGATATGGAAGGGGAAGGGAATGAAGTAGGGCAAGCTCACTCGAGCTCGGTAATATCGCGCGGTGAAGTAGTGCCCGAACTCGTGGACCCCCAGGATGGAGAGAAGCGTGATGGCAAAGGGGAAGCCGTTCAGGAGTCGCGCGGGCTCGGTGACCGGGTTGAAGGCGAAGAAGGCGCCCGAACCGGCCATCAGAGTGGAAAGACAGGTGGCGAGAAACAGCACCACGTTGACCATTGGGTTCCCCGGCCCGGCCACCTCAGCGAGCGGCAGCGCCCGGACCCACACCTGTTCCTGCTCCCGCCGAAGAAACGGCGTGTAGCCCAATGGCCCAAAGCGCCGCTTCAGGATGTCCAGGGCCCGCCGCGGCTCCACCAAGAGCCGCCCGCCGAAACCGACCACGGGCCCGGCGATCTGGCGGTCCTCCACGACGAGGATGTCCTCGGTGTTCCGGCGGAGAAGACTTTCGAGCACCAGCAGGTCGTCGACAGCAGCGTCAGGGAAGCGAGTCGAAGGCCTACGCGAAAACGGCCACAGCCGCATAGCCCGAGCTTACCACACCCATAGGCGACCAACCACGGCGCGGGCCACGTCGAGCCCGCCTTCGAGGTAGACCGCGCCCAACACGGCCTCTAACGCCGTGGCGAGGAGCGAGTCTTTCTGCCTCCCACCGGTCAACTGCTCCCCACGCCCCAGGCGCAGGAGGGGACCCAACTCGATGCGCTCAGCCCATCGCGCCAGCATGGCGCCCGCGACCACCTCGGCCCGGCGGGTCGTGAGCACGCCCACCGGTTCGTCGCCGGTAGTGTCCCACAGGCGTTCGGTCACCACCAGGGCCAGCACCGCATCCCCGAGCAGGGCCAAACTCGCGTTGTCGGGCTCAGGCGAGTGCTCGTGGGCGTACGAGGCGTGCGTGAGGGCACGGAGGAGCAGCGCTCGGTCGCGGAAGGAGTGCCCCAGGCGCCGCTCGAGCGCGCCGAGGCCTTCAGCGGCGAGCATGGAGGCGAAGCAGCTCGCCCGTGCTCATCCGCGGAACCGGCGGAAGGCGAGGGTGGCGTTGGTGCCGCCGAAGCCAAAAGCGTTCGAGAGCGCCACCTCCACCTCCTGCTTGCGCGCCTGGTTCGGGACGTAATCGAGATCGCAGTCCGGGTCGGGAGTCGTGTAGTTGATGGTGGGAGGGAGGAGTCCGTGCCAGATCGCCAGGATGGTCGCCACGGCCTCCACGCCACCAGCCGCGCCCAGCAGGTGCCCGATCATGGACTTGGTGGAGGAGATCGCCAGCTTATCAGCACGTTCTCTGAACACCCGCCTGATCGCCATTGTCTCGCACTTGTCGTTGTACGGGGTTGAGGTGCCGTGGGCGTTGATGTAGTCCACGGAGGTGGGATCGAGCGCCCCGTCTCGAAGCGCGGAAGCCATGGAACGGGCAGCGCCGTCCCCCTCAGGGTCGGGGGCGGTCATGTGGTAAGCGTCTGCGCTCATCCCGTACCCGACAAGCTCGGCATAGATGCGGGCGTCACGCCTGAGCGCGTGCTCCAGCGATTCGAGGACGAGGAGCCCCGCACCCTCCCCGCAGACGAAGCCGTCACGCTCGGCATCAAAGGGCCGGGAGGCCTTTTGCGGCTCGTCGTTCCGGGTCGACATGGCCTTCATGGCGCAGAAGCCGGCGAAGGTCAACAAGGTGATGATGGCCTCGGCGCCGCCTGCGATCATCACGTCGGCGTCCCCGCGCTGGAGGATCTTGAAGGCGTCGCCGATGGCGTGGTTTCCCGTGGCGCAGGCAGTCACCACGGCGGAGTTGGGCCCCTTGGCCCCGAAGCGCGCCGCGACGAGCCCTGAGGCCATGTTGATGATCAGCATAGGGATGAAGAACGGAGAGACCCGGTCGGGCCCGCGCTCGAGGAGCGTTTTGTGGGTCTCCAGCAGCGTGGTGATCCCCCCGATCCCGGAGCCGATGAGAGCGCCGAAGCGTTCCCCGTCCACCTTCGACACGTCGAGCGCGGCGTCCTCCAGAGCCATGGTCGCGCAGGCGATCGCGTACTGGAGATAGGGGTCGAGCCGGCGGGCCTCCTTCTTGTCGACCCACTTGAGGGGGTCGAAGTTCTTCACCTCGCCGGCGATACGCGTGGGCAAGTCGGAGGAATCGAACTTGGTGATCGGCCCGATCCCGGACTCCCCCCGGGTAATGGCGGCCCAGAATTCCTCGCCAGAATTGCCGGCCGGGGTCAGAGCCCCGAGGCCGGTGACGACGACACGCGCTGGCTTCACGGGATCACGCGAGCCGAGGTGTGAAGACGAACCGGTTCAGGTGTTGTCCTTGATGTACTGGATGGCATCCCCGACCGTGCCGATCTTCTCGGCATCCTCGTCGGGGATCTCGAACCCGAACTCCTCCTCGAACGCCATGACCAGCTCCACCGTGTCCAAGGAGTCAGCTCCCAGGTCTTCGATGAACTTGGCGGTCGGGGTCACCTCGTCCTCAGCAACCCCCAGCTGCTCCGCGACAATTTCCCTCACCCGCTCCTCGATCGGCTTTGCCATGACGACCTCCTGAAATTCGTCACATATAAAGCCCGCCGTTGACGTGAATGACTTGGCCGGTCACGTACGCCGCCCGGTCGCTAGCGAGAAATCGCACCACCTCGGCCACCTCTCCGACCGCCCCAACCCGCTTCAACGGGATCTGTGCAAGGAGTGCCTCCTTGGCCTCGGCCCCGAGCGCGGTGGTCATGTCCGTATCGACGAGCCCAGGTGCCACGGCGTTCACCAAAATCCCCCAGTGAGCCAGCTCCCTCGCCGCGGCCTTGGTGAGGCCGACGAGCCCGGCTTTGGCCGCCGAGTAGTTCACTTGCCCGGCGTTGCCCATGACGCCGGCCGTCGAGGTGATGTTGACGATCCGGCCGCCCCTCTGGCGCATCATCACCTTGGCGACAGCGCGGGTCGTCAGAAACGCGCCCCGAAGATTGACCTCGAGCACCTGGTCCCAGTCCTCGTCTTTCATCCTGACCAGGAGCGCGTCGCGGGTGATGCCGGCGTTGTTGACGAGGATGTCGATGCGCCCAAACCGGTCCTTCGCCGTCTCCACGAGCCGGTCCACATCCTCCCGGCGGCCCACATCGGCGCCCAGCCCGAGCACCGGCTGACCCGAGGCCTCAAGCGCCGTGACCGCCGCCTCCACTCGGGCGGCGTCGCGACCCGAGACTACCACGGAGGCCCCGTCCTCTGCCAGCGCGGACGCGACACCGAGGCCAATGCCCCGACTCCCGCCGGTCACGATGCTGACCCGACCCGACAGCTCCTTACCTGCCATCGGCGCCTCCGACGGCCCCGAGGGCCTTGTCCAGGCTGGCCGGGTCATCCACCGAATAGCCCTTGACTCCCGCCTCGATCCGCTTGAGGAGGCCGGTCAGCACTCGCCCGGGCCCGACCTCGAGGAACGTGGTGGCACCCTCCGCAACGATGCGGCGGACGCAGTCGGTCCAGCGAACCGGGCTGGCCACCTGCTGGATGAGAACGGGCTTGACCTCCTCGGCGGACGTCGTCAGCCCGGCATCCACGTTCCGCACCACGGGGACCTTCGGAGTGCTGACGGTGAAGCCCTCGAGTTCTACCGCCAGCCGCTCCGCTGCCGGCTGCATGAGCGGGGAGTGAAACGGCGCGCTGACCGGGAGCAGCATGCTCTTCTTGCCGCCGCGCGTGGCGGCAAGGGCGACGGCACGCTCGACGGCGGCCTTGTGACCGGCAATGACGATCTGAGCGGGGCCGTTGATGTTGGCCACGCTCACCACCTCCGCATCCCCGCCTGGTCGAGGGCGGATCGCCTCCTGACAGATCGTTTCCACCACCGGCAGCTCCACCCCCATGATCGCCGCCATGGCTCCCACTCCCGCCGGGACCGCCTCCTGCATGAACTCGCCTCGTCGACGAACGAGCCGGACGGCGTCAACGAACTGAAGCGCGCCAGCGGCCACGAGCGCCGAGTACTCTCCCAGGCTATGGCCTGCCGCCAGGGCCGGTCTCACCCCGCGCTCCGACAGCAGCGTAGCGACGGCCAGACTGGCGGTGAGGACGGCGGGCTGGGTGTTGGCAGTCAGCTGGAGATCCTCCTCGGGCCCCTCAAAGCAGAGCCACGCCAGGTCCAGGCCGAGCGCCTCGCTGGCCTCTTGGTAGAGCGCGCGCACCGCCGCTGAGGCCTCATAACACCCCCTGCCCATCCCCACGGCCTGAGATCCCTGTCCCGGGAACGTGAACGCCAGCTTCGTCATTCCCGGCCCCCGCTCCTCCCCTCCCGCCCCAGCTCGGCCTCGGCCTCCAGCGCGGTCTTGATATGCTCGTTGACGTTCCGCTGGACCCACTCCGCGGCGACGCGGATGGCGTTCTTTATGGCCTTCGAGGGCGAGGAGCCGTGGCAGACGATGGAGGCCCCGTTGATCCCCAGAAGCGGGGCCCCACCCAGCTCGGTGTAATCCACCCGCTTCTTGAAGCGACCGAAGGCTGGCTTGGCGAGCAACGCGCCTATCTTGGAGAGTCTGTCTCGAGTCAGCTCCTCCCGAATCATCGCCCCGAGCATCTCGGCGAGGCTCTCCGAGACCTTCAGCGCCACGTTGCCGGTGAAGCCGTCGGTGACGATCACATCGGACCGTCCGTTGTAGATGTCTCGCCCCTCCACGTTGCCGGTGAAGTTCAGGGACGAGAGCTTGAGCTCCTCGAAGGCTTCCTTGGTCAGTTCGGTCCCCTTCCCTTCCTCCGCGCCCACCGAAAGCAGCCCCACCCGCGGCCTGGACTTCCCCAGGATGTCCATGGCGTAGCAGTGGCCCATGACGGCAAACTGCACCAGCTGTCGCGGCTTGGGATCCACGTTGGCCCCAGCGTCGATGAGGACGGTGTAGCCGGTGAGGCTGGGCAGGACCACCGCAATGGCCGGACGATCCACGCCGGGGAGCACGCCAAGCACGAACATCCCCACGGCCATGGCTGCCCCCGTGTTGCCGGCCGAGACGAAGGCTTCGGCCTCCCCTTTCTTGACGAGCTCCGCCGCCACCCGGAGCGAGGAGTCACGCTTCCGGCGGAGGGCCTGCGAGGCCGACTCACCCATTCCCACCACCTGCGAGGCATGCCGGACCGTGATGGGCAGTCCCCCAGGCCGGCGATGGGCCAGCTCCCGCTCCACGGCGGTCTGATCTCCAACGAGGATGGCGGCGAGCCCGTGATCCCGAGCCGCGGCGACGGCACCCTCCACCACCACGGCGGGCCCGTAGTCCCCTCCCATGGCATCAACAGCGATTCTCATTGGCCGCTGTCAGATGAGGAAATGTCGAACGACCGTATGCCCAGGTGGAGCGCGGAGACCGTCGAGACCTCCACCGTCAGAGGGCCTTCAGGCTCCTTCGACGGAGAGGACTTCCTTCCCCTTGTAGTAGCCGCAGTGCGGGCAGACGCGATGGGGAAGCTTGGGCTCCCGGCACTGGGGGCAGACAGACCGTGGAGGGAGGAGAAGCCTGTAGTGAGTCCGGCGCTTCCGGCCACGGCTCTTGGAGTGGCGTCGCTTGGGAAGGGGCATAGTGCAGTAGCTCCTATCGAGTCGAAAGTCGATCCGCCAGATCCTTGAGCACCGCCAGACGGGGATCGGGCAGTCTTACCTCGCAGCTACAGGGATTCGTGTTCCGGTTGCCACCACAGACGGGGCAGAGCCCCGGGCAATCTGGCCGGCAGAGGGGCTTCATCGGAAGGCGCAGCATGGTCTCGGTCTGAATCAGTCGATCCAGATCGAGGAGGTCGTCCGCATAGAAGTCCACCTCGAGGTCTTCGGCGGTAAGCTCGGCCTCTTCCTCCGGGCGCCCGAGGGGGCGCGGCGCGAAGCGCGTGTTTACGTCGGCGACAACCCGGAACGTGAAGGGTTCAAGGCATCGGCCGCAGAGTTGCGGTACCGAGGAGGAGAGCTGTCCCTGGACAAAGACTTCGTCCTTGTCTTTCTGGAGACAGAGGGAAACAGCGTCCAGCTTCCACGAGGGTTCGGCAAAGGGGTGCGGGAACGCCCCGACTCCCTCGATTGAGAGCCCCTCTTCGGACATTTCGGACACCCGGATGACCATTGCCAACCTCCGTGTAACCTTTTATGAATAAAGGGATTTTCTTAAACGGACTCAGTATAAACGCCGAAAAATCCCTCTGTCAAGGGAAAAGCAGGTGGAAACAACCTATGCTATGATGACCATTGGAAATTCTGGAATGCTCTGCGTGCCGACGGAGGGGGGGAGAACTGAGTGATGTCCAATACGTTCAAGACTGGGCTGCTTCTGGCGGTCCTGACGGTCCTCTTGATCCTGTTCGGAGGTGCGCTCGGGGGCCAGCAAGGGATGACCATTGCCCTGGTCTTCGCCCTGGTGATGAATCTAGGCAGCTACTGGTTCTCGGACCGGATCGTGCTGGCCATGTATCGGGCCAAGCCGATCGAGGAATCCAGAGCGCCGGGGCTTTACCGGATCGTGCGGACCTTGGCCACCCGGGCTGGGATCCCGACGCCACGCGTCTACCTGATCCCGAGCGAAAGTCCCAACGCCTTTGCGACTGGCCGGAATCCCCAAAACTCGGCCGTCGCCGTGACGGAGGGAATCGTGAGGCTCCTAGACGAGCAGGAGCTCGAAGGCGTGCTGGCTCACGAGCTGGCCCACGTCAAGAACCGCGACGTACTCATCGCCACCATCGCAGCTACTCTGGCCGGGGCGATCACCTACTTGTCCTTCATGGCACGGTGGGCAGCGATCTTCGGCGGATTCCGGCGGGACAGCGATGACGAAGGGGGAGGCATCTTCGGTCTTATCCTGATGGCCATCCTGGCTCCGATTGCCGCCATGTTGGTCCAGGTGGCGGTCTCCCGCGCGCGTGAGTATCAGGCTGATGCCACGGGTGCGCGGCTGGCAGGGCAGCCCTGGGGGCTCGCCGGCGCGCTGGAGAAGCTCCACATGGGCTCCCGAGCGCTTCCCATGCACACCAGCCCGGCTACCGCTCACCTCTTCATCGTGAACCCGCTCAGCGGAGGCGCCTGGTTGAAGCTCTTCTCGACGCATCCCCCCGTTGAGGAGCGGATCGCCCGGCTCCGTTCGATGCGCTCGTAGTGGCTCGGAGGGGGGCGCTGCCCCCCTTCCGAACCTCCCCCCGTCGGGTTGCTCGCTCGAAACGCTAAATCGGAACCGGTTGTTTAGCTTG
>JBHIAB010000022.1:0-24718 GCA_046758385.1 Methylomirabilia bacterium | reverse complement strand
GCCTGAGAGCGAGTCGTTTCTCTGGCGAGCGCAAGGCCTCAAAACCCGGCTCTCGCAGCTTGGCCACCCCAGGGCTTGGAGTTGAGCGGGGGCCGGGTTCCGGTAATTGCACGACCACCTCGTCTTCCTCCCAAATCGTGACGGGTTATTTAGGCTCGGTGATGCCTGATGGGACCTGCTTGACCTACGGCTCCGAGGGGCTTACTTTAGCGGGTGCGGATCATCTTGTCATTCACTCCCGGAGTGTGGCCTCGGGGATTTCAGGCCTGACCTAGTCGGATTTGGAGGTGTCCCATGAAGATGTATGTGGCAGGGCAGTGGATCGACAAACCTCAGAAGATCGACGTGGTGAACCCCTACGACAACTCGGTTGTCGATACGGTCCCGAAGGGTGACCTTCACGACGTCGACCGGGCCCTCTCCTCGGCCGAGCGAGGGGCCAAGGCCATGGCCAGGCTCTCCGGCTACGAGCGCTGGAAGATCTTGAAGAAGGCCGCGGAGCTGATCGAGGCGCGGAACGAAGAGTTGGGCCGGATCATCTCCACAGAGGAGGGGAAGATCATCGCCGAAGGGCGTGGCGAGGCTCGCCGGGGCGTCGAGACCATCATGTGCTCGGCTGAGGAGGCCAAGCGGGTCCACGGTGAGACCGTGCCCCTGGATGGAGATCCGACGGGGGGCAAGCGGTTCGCGTTCACGATCCGTGTGCCCTGCGGGGTGGTGGTGGCGATCAGCCCCTTCAACTTCCCCCTGAATTTGGTCTGCCACAAAGTGGGGCCGGCCCTGGCGGCGGGCAATGCGGTGGTGATAAAGCCGGCGACCGATACCCCGCTCACAGCCTTGAAGCTCACGGAGATCCTGCTTGAGGCGGGGGCCCCACCCGAGTCCGTCCAGTGCCTGACCGGCTCGGGGGGCGAGATCGGCGATGCCCTGGTCGCCGATCGCCGGGTCCGCAAGATCACCTTCACGGGGAGCCGCGATGTCGGGGAGCGGATCTGCAAGGTCGCGGGGCTGAAGAAGGTGACCATGGAACTGGGCTCCAACTCTCCACTGATCGTCATGCCTGACGCCGACCTCGACAAGGTGGCGGCCGCGGTCGCTGCGACTGGCTATGCCAATGCGGGCCAGGTCTGCATCTCGACCCAGCGGGTGCTGACTCAAGGGAAGGTCTACTCGGACTTTCTCGATGCGCTCAAGCCAAAGGTGGCCGCGCTCACCACGGGGAGCCAGCTCGACGAGAAGACCAAGGTGGGACCCATGGTCCGCGAGAAGGATGCCGCCCGGGTAGAAGAGTGGGTCAAGGAGGCCGTGGGGACGGGCGCGCGCGTTGTGATGGGCGGCGAGCGCCGCGGCGCGATGTATGCCCCCACCGTGGTCGCGGACGTGAAGCCCGAGATGCGGATCTCGTGCGACGAGCTCTTCGGTCCGGCGGTGGCCGTGACCCCGTTCAACGGCATCGACGAGGCCATCGCGCTGGCCAACGAGTCGAACTACGGTCTCTCCGCCGGGATCTTCACGGAGAACCTGGAGTGCGCGATGCGCTTCGCCCGGGAGGTTCACTCTGGCAACCTCCACGTCAACTGGGGGCCCCAGTGGCGGGCGGACCTCATGCCTTACGGCGGGCTCAAGGAGTCCGGGTTTGGCAAGGAGGGGCCCCGGTACGCCGTGCAGGAGATGACGGAGCTCAAGCTCGTGATCTTCCACCTGTCCAGCTGACCTCGGAGGGGGGCTCCGCCCCCCTTCCGATTCCTCCCCCCGTTGGGGTTGCGCGGGCAAAGCCCGCGCTCAGAGCGAACCGGTTTTGGTGCGTGAGTCCAATGTCATGGAGCGTTGGTGAGAGGTGAGGAGGGTTAGTCATGGCGCGTGAGGAGCTGTGCTGGATGTCGGCCGTCGAGCTGTCGGCGGCGATCAGGCGAAAGAAGATCTCACCGGTGGAGGTGATGGACGCTGTCCTCGCCCAGATCGAGCGGCTGAACCCGACGCTCAATGCCTACTGCACCGTGAGCGCCGACCAGGCCCGGCGTGAGGCGAAGGCCGCGGAGCGGGCGCTGATGCGAAAGGGCGCCAAGGTCGGGCCGCTCCACGGTGTTCCGTTCTCGATCAAGGATCTCTTGATTACGCGAGGGGTCCGGACGACCTGGGGGTCCAAGCTCTATAGCGATCAGATTCCCGAGGAGGATGCCCCTGCGGTAGAGCGGCTCAAGGCGGCAGGGGGGATCATGGTCGGGAAAACCAACACCCCGGCCTTTGGCTGGCTCGGCGCCACCCACAACCTCGTCTTCGGCACCACCCGGAGCCCATGGGACCCGGACTACACCCCCGGCGGATCGAGCGGGGGGGCCGGCGCGGCCGTGGCCGCAGGGATGGCCCCTCTCGCCGTGGGCACCGATGGCGGAGGCTCCATTCGGATTCCTGCTTCGTTTTCTGGCATCTTCGGCCTGAAAGCCTCCTTCGGGCGCGTGCCCGTCTATCCCTTCAGTGCCGCCTGGAGTCTCTCCCACGCCGGCCCCATGACCCGCAGCGTGGCCGAGGCGGCATTGATGCTGAACGTGCTCGCCGGGCCAGACGAGCGGGATCCATCCTCGCTGCCGGGCGAGAAGATTGATTTCGTGAAGGCGCTCCGGGGCACGCTCAAGGGGCTCCGTGTGGCTTGGAGCCCGACCCTCGGCTACGCCACGGTGGACCCTGAGGTCCGGGGCGCGTGTGAGAAGGCGGCGAGGCGCTTTAGAGAGTTCGGGTGTCGGCTGGAGGCGGTGGACCCGCGCTGGCCAAGCCCCCATGAGGCCTGGCACACGATCTTCTGTGGCGGTATCGGGGCCCGCCTGGCGCCGTATGTGTCCGACCGGGCTCAGGACATGGAGCCCGGGCTTGTCCGGCTCGTCGAGGAGGCTCTCGGGTGGCCGCCCACCAGGTTCGTCCAGGCCTGGTTCGACCGGTTGACGTTCTATGACCATGTCAGAAAGCTCTTTGCCAAGTACGACCTGCTCTTGACTCCCACCGTGGCCTGCCCGCCATTCCGGGTGGGGATCGACAACCCCTCGGAGATTGACGGGAAGCCGATCGACGACTATGGCTGGATCCCGTTCACCTACACCTTCAACTTGACCGGCCAGCCCGCGGCCTCGGTGCCCTGTGGGTTCACTCGGGAGGGTCTCCCCATCGGACTACAGATCGTGGGGCGACGCTTCGATGACGCCACCGTTCTCAGGGCAGCCGCTTGCTTCGAGAAGGCTCAGCCCTGGGCCGCAAAGCGGCCTCCCATCAGCTAGTGGACTCCTCACCCCTACCCTCTCCCCCCCGGGCGAGAGGGTAGGGGTGACCGGCGGAAGGAGACTTCGATGACCATCGACGACATCAAACGCATCCTGGTAGTGGGGGCCGGCCAGATGGGCTCCCAGATCGCCATGCAGTCCGCGCTCCACGGATTTGAGGTCACGCTGAACGACCTTTCCTTGGAGATCCTGGAGCGGGCGATGAAAGGCAACCGCGGCCATCTCGAGCGCCGCATCGCCAAAGGCCAGATGAAGAAGGAGGACGTGGAGGCGGCCGTCGCCCGGGTGAGGCTCGAGCCCGACCTGGACAAGGCCGCGCAAGACGCCGATTTCGTGATCGAGGCCATCATCGAGCGCCTCGAGCCCAAACGCGAGTGTTTCGCCAGGCTGGACCAGATCTCCCCGCCTCACGCGATCCTGACCAGCAACAGCTCCACGCTGATGATCTCGCAGATCTCCACGGCCACGAAGCGGCCCGCCCAGTGCGCGAACATGCACTGGTTCTTCCCGCCGTTAGTGATGCGCCTGGTCGAGGTGGTCAAGGGGAAGGAGACGAGCGAAGAGACCGCCCAGCTCGTGGCGCTGTTGGTGAGGACGGTTGGCCGCGAGCCGGTGATCCTCCGGAAGGAGCTCCCAGGGTTCCTGGTGAACCGCATCCTCCGTGCGCTCGCCCGCGAGGCCTACTACCTCCTCGAGGAGGGTGTCGCGTCGTTCGCTGACATCGACAAGGGCGTGGAGCTAGGCTTGAACCATCCGATGGGGCCCTTCAAGCTCGCCGACTTCTCCGGCCTCGATATCGGCTACAACGCGCGGCTCGAGGCCTATGAGGTTACGAAGGATCCCGAGGACCTACCCCCGAAAGCCCTCGATCTGCGCGTGAAGCGAGGCGACCTGGGCCGCAAGACCAGCAAGGGCTTCTACGACTGGACAAAAGAGCCTCCGACGCCCACCGCCGACTGAACCCGTCATAGGACCTGGCCTCCGCGCCTTTTTGGACCGGGGGCACGCGCCGGGGCGCCGTCCGAGTGCGCAGGAGAGGAGGTAATGCATGAAAGGCGTGACGCTGCCCACAGAAACGGTGTTCGTGATGGAGGTGTCACCGATCAAGTTCGGGCTCGGCGCCACGGATGAGATTGCCTTTGATGTGGCCCGAGTCGGCGCCGGCCGGGTGCTGATCGTCACCGATCGCAATCTCTCCGAGCTGGGCCTGCCCGGGCGAATCCGCGGGCTCCTGGACGAGGCGGGCATCAAGGCCGAAATCTACGACGGCGTGGAGGTGGAGCCGACGGATCGGTCCATGGAGGAGGCGGCGGAGTTCGCGCGCACGAAGGAGTTCGACGGTCTGATCGCCGTCGGGGGCGGCAGCAGCATCGACACCTGCAAGGCGGTCAACCTCCTGACGTGCTACTCCGCTCCACTCCTCGACTACGTCAACAAGCCCGTTGGCAAGGGCGTGCCGGTTCCCGGTCCGCTGAAGCCTCTCATCGCCGTGCCGACGACGGCGGGCACCGGGAGCGAGACGACGGCGGTGGCCGTCACGCACCTCGTCGAGCAGAACCTCAAGGCCGGTATCTCGCACCGCCTCCTGCGCCCCACGCTTGGAATCGTCGATCCGCTGAACACGCTCACGGCTCCGCCGGAGGTGGGCGCCGCCACCGGGGCGGATGTCCTCACCCACGCCATCGAGTCGTACACGACGCGCCCGTACAACGCCCGGCCGAAGCACCACCCTCCCGATCGGCCGGCGTACATCGGTGCGAACCCGGCGAGCGACCTCTGGTGCGAGAGGGCGATGCAGTACGCCGGCATGTACCTCAGGCGGGCCGTGTTGAACGGCCTCGATCTCGAAGCGAGGGTCCCCCTGGCCCTCGCGGCCACCTACGCGGGCTTCGGCTTCGGCAACGCGGGCGTGCACATCCCGCATGCGGCTGCCTACCCCATCGCGGGCCTCGTGCGGGACTTTGTGCCGACCGGCTACAACACGCGGCATCCCTTGGTGCCGCACGGGATGTCCGTCATCGTGACGGCTCCGGCCGCGTTCCGCTTCACCTATCCGGCCTCGCCGGAGCGGCATCTCCGCGCGGCTGAGCTTCTGGGAGTGCTCGTCTCGGAACTCTCTGAGGGGGAGCGGCGCGAAGCGCTCCCGCGGGCGCTGATTGGGCTGATGCGCGATACGGGCATCCCCAACGGTCTCAGCGCCATCGGCTACACGGAACGTGACGTGCCGGCTCTCGTCGAGGGCACGCTCAAGCAGCCGCGGCTCTTGGCCGGGACGCCGAGATCCGTCGGCGCGCGCTCGCTCGAGCGGATCCTTCGCGACGCGATGCAGTACTGGTAAGCCATCATGCGTCGCCGGTTGGCCATCGGCGTTCTGCTCCTCGTGGCGCTGGCTGCGGCCTGTCAAACCGTGCCCATCACGGGCCGCTCCCAGCTCATGCTCCTCTCGGAGCCCGCGGAGGTGCGCATGGGGCTCCAGGCGTACCGGCAGATCCTGGAGCGGTCCCGGATCTCCCGGGATCCGGAGCTGAACGAGATGGTCAGACGGGTGGGTGTCCGCATCGCCCAGGCCACCGGGCGTACCGACTACCGGTGGGAGTTCAGGGTGATCGAAGGCGAAAAGGTGAACGCCTTCGCCTTGCCCGGTGGCAAGGTGGCGGTGTTTACTGGCATGTTTGCCGTCGCCAGAGGTGAGGCCGGCCTGGCTACAGTAATCGGACACGAGGTGGCCCATGCCACTGCCCGGCATGGCGGAGAGCGCGTGAGCCAGGGGCTCGTCGTGCAGATTGGGCTGGCCGCCGCTCAGACGGCCATGGCCAGAAACGACCCGCGGACGGTCCGGCGCGTGACCGCGCTCCTCGGCGCCGGCGCTGCCGTCGGGGTGATGCTCCCGTTCAGCCGGCGTCAAGAGTCTGAGGCCGACCGCCTCGGGCTCATCTACATGGCCGCGGCCGGCTACGATCCGCGCCAGGCCATCCCCTTCTGGCATCGGATGGAGGAAGCGAGCCGAGGGCGGCGGCGCCCCCCGGAATTTCTCTCGACGCATCCCTCCCGCGGCACCCGAATCAGGCAGATCGAGCGGTGGCTGCCTGAGGCCATGCGGTACTACCGGGCCTCTCGACGGGGGTGAGACGAAGCCACGGTTGGTGCTCCGCTCTCGTTTGAACCGCGAACCCTCCTCTTCGCGTCGTCCGGACCGCTCTCCACGGAATTCCTCAAGGGGCGGTAGTGTCTCCGATTGTCTCCACTAACGGTTGTTTCCGGCGAGTGCCATGAATTTACTGGAAAACACTACACTTTTTGCTTGACACACTCTTCTCCCCTTTGTACGCTCCTCAGGGTGGGATGAGATCCCATGAAGTGGTGGAAAAGGCCCACCAAGGGGGACGCCATCCCAGCTGGCGAGGGAAATGTTCCGAGGGCGTTTTCATCACACGATCGACCCGAAAGGGCGGCTCAGTATTCCGGCCAAGTTCCGCGAGGCCCTCTTGCAACATTTCGGGGAGAACCTGATCGTGGTCCCCAACGAGCATTGCCTTGAGGTGCATCCGCTCGAAGAATGGCAGCGGGTCGAGGAGAAAGTTCGCCAGCTTCCCACCTTCAGTCCGGAGCGGAAAGCCATCGCCCGTCTGTTCACCTCGAAGGGACGCGAGGCGACCCTGGATGGTCAGGGCCGGATCCTGCTGCCGCCGGACGTGCGCACCGAGGCCGGGCTTGCCAAAGACGTGACCATCGTCGGTGGCGGGCTCCCCGTCTTCGAGGTCTGGGATCGCCTTCGCTTCGAGGAGTTTGATCGGACCCACCAGGATGAGATCCCGACGGTGCTCGAGAAGCTGGCGGCCATGGGAATCTGATGGGCCAAGGCCGGGAGGCGCTCGAACACCTCCCGGTCCTCGTCGAGGAGGTTGCGTTTCTGATGCGCCCTCGGAGGGGAGGATGGGTGGTGGATGCCACAGCAGGAGTAGGCGGGCATGCGGAGCGGCTCCTGGAGAGTGGCTCGCCGACAGCCCGGCTTCTCGGGATTGATGCGGACACCGAGACGTTGGCCCGGGCTCGGACCCGCCTAGACAGGTTTGGGGATCGAGTCGTGCTTATCCGGGGAAACTTCAGGCGGCTCGGCGTCCTGGCGCGAGAGGCCGGAGTGAGTCAGGCCGAGGCGGTCCTCTTGGACTTGGGCATGTCCTCGTCGCAGCTAGAGTCCTCGGGGAGGGGCTTCTCTTTCCTGAGAGATGAACCGCTGGACATGCGCTTCGACCCGTTCAAGGGGCCCACGGCAGCGGAGCTGCTCGGGACCCTTCCTGAAGACGAGTTGGTCAGGATCTTGTCCGAGTACGGTGGGGAGCCTCACGCCCGGCGGATCGCTCGGGTCCTAGTCGCGCGTCGCACAAAGGCGGCGCTCACGACCACGGCGGAGCTGGTCGACGTGCTGAAGGTTGCGCTGCCCCGTCGGGCCTGGCCCCGTCGGAGCCACCTCGCCACGCGGACGTTCCAGGCGCTCCGGATGGCGGTCAATGAGGAGCTGGAGGCTCTCAGAGAAGCGTGTCCCCAAGCCGCGGAGCTTCTCGGCTCCGGTGGGCGCCTGGGGGTGATCAGCTACCACTCCGGAGAGGATCGGGTGGTGAAAAGGGCGTTCAAGGCACTGGCTGCGGGCCTCTACGTCGAGCTGGCAGGGTGCCCTATCACACCGAGCCGGGATGAGGTGCGTGTCAACCGGCGGGCGCGGAGCGCCAAGCTCCGCCTGCTGGAGCGCATCGAGGCCGATCATGTCGCCGCGTGACCAGTCGGGGCAGCTGAGACGCGAGCGTGACCGGCAGCAGTTCCGGACCATGGCGCTGGCCGTCGGGCTGTCGGCCTGCCTGGTCGGCGGCGTCCTGGAGCTGGTCGCTCTTGAAATCCGGCAGGTCCAGCTCTCGTATCGCCTCGAAAAGCTCCGTGCGACGAAGGGCAAGCTCGAAGAGCTCAATCGGCGGCTCGAGGTCGAGCGAGCCACGCTCAGCTCCTTGGAACGCATCGACGAGAAGGCGAGAGAGCTGGGGCTGGGCCGCCCTGCCCCCGATCAGGTGTTGATGGCGCGGGAGTTCGTGGTCCCCGGCAAAGCCTGGGGCGCGCTCCACACCGCATGGGAGACCTCCACTGCTGGAGGTGGACCACGGGTTCAGTGACGATGGGCGGAACTCCAGACTGGCCATGAGGCAGACCTCGATCAGCCCCCTTCGGTCCCGGGTGCTCATCGTCACCGCGCTCGTTGCCTCTGCCTTCCTCGGCGTTGTTTTTCGGCTCGTCGTCCTCCAGGTCATCATGCACGAAGAGAGCGCTCGACTGGCGGAGAAGCAGTACTCGAGGACGATTGCGCTCAGGCCCAAGCGTGGCCCCATTGTCGATCGGACCGGGCGCCCCCTGGCAGTCTCCATCGCCGCCGAGTCGCTCTACGCGCACCCCGACAGAATCGCCGCTCGCGATCAGGTGGCTCGGTCACTGGCCCCTCTCCTCGGCGAGCCTCAGGGAGAGATTGCCAAACGCCTCGAAACGGACCGCCCCTTCGTTTGGGTGAAGAGAAAGGTCCCCCCGTCGGTGGCGCGGTCGGTGCGCGCCATGAGGGAGCCCGGTCTTGGGCTCATTCAGGAGCCGCTCAGGCTCTACCCCAACCGCGAGCTGGCGGCCCATGTCCTCGGGTTCGTCGGGGTGGACGCGCAGGGCCTCGAGGGGGTCGAGGGGGCGTGGGACCATCACTTGGCCGGTCAACCGGGGCTGGCGGTGGTGGAGCGGGATGCGCTGGGGCGAGAGGTGAACGGGGCGCTCTCGGTCCTCATGCCAGCTGCGCCCGGGCAGGGCCTGTCTCTCACCCTGGACGCGACCATCCAATATCTCGCCGAGCGGGAGATCGACAGAGCTTGGCGCCGGACCGAGGCCAAGGTGGCCATGGCGGTGGTCCTGGACCCCAGGACCGGAGAGCTCCTCGCCCTGGCGATCCGCCCCACCTTCAACCCCAACAATTTCACCACTGCGTCGGCCGCCGAGTGGCGGAATCGGGTCGTGACCGATCCATTCGAGCCGGGCTCCATCTTCAAGATCATCCTCGCCGCTGCCGCGCTGGAGGAGGGCGTGGTGAAGCCTGAGGATCTGATCTACGGCGAGGAGGGGGCGATCACCGTCGCCAACACCGTGATTCACGACTGGAAGCAGTACGGGTGGCTCACCTTCTCCGAGATCCTCCAGCACTCCTCCAACGTCGGCGCCATCAAGGTGGGGCTCGCTCTCGGCGAGGAGCGCTACTTCGACTACATCTCCCGCATCGGCTTCGGGAGTCTCACCGGGCTGGGGCTGCCCGGGGAGAGTCGGGGCCAGGTCCGAAGCCCGGAGCAGTGGTCCGGGCTCTCCTTGGCGGCCTTGTCGATCGGCCAGGAGATCTCGGTGACCCCACTGCAGATGGTCACGGCGGTCGCCGCCGTCGCCAATGGAGGGCGGCTGCTCCAGCCGCAGCTCGTGCGAGCCCTGCTAGATGCCTCCGGATCGCCGCTCGGGGTTTTCCAACCTCGAGTGATCCGGCAGGTCATCTCACCGGCCACCGCCAGGACGCTCACGGGGATCCTCACGCGGGCGGTTCGCGAGGGCACGGGGCGGAGGGCTGCCATCGAAGGATACGAGGTGGCGGGGAAGACCGGCTCGGCCCAGAAGTTTGACCTGGTCACCAACCGCTACTCGCGAAAACCGGGGGTGCTCTCGTTCGTGGGGTTCGCCCCGGCGGAGGATCCGCGGATCGCCATGCTGGTCCTCCTTGACGAGCCCAGGAATGCCCAATGGGCGGGTGAGGCCGCGGCCCCCGTCTTCGCCGCGGTCGCGCGCGCAGCGCTGAAACACCTCAACGTGCAACCCCGCGACACGCCGCCGGTGCAGGTCGTGCGAGGGCTTCGACCGGGATCGGTGGTCCCGGTCTCGGGCCGGGCCACCGGTCTCGGGTTGAGATGGGTGCCAGCGGAGGTGAAAGTGCCGGAGAGGGGCGGAGCGCCGCCTCGTGACTTCGCCCCCGACATGCCGACGATGCCTGATCTCATGGGGGAGCCCCTCCGGCCGGCACTCGCGGCGCTTTCTGCATACGACGTCAACGTAGAGATCCATGGGGGAGGAGTGGTCGTTGCGCAGAAGCCCGCCCCAGGGGCCGTGATCGAGCGCGGGATGACGTGTCGGCTCGAGCTCGCCCCTCCGGCGTGGCGTCAATGAAAGGACGGGTGGTCCCCACGGTGAGGGTGCTGGACGCGCTCCGGGCGAAAACGGTGCTGGGGCACCTACCGGCCAGCGTGAGCGGCTTCTGTGCGGACTCACGCCGGGTGAGTGCGGGGGACCTGTTTGTCGCCGTACCGGGATTGCGCGAGGACGGCAGGCGGTTCATCCCCGAGGCGCTCTCTCGGGGAGCTGCCGTGGTGGTGGCTGAAGGCGAGGACCCGCTGCCGGGGAGCGAGCAGGCGCGCGTCCTGGTTCCATCGGCCCGCGAGGCGCTCGCGCGGATGGCCGATGCCTACTTCGGCCATCCATCCGGCTCCCTCGTGCTGGTCGGGATCACGGGGACCAACGGGAAAACGACGACCTCCTACCTCGTCGAGGCGGTGCTCCGGGCGGCTGGGATGAGAACAGGCCTGGTGGGGACGGTGCTCTACCAGCTAGGGGACGAGACCCTCTCCGCGGGTCAGACCACGCCAGAGGCAACCGAGCTTCAGGCTCTCCTGGCGCGAATGGTGGCTAAGGGGGTCCAGGGCGTGGCCATGGAGGTGTCCTCCCACGCGCTCGCCCTCCACCGGGTGGAGGGGATCGACTTCGACGTGGCGGTCTTCACCAACCTCACTCAGGATCACCTGGACTTTCACGGGACACTTCAGTCTTACCGCGACGCCAAGGCGCGACTGTTCACCCTCCTGGCCAAGTCGGGGAAGTCGAAGCCGTGCGCGGTCATTAACGCGGACGACCGCTTCGGCCCTCCCATGGTCGAGGGACTCGGGCTACGCATGGTGAGCTTCGGTCTCGGCCCGACTGCCATGGTCTGGCCACGTAGCTTCACCTCGACGCTCGAGGGGATCCGCCTGGAGGTCGACACTCCGCGTGGACCTGCGACGATCCGCTCACGCCTCATCGGGGAGCACAACGTGATGAACGTGCTGGCGGCAACCGCCGTGGGGGTGGCGCTGGATCTCGCCCCCGAGACCGTGGCCGGCGCCCTTGGGAGCGCCGGGGCGGTCCCCGGCCGCTTCGAGTGGGTCGAAGCTGGCCAGCCGTTCCTGGTCGTGGTGGATTACGCCCACACTCCGGATGCCCTTGAGCGCGTGCTGACCGCGGCCCGCAAGCTCACCCGCGGGCGGCTCGGCGTGGTCTTCGGGTGCGGAGGCGACCGGGACCGGGGTAAGCGCCCGATCATGGGGGAAATCGCCGCGCGCTCTGCCGACATGGTGTGGATCACTTCGGACAACCCCAGAAGCGAGGATCCCCGAGCTATCATCGGTGAGGTCGCCGAAGGAGTGCGGCGCGTCTGGCCGGATCCGAACCGCCATGCTATGATCTCCAACAGACGCGCCGCCATCCGAGATGCCCTCGCATGGGCCCAGCCCGGCGACACGGTTCTCATCGCCGGGAAGGGACACGAGACCTACCAGCTGATCGGCTCTGAGGTGCTCCCCTTCGACGACCGGGCGGTGGCCAGGGAAATCCTCGCGGGGCGCTCGCCATAGAGAGAGTCATGCCGATGTCCACGGTTCAGGAGATCGTTCGAGCCACCGAGGGAGCCCTGGTGCAGGGTGATCTTGGGATGCCGGTCAGGGGCATCAGCATCGATAGCCGGGGTCTGGGTGTGGGCGAGGTCTTCGTTGCCATCCGAGGCCACAGCCTCGACGGCCACGCCTTTGTCATGGAGGCCGCCGCCCGCGGAGCCTCGTGCCTGGTGGTCCACCACCTTCCCGATGAGCTCCCGGCTGGGGCTCCGGTGGTGCTGGTGGATGACACCACCCGGGCCCTGGGGCGCCTCGCCGCCGTTCACCGAAGCCGGTTCGATCTGCCGGTGGTGGCGGTCACCGGCTCCAACGGAAAGACCACGACCAAGGAGATGATCGCGGCGATCCTCGAGGGCCGCGGGCCGGTGCTGAAGCCACCGGGAAGCTTCAACAACCAGTGGGGCCTCCCGCTGACGCTCCTCGGACTCTCTCCCACGCACCGGGCACTCGTGGTGGAGCTGGGAGCCAACCAGCCCGGCGAAATCGCCTCCCTCGCCGATATCGCCCGCCCCAGCGTGGGTGTGGTGACCTCGGTGGCCCCCGCACACACGGAGTTCTTCCAGAGCCTGGACGGGGTCCAGCGGGAGAAGAGCTTCCTGGTGCGGGCGATTCCGCGGGATGGGAGCGTCGTCCTGAACTGGGATGATAGGCGGGTGAGGGCCATGGCTCCGGAGGCCCGGGGCAGGGTAATCCGGGTCGGGGCCAACCGCGAAGCCACGGTGCGGGTGGTCGGGAAGGTCCGGGAGGGTCGGGGGACGCTGGCCTTCACCGTCCAGATCGAGGGTCGAAAGGTGCCGGTGAGCCTGGCCTTCGCCGGCCGGCACAACGTGCTCAACTGTCTGGCCAGCGTGGGGGCAGCCGTCGCTCTCGGGGTCTCCGTCGAGGAGACCGTCCGTGGGCTCGAGGCAACCCGGCCCGCCAAGGGGCGGTTGGTCTGGCGGAAGGCTGGCGAGACCTGGATCCTGGACGACACCTACAACGCCAACCCCGCCTCGGTCCGGGCGGCGCTGGACACGCTCGGCGGGGCGGCCGGGAGGGAGCGGCTCCTCGTTGCGCTGGGGGATATGTTGGAGCTAGGAGCACTGGCTGAAGCGGCCCACCGCGAAGTCGGCCATCAGGTCGCTGCGTTGAACGTCGCGCTCTTCGTCGGGATGGGCCCGCTGATGCGGCTCGCGGTGGAGGCTGCCCGCGAGGCCGGCCTGGCCGAGTCTCACCCGGCCGAGAGTTCCGAGGAGGCGGTGGCGCTCCTGCTCAAGCGGCTCGCGCCAGGGGATGCGCTCCTTGTGAAGGGATCGCGCGGGATGCGGATGGAGCGGGTGGTGGATGCCTTGGTGGCCCGGCTGGGAGGAGGCGAATGACGGATGCTCTATCACCTCCTCTTCCCGCTGGCCTCCGAGCACATCATCTTCAACGTCTTCCGGTACATCACCTTCCGGACGGCGATGGCCGCCGTGACGGCCATGGGCCTCTCCTTCCTACTGGGGCCATGGCTGATTGGACGGCTCCGGCAGCTTCCGGCCGGGGGCGGGACGATCCGCGAGGACACGCCAGAACGCCATCGCACCAAGGCCGGCACTCCGACCATGGGCGGGATCTTGATCCTCTTCGCGCTCCTCCTCTCCACGTTCCTCTGGGCCCGACTCGACAACCGCTATGTCTGGGTGATCCTTCTGACCACGGCCGGGCTGGGATTGATCGGTCTCTTGGACGACTTCCAAAAGCTCCGCACCAAAAAGGGGATCTCGGCGGGCCAGAAGTTCGGCTCCCAGATCCTGCTCATCGGCGCGCTGCTCGCGTCCCTGTACCTCTACCCGCCCGGAGGCTTCTCCACCGCGCTGGTTGTTCCGTTCTTCAAGGGCTGGCTGATCACCCTGGGCTGGCTCTGGATTCCGTTCGCGATCCTGGTGATTGTGGGCGCCTCCAACGCGGTGAACCTGACGGACGGCCTGGACGGCCTCGCCATCGGTCCCGTCGTCATGGCCGGAGGGGCCTTCGCCACCCTCGCCTATCTGACGGGGAACTTCAAAGCCGCCGATTACCTGCTCATTCCCAACGTCAAGGGTGCCGGCGAGCTCACCATCTTCTGCGGGGCCCTGGTGGGAGCCGCCCTCGGGTTCCTCTGGTTCAACAGCTACCCCGCTCAGGTCTTCATGGGGGACGTGGGCTCCCTTGCCCTCGGCGGTGCGATTGGGACGCTGGCGGTCCTCACCAAGTCGGAGCTCTTACTGCCCCTGATCGGGGGCCTCTACGTGGTGGAGGCGGCGTCGGTGATCATTCAAGTGGCCGCCTTCAAGCTGACAGGCAGACGCGTGTTCCGCATGGCCCCCCTCCATCACCACTACGAGCTGGCGGGGTGGGCGGAGCCGAAGATCATCGTGCGCTTCTGGATCGTTTCCTTCGTCCTGGCACTCTTGGCCCTGACCACCCTGAAGCTCAGGTAGGCGAGCCGGGGGAGGCCGAACGGTGATGGCTAGAGCGCCTGTCGATCTCGAAGAGATGACGACGAGGGGCTCGGGGTACCGGGAATGGCTTGGCGGCCGGAGGGTCGCAGTGATTGGGCTCGGCCGAAGCGGGGTGGCCGCGTGCCATCTGCTGGTCCGGCTCGGCGCTCGGGTCACCGCGACCGATGCCAAGCCATTGACCGCGCTGGTGGCTCCTGCCCGTGAGCTGGGTGGCGCCGGCGTCCGGCTCTACGCCGGCGGTCACCCACCCGAGGTCTTCGACGGGGCCGAGCTAGTGGTGGTGAGCCCGGGAGTCCCCGTCGACCACCCTGTGCTGGCACCGCTCCGTGAGCGGGGCATTCGGGTCATCGGTGAGGTGGAGCTGGCCTGGCGGGTCATGGAGGCCGAGGTGATTGCCATCACCGGGACCAACGGCAAGACGACCACGACCGCGCTCACCGGGGCGCTCCTCGGGGAGCAGGTCCGTCCCGTGCTGGTGGCGGGTAACATCGGCACGCCGCTGGCCGCTCACGCGCTCGACTTCCCTCCGGGTGGGATCGTCGTGGCCGAGGTCTCCAGTTTTCAGCTGGAAACCGTCGAGGCCTTCCACCCCCGTGTGGCCGCAGTCTTGAACCTGACGCCCGATCACCTCGATCGTCACGGGACCTTCGCCGTTTACGCGGCGGCCAAGACCCGGATCTTCGAGAACCAGACCGACCGCGACCTGGCAGTCCTGAATGGCGACGATGTCGCTAGCGCCTCCCTCGCATCCGCGACTAGGGCGCGGGTCGTCCTCTTCAGTCGCCGGCGACGCCTCGAGCGCGGCGTTTACTGCCAGGACGGCTGGATCGTCGCCGGGCTCAACGGCCGAGAGGACCGGATCACCCCGCTCTCGGAGATCTTTCTCAGGGGCCAGCACAACGTGGAGAACGTGCTGGCGGCCATCGCCTGCGCCCTTTGGATGGGGGTGCCGGCCGCCTCGATCCGGCGGGTCATTGCCGCCTTTCGCGGCGTGGTGCACCGCTTGGAGTGGGTCCGCGAGATCCGGGGCGCCGCCTATTACAACGACTCCAAGGGGACCAATGTGGCCTCCAGCGTCAAGGCCTTGGAGAGCTTCACCGAACCGATCGTCCTGATCGCCGGAGGGCGGGGGAAGGGACAGGAGTTCACGGCCCTGGCCGAAGCGGCCCGCGGGAGGGTCCGTCTGGCCGTCCTGATCGGCGAGGACCGGGAGAAAATCAAGAAGGCTCTCGAGGGGGCCGGGATTCCGGCGACGGAAGCCGCCTCTCTGGACCAAGGGGTAGCAGAGGCGAGCGCGGCGGCCCGGGCGCGAGAGGTGGTGTTGTTCTCTCCTGCTTGCGCCTCCTTTGACATGTTCGAGAACTTCGAGCAGCGGGGCCAGGTCTTCAAGGATCTGGTCCACGCGCTGCCGGATCACTGATGCCGAGGAAGCTCACGCCCGACCTCTGGCTCTTCGGCGCCGTGGTGGCACTGGTCTCCCTCGGGGTCATCATGGTCTACTCCGGGAGCGCCATCGTGGCGGCCGATCGCTTCGGGGATCCGTACTTCTTCCTGAAGAAGCAGCTCCTCTGGACGATGGTGGGCTTCGCCTGCCTCTGGGCGGCGCTGGCCGTGGACTACCGCCAGCTCGAGAAGATCGTGGTCCCGCTCCTAGCCCTGTCGCTCGTGCTTCTGGTCCTCGTGCTGGTGTCGCCGTTGGGCCAGGAGATCAACGGCACGCGTCGGTGGCTCCGGTGGGGGCCGATCTCCTTCCAGCCGGCCGAGCTGGCCAAGCTGGCGCTTGTCGCCTACCTGGCCTTCTTCCTGAGCCGTCGTTCTGAGGGGGCGGTGAGCTTCCGAGCCGGACTCCTCCCTCCGCTCCTGGTGACGGGAGCCATGGCTGGGTTGGTGCTGCTCCAGCCCGATCTCGGCTCGAGCCTGACACTCCTCACCGTGATGTTCGCCCTCTTGTTTGTGGCCGGGGCCAGGGTGCGCCAGATGACCCTCCTGGCAGCCTCCGCGCTCCCGCTGGTGGTCGTCGCCATCGCCTCGGCGCCGTACCGCTGGAAGCGGATCGTGAGCTTCCTGGACCCGTGGGCCGATCCGCTCGGGAGCGGCTTTCAGATGATCCAGTCGTACCTGGCCCTGGGCTCTGGGGGGTGGTTCGGGCGGGGACTCGGCGCCTCCAAGCAGAAGCTCTTCTACCTGCCGGAGCCTCACACCGATTTCATCTTCGCCATCATCGGGGAGGAGCTGGGCTTCGTCGGCGCCCTCGGGGTGGTCGGGCTTTTCGCGGTCCTGACCTGGCGGGGGCTGCGCGTCGGCCTCCGCGCTCCGACCCCGTTCGGTGCCTACCTGGCGCTTGGCTTGACGCTGCTCCTGACGTGCCAGACCCTTGTCAATCTCGGCGTGGTCACCGGCTTGCTCCCGACCAAGGGGTTGCCGTTGCCGTTCGTCTCGTTCGGCGGATCGGCGCTCGTGACCACGATGGTGGCAGCCGGGCTCCTGCTGAACGTCTCCCAGCACGTGGGCTGAGGGGGGCATGTACAAGAAGTACCAGCATCTCCACTTCGTGGGCGTCGGCGGGGCCGGGATGAGCGGCATCGCGGAGCTCCTCTTGAACATGGGCTACCGGATCACGGGCTCGGACCAGCGGCGCTCTGAAGCAGTGGAGCGGCTCGAGCGGTTGGGGGCCAAGGCGTTCATCGGTCATGATCCCGCGCACCTCGAGGGGGCCCATGTGGTCGTGTACTCATCGGCAGTCAGCAAGGACAACCCGGAGGTGCGAGCGGCACGCCAGCGGCAGATCCCGGTGATCCCGCGGGCGGAGATGCTGGCGGAGCTCATGCGCCTCAAGTATGGGATTGCGGTGGCCGGGACGCACGGAAAGACTACGACTACCTCCATGGTAGCCGCCGTGCTGGAGGAGGCCGGATTGGATCCCACGGCGGTCGTTGGCGGCCGGGTGCACGCCCTCGGCGCCAATGCCCGGCTCGGCCAAGGCGAGTTCCTGGTGGCTGAGGCGGACGAGTCCGATGGCTCCTTCTTGAGACTCTCCCCCACCATCGCCGTGGTCACCACGGTGGATGCCGAGCACCTGGACTACTACCTGTCCCTCGAGGATCTCCGCGAGACGTTCCTCCAGTTCATCGACAAGGTCCCGTTTTACGGCACCGCCGTACTCTGCCTCGACCAGCCCAACATCCAGCTCATGATCGCGCGGGTGGAGAAGCGGCTGATTACCTACGGGCTCGAAACGGGCGCCGACCTCACTGCACGCCGGCTCTCACTCTCGGGGCTCACCTCGGGCTTCGAGGTCGTCGAGCGCGGCAGGGTCCTCGGAGAGTGCACGCTCCAGGTTCCCGGGACCCATAACGTGCTGAACGCCCTGGCCGCCATCGCCGTCGGCCTGGACCTGGAAATTCCCTTTGCCACCATCCAGCGGGCGCTGGCGAGCTTCTCCGGCGTCCAGCGCCGATTCCAGGTCAAGGGCGAAGTCGGGGGCGTGTTGGTGGTGGACGACTATGGCCACCACCCCGCGGAGATTCGAGCGACGCTCGCAGCCGCCAAAGCCGGCTTCAACCGGCGCGTGGTCACCGTCTTCCAGCCCCACCGCTACACCCGCGCGTTCCATCTCCGACAGGAGTTCCTCACCGCCTTCTACCAGTCAGATGTTCTGGTGGTCATGGACATTTACCCGGCGGGTGAGGCCCCGATTCGGGGGGTCCACGCCGGGGACCTGGCCGAGGGAATCGCGGCCCACGGCCACCGGGATGTGATCTACCTGGACAATGACCGTGAGCGGATCCTGGCCCACCTCGAGGAGATCACCCGCCAGGGTGATCTGGTGCTCACCCTGGGGGCCGGGGACGTGGGCCAGCTTGGGGGCGAGCTGTTGGCGCGCCTCCGGGCTCGGGGAGGAGCCTGAGAGGAGGCCGACATGCTAGGAGAGATCCGGGGCGAGGTCCGCTTCAAGGAGCCGCTCTCCTTTCACACCTCTCTGCGCATCGGGGGGCCGGCGGACATCTTTATCATTCCCCAGGATGTGAGCGACATCCGCAAGGCGCTGTCGTTCGCGGAGAGAGAAGGCCTCCCGTTGGAAACCGTGGGCGGCGGGAACAACCTCCTGGTCACAGATCGGGGCCTCCGGGGCGTGGTCCTCAAGTTCGAAGGCTGCCTCGGTCGCGTCGACTTTCATGGCGAGGAGGCGGTTGCGTGGGCGGGAGCCGGCCTCTCCGCCATGATCCGTGAAGCGGCGGCGCACTCCCTGGGCGGCATGGAGTGCCTCGTGGGAATCCCGGCCACCATCGGCGGAGCCCTGGCCACGAATGCGGGGACCCCCGATGGGGCCATCGGCGACTTCGTCTCGGCCGTGTACTTTCTCCATCCTGACGGCACCTTGGGCGAGCTGAAGCCGGGGGCGGGCGTGTTCGGCTACCGCGCCTTCCACCACCCGCCTCGGACCATCCTGATCGGTGCGCGTCTCGGGCTTCACCGGCGGCCCCAGGATCAAATCCAGAAGGAGATCAAGCAGCGGCTTAAGCACAAGAAGGCGACACAGCCGTTGGCCTTGGCCTCCGCCGGGTGCGTGTGGAAGAATCCCGCGGGGGATTACGCCGGCCGGCTCATCGAGAAGGTGGGGCTCAAGGGAAAGCGGATCCACGGCGCCGAGATCTCTCCCAAGCACGCTAACTTCATCGTCAACCGGGGCGGTGCCGCGGGTGCGGACGTGTTCGCTCTGATGGATATGGTCCGCGATCGGGTCAGCAAGCACTTCGGGATCGTGCTGGAACCCGAGATCCGGATCATCGGGGAGTGATGCGACGCCGGGCGAGCATCCTGTCGCCAAGGCGGCCGCGCGAGGCGACGCGTGATCTGGCTGAGCGCACCCCCCTGATCCGTCGCCAGCGCGTCTCGCGGCGGCCGCGTCGACGCCTCTGGCGCCGCCTCGCTCTCGTGGTGAGTCCGCTCGCCCTCGTGTTCGCTGCCCAGGTAGCCCTGCTCTACTGGCTCCTCACCTCACCCAGCTTCGCCGTCACCCAGGTGGAGGTCGCGGGCGCGAGCCACCTCGGCGCAGATGAGGTTCGCGCGGCGGCGGGGATCAGCCCCGGAACCAACCTCTTCAGGCTCGACATGCGGGCGATCGTGGAGCAGGTTGAGCGGCTTCCCTGGGTCAAGCGCGCGGATCTCGTCCGCTCCCTCTCGGGTCGGGTCGCCTTGCTGATCGAGGAGCGTGAGTCCTTCGCGCTGGCCGCCGGCGCCGGGAGACTCTTCTGGCTGGACGAGGAGGGACGCGTCCTGAGTCCCGAGCCCCGGGCCGTGGTCCCTGGCCTCCCTGTGATCACTGGGCTGATGCGGAGTGGCGAGGAGGCCGGCCTCACCCTGGATCCGAAGCGGCTCGATGACGCTCTGACCTTGCTCCGGCATCTCCTGCGACGGGAGCGTTGGCTCGCATTCCAGCTCTCGGAGATCGACGTGAGCCGAGCCGAGGGTCCCGTCCTCTACACCGTCGACGGGATCCGCGTCGATCTCGGCGACGAGGACTGGGAGGAGCGTCTCGGGCGACTCGGCGGTGTGCTGGTCCAGCTCGGGGAGTCGGAGGAGCCGGTGGAGTCGGTCGATCTCCGCTTCCGAGGCCAGCTGGTGCTCAAACCGAAAGCGAGGTAGGCGAGGCCCATGGGGAGGCGCCCACGGCCGTTTGTCGTCGCGGGGCTCGATGTCGGGACCACCAAGATCTGTGCCGTGATCGCCGAGGTGGCCCCGTACGGGGGGTTGGACGTCATCGGGGTCGGCACGCATCCCTCCCGGGGTCTCCGGAAAGGCGTGGTGGTCAACATCGACTCTACTGTGGAGGCCATCAAGGCTGCCGTGGCCGAAGCTGAGCAGCTGGCCGGCGTAGAGATCGAGTCGGCTGTCGCCGGGGTGGCCGGCGGCCACATCCGGGGAGTCAACAGCAGGGGAGTGGTGGCCGTCTCCGGCAAAGGGAAAGAGGTGGATCCGGCCGATGTGGACCGGGCTCTGGAAGCCGCGCGGGCCATCAATCTTCCTCCCGACCGCGAGATCATCCACGTGCTTCCACAGACCTTCGTGGTGGACGACCAGGACGGGGTCCGGGAACCCATCGGGATGTGCGGGGTGCGGCTCGAGGTGGCGGTGCACGTGGTGACCGGCGCGACCACATCGGTTCGGAACGTGATCCGGAGCGTCAACCGGGCCGGGCTGAGCGTGCAGGACATCGTGCTCCAACCGCTGGCGACGTCGGAGGCGGTCCTGTCAGACGACGAGAAGGAACTCGGGGTTCTCGTCGTGGATCTCGGCGGCGGGACGACGGATGTGGCCCTCTACCGCGACGGGGCCGTCTGGCACACCGGCGTCTTGGCGCTTGGGGGCGACCATATCACCAACGACATCGCCGTGGGGTTGCGGACGCCCGCGGCGGAGGCCGAGCAGCTCAAGAAACGCGACGGCTGTGCTCTGACCGCGCTCGTTCAGGAGGATGAGACCGTCGAGGTGCCGTCGGTGGGCGGCCGCAAGCCCCGCGTGCTCTCCCGCCAGATCCTCTCGGAGATCATTCAGCCGCGGGTGGAAGAGATCTTCACCCTGCTGGCCCGGGAGCTGGCCCGGGCCGGGCTCCAGGACGCCGCGACGGCCGGGGTGGTCGTAACCGGTGGAACCTCTCTCATGGAAGGGACCCCGGAGCTGGCGGAGCATGTGTTCGATCTCCCGGTGCGCCGTGGGATCCCAGAGGACGTGGGCGGGTTAGCAGAGGTCGTCAGGAGCCCCATCTATGCCACCGGGGTGGGACTGTCTCTTTACGGGGCGCGGCGGCGGAGGCCGGTGAGTCCCATGGACGGAGCCGACGGCAACTTGCTCCGGCGTCTGTCTCGGCGAATGCGAGAGTGGTCCGGCCGAGTGTTCTAGGGTGGGCGGCGAACGAGGGAATAGGTCACGCGAGGGTGAGCAGATCGAGCTTCATCTGAACGTCCCGCCAACCGGGCGGGGAACCAAACGGAGGAGAAGGCCGATGGAGGAGGGACGAGGGAGACGGCCGGTCCTCGAGCTGGAAGACCGGGGCGAACTGGAAGCTCCGACGGCCGAGAGCGCGTGTGACGGCGCTAAGATCAAGGTCATCGGCTTGGGCGGGGGTGGCGGCAACGCGGTGAGTCGCATCATGGCCTCCGACTCCGCGGGCGTCGACTTCATCGTGGCCAACACCGACCTTCAAGCCCTCCGCACCTCGCCGGTCCCGATCAAGCTCCAATTCGGGAACCGGCTCACTGCTGGCCTGGGGGCTGGCTCCGACCCCGAAATCGGCAGGCGCGCTGCCGAGGAGGACCGGGAGCAGATCGCCAAGCTCCTTCAAGGGGCCGACATGGTCTTCATCACGGCCGGCCTGGGCGGAGGCACTGGCACCGGGAGTGCGCCCATCGTCGCGGCGGTCGCCAGGGATCTCGGGATCCTCACTGTGGCGGTGGTGACCAAGCCCTTCCTCTTCGAGGGGCGGAAGCGGGGCCAGCAGGCCGAGGCCGGGCTCAGCCAGCTCCGGGGCGTCGTGGATACCCTCATCGCCATTCCGAATCAGCGGTTGCTCTCCGTGGTGGAACGGGGCACCTCGCTCCTCGAGGCGTTCAAGGTGGCTGATTCGGTGTTGCATCAAGCGGTGCAGGGGATCTCCGATCTGATCCTGGTCCCCGGCCTCATCAACCTGGACTTCGCAGATGTGCGTGCCGTCATGTCGGGCATGGGGATGGCCTTGATGGGCGCGGGCACGGGGAAGGGGCAGCACCGGGCCCGGGATGCTGCTCAGAAGGCCGTGGCCAGCCCGCTCCTGGACGAGACCTCCATCGAGGGAGCGCGCGGGATTCTGATCAACTTCACTGGTGGGCCGGACCTCTCCATCCACGAAGTGGAAGAGGCAGCGCGGGTGATTCAGGAGGCCGCCTACGAGGACGCCAACGTCATCTTCGGGGCCGTCATTGACGAGCGCCTCCAGGACGAGCTGAGGGTCACCGTGATTGCCACGGGGTTCCCCGCGCCCAAGGAGGCCACGGGGCCGGGCAGCAAGGTCGTGGATCTGCCCAAGAGCCCCCGGCCTGCTCCGGGGGCGGCCTGGCGTCGTCGGGTGGCTGACGTGCGCAGCGAGGCGGAGGAACTTCTAGAGGACGACCTCGACGTTCCGGCGTTCCTTCGGCGGCACGCAGACTTGATCTTCGGAGGGGGCCTCGACGGCCCCCTCCGATGCCTCCCCCTGGGGTTGCGCGGGCAAAGCCCACGCTCGAAGGCGCGTGATTTGTAGTGTTCGTTACCTTCCTGACCGCTCTGCCCGTTCCGGCGCCGGAATCGATCCGCAAGCTGATCGTGTCGCGCCCCGACCAACATACAGAGCTGTTAGTGGCGGCGGTTCCGACGGTCAAGGCACTGTTCGGGCTCATCGAAAAGCTGGAGGCCATGGGGTATCCCGTTCGTCAGCGGGATCGGGATCTTGGGTCGGGACTCCCCCTGATCGCGGTGTGGCTGGCCAGTCCTCACGAGAACCCGGAGCCGCTTGCCGCTGTGGCTGACCTGCTCCTGCTCGGGGGCGGTTGGGCTCTGCTGGAGGAAGTTGTGGCTGATCTCGGGGCCTCGCGCGAATCGCCACGCGGGGTGCGGCTCGGGCGGTTGGCCCGGCTTCCCGGCGTATATGTGCCGTCGCTCTATGCGCTCGAGTACGCAACGGATGGGACCCTGGTGTCGGTGATCCCGGAGTCAGGGGTGCCATGGCCTCGGGGGCTGCCCCGTGGCGCTCCGTTTGATCGTGAGGAATTGCCGCCACTCAGGCATCCGGCTCCGGCGATCCAGCGCGTGCTCGCTGATGTCCCGGATCTGGCAAGCCTGGCTGCCGAGGCGCCCGAAGGCGAACGGGTGTTCCTCCGCTTTGCGCTCGGGTTGCCGGGGGAGTCAGCGGAGGCGTTCGCGCAGTGGGTCAAGGGCCTCCGCCACCGAATCGTCGTCCGGCTCAGAGACGAGCGCCGCCTTCCGCCGGTCAGCGTGAGCCTGATCTGCTATGTGCCCAAGCCCCGGACGCCGCTTCAGTGGCGGCCCATGCCCGACGAGCGGGCGCTCAAGGAGCGGCTGACGGAGGCAGCTCGGGCCCTCAAGCCCGTGCCCGGGGTGAGCGTGACTCACGACCTTCCCAAGTGGGCGCTTCTCGAGGGGATGCTGGCGATGGGCGACCGCCGAGTCGGCGATCTTCTCCTCGCAGTCCACCGGCTCGGGTGGGACCGGGCTCGGGTGGAGCATCCGATGAATCCGGGGTTCTTTTTGCACCGACCGAGGCGGCGGGAAGAGATCCTGCCGTGGGACCACGTGGACTGGGGGCAAGACCGTGACCTCCTGCGGGCCCGCTACGAGGCGGCAATGTCGGAAGTCGGGGCCGAGCCGTGACCAGCTCGCTCGTCGGCTTCCACGGCGATCCCCCGACCCACCTCACGTTCGAGGCGCTGGAGGCCCTCGGCGTGCCTCACCTCTCGACGACCCGTCACTGCCTGGTCACCAGCTCTTCACGAGAGGGCACGGCTCCGTTCACCCGGGGCGCGCGAGACTTGCTGAGGCGCCACGCTCTCGATCTCGGGCGGGTGGCGTTCCTCCATCAGGTGCACGGCGCGACGATTCGACGCGTGGATGGCGCTTCTCGGGGCCCCGCCGGGCGGGCGGATGTGCTGCTCACTGCCGTGCCCGCGGTCCCATTGGCTGTCTCGACCGCCGACTGCCTGGCGATCATCGTCTGTGATCCGGTCAGGCGGCTCCTCGCGGTGGCCCACGCGGGCTGGCGCGGGACGATCAGCGGGATCGCGCGAGCCGCAGCCGAAGCGCTGGTCGCCGCGGGCGCGAGCCCCACCGAGCTGGTAGCCGCGATCTCGCCGTCCATCGGTCCGTGCTGCTACGAGGTCGACTCCCCGGTGATCGGTCCACTCAGGCGCGCGTTCCCGGAGGCGTGGCAGCGGTGGGTGCGGCCCTCGGGCCCGGGCAAGTGGATGCTGGACCTGTGGCAGGCGAACGAGTTCCAGCTCACCAGCCTCGGCGTGAGGCCGGCCAAGATCGTCAACCCACGCCTCTGTACATCCTGCCGGCGCGATCTCTTCTTCTCCTACCGGAAGGAGCGAGGCGGCGGCCGCCTCGTCACCGTGGCCGCGCTGCCCTCGGTACGCGCGTTCTCGGCCTGACCGCGTGGCGTTGCTCCCTCGGCCCACACGGTACGGGCAGCGGTAGCGCCTTCGTC
>JBHIAB010000021.1:0-26041 GCA_046758385.1 Methylomirabilia bacterium | reverse complement strand
GTATGGAGCTCGTCGAGGAACAGGATCACGTTCTCGGACTGGCGGATCTCCTTCATCACCGCCTTCAGACGCTCCTCAAATTGCCCGCGGTACTTCGTGCCGGCCACCAGCGCGCCCAGATCCAGCTGGAGGAGCCGTTTTCCCACCAGCACGTCGGGCACGTCATGGTTGACGATCTTCTGGGCCAGCCCCTCGACGATGGCTGTCTTGCCCACACCGGGCTCACCGATCAGCACGGGGTTGTTTTTTGTGCGGCGGGACAGGATCTGAATCACTCGCTCGATCTCCGTCTCCCGGCCGATGACCGGGTCCAGCTTCCCCTCGCGGGCCAGCTGGGTCAGATCGCGCGCGAACTCGTCCAGCACCGGGGTCTGGGAGCGCTTCTTCGGGCGGGGGTAGTACTGGTCGCCGAGGAGAGCCAGGGTTTCCTGGCGGATCTCATCTAGCCGTGCTCCGAGCGATTCCAAGATCTTGGCGCCGATGGACTGCCCTTCCTTCATCAGGCCTAGGAGCAAGTGCTCGGTGCCGATATAGTTGTGACCGAGCTGGCGGGCCTCCTCGATGGACAGCTCGAGCACGCGCTTGGCCTGAGGGGTGAACGGGACCTCTCCGAAGGTCAGTGTCTTGGGAAACCCCGCAAGGGCCCGCTCGACCTCGGCCTTGACGGTCTCCAGCTTAAGTCCGAGTCGCTGCAGGACCGCTGTGGCGATTCCCTCGCCGTCCCGGATCAGGCCGAGTAGGATGTGCTCAGTCCCCACGAAGTCGTGACGGAACCGCCCGGCCTCCTCACGAGCCAGAATGATGACGCGCCGCGCCCGCTCCGTAAATCGCTCAAACACTGACCACTTCGCCCCTTTCTGCCGTCGGCCTTTAGACTCGTCCCCCTCTGTCTAAGTGCCGTTTCAGGTTCATTATACTCAAATGAGACAATGCGTTCTAGCCTTTTCTACAGGCCCGGGATCGGGGTGCCCATCTGCTGCACCAGCTCTCGGTAGACCTTAATCAGCCGCTGCGTGATCTGGCCCGGGGCCCCGGGGCCGATCTGGCGGCCGTCTACACGGACCACCGGCACGACCTCCGCCCCGGTTCCAGTGAGGAAACACTCCTCGGCGTTGTAGAGGGTGTGTCGGGTGAAAAGCCGCTCTTCAACGGGAATGCCTTCCCGTTGGGCGAGTTCGACCACGGTGTTCCGGGTCACCCCGACCAGGATTCCCGCAATGGCCGGAGGGGTGACCAGCACCCCATTAACCACTACGAATATGTTATCGGCAGTTGCCTCGGCCACATACCCCTCCTGCGAGAGGATGAGCCCCTCGGGCATGCCGGCCCGGTTGACCTCGAGCCTGGCGAGGATCTGGTTCAAATAATTCAGGGACTTAATGTTGGGGTTCAACGCCTCGTGAATGTTTTTCCGGATGCTCGTGGTCACGACTTCCATGCCCCGCTCATAGAGCTCTTTCGGGTAGAGCGAGATGGTATCGGTGATGATGATCACAGAAGGTTTGGCGCACTTCTCTGGATCCAGCCCCAGATCCCCCACGCCCCTGGTCACCACGAGCCGGATGTAGGCGTCTCGCAAGCCATTCACCCGGAGGGTATCGAGGAGCGCCGTTCTGAGCTCGTCCCGGCTCACGGGAATCTGGAGCATGATGGTCTGCGCGCCCTGCCAAAGGCGATCCAGGTGCTCTTCCAGGCGGAACACCCTGCCGTTGTAGGCGCGGATTCCCTCAAAGACCCCGTCGCCGTAAAGGAAGCCGTGATCCAAGACCGAGACCTTGGCCTCTTCCTTGGGGTAGAGCATCCCGTCAATCCAGTACTTGAACCCCATGCCGTCCTCCTCTTGTTCGCTCAGCTCATCTGGGCGACTCGCCCGCGCGTCGTCGGACTTCGTGCGCTCAAGGCCACGGCATGGCCCGCCCATCGACTAAGCGGTACGCGCGGTCGACCTTTCGCGCCAACTCCGGGTCGTGGGTGGCGACCATGAGGGTGAGCCCACGCTCGGCCTGCAGCCTAAGAAAGAGATCGAAAATGATTTCGCTCGTCTTCGGATCCAGGTTCCCAGTAGGCTCGTCGGCCAGGATGATGCGTGGCTGGCCCACCAACGCCCGCGCGATGGCCACCCGCTGCTGTTCCCCCCCAGACAGCTCCCCGGGCCTGTGACGCTGCCGGTCCCCCAGACCCACCTCGCTGAGGGCCTGCGCGGCTAGCTCGCGCGCCTCCTCCAAGGGCCGCCGCTTGAGCAGTGCCGGGAGCATGGCGTTCTCCAGGGCGGTCATCTCTCCGAGCAGGTTGTAGAACTGGAAGATGAAGCCCACCTTGGTCCTGCGGAACCGGGCGAGCTCGCTCTCCGAGCAGGCGGAGAGATCCTTCCCATCGAAGAGGACCTGGCCGGAGGTCGGACGATCTAGCGCTCCGAGCAGATGGAGGAGCGTCGATTTGCCGACTCCGGAAGCTCCGACCAGCGCCACCGCTTCGCCCGCGCGCAGGGAGAGCGTCACCCCCCGCAGCACCCGGACGCGCTCGGGCCCGCTCCGGTACTCTTTCTCTAGCTCGCGCGCCTGGACGAGGTCACTCATAGCGGAGGACCTCGGCGGGCTCCAACGCGGCCGCTCGGCGTGCGGGCGGCAGCGTGGCCAGCAACGAGATGAGAAGGGTGGCGCCGATCACCAGGGCGAAGTCGAGCCCGGTGAGTCTCATCGGGAGGTGATCGATCAAATACACGTCTGGCGCCAACTGGATGATCTTGAAGCTGTTCTGAAGCCAGATGAGCCCCCACCCCGCGAGGCTGCCCGCCGCCGTCCCGACCAGCCCGATCAGGATCCCCACGGCGAGGAAGATCGTGGCAATGCTCCCCGGCGGAGCGCCCATCGCCTTGAGGATGCCGATCTCCTTGCGCTTTTCCGCCACGAGGAGCACCAGGTGACCGATGATGGCGAAGGCAGCCACCAGGACGATGATGGTCACGATCACGAAGAGCGCCAGCTTCTCCAGTTGGAGCGCGGCGAAGAAGTTCCGGTTCATCTCCATCCAGTCACGAACCCAGTAGGTAGGCTCGAGGCGGGCGGCGATCGCCTTTCCCACCGCCTTGGCCTCGAAGGGGTCGTCGAGTTTGATCTCGATCCCTGTGACACGGTCTCCGAGCCCGGCGAACTCCTGTGCGGCCCAGAGTGGGGCGTAGCCCAGCGAGGCGTCGTGCTCGAACATCCCCGCCTCAAAGATCCCGGCCACGCGGAAGCGGCGCATCTTCGGGACCATGCCGACGGCGGTCATGGCTCCGTGGGGGGAGATGACCGTGACCGTCTCGCCGGGAATGACGCCGAGCGTGCGAGCTAGCTCGCGCCCCAGGGCGATCCCAGGGGTTGTCCCGGGCTGACTCAGGTCGTCGAGCGCTCCCATCGTGAGCTGCCTGGCCAGGTCAGCACGAACCTCCGGCCGGGAGAGATCTATCCCTCGGATCAGGCCTCCTGTGCCTTCCCCGGCCCGGACGGTGAACAGCGCCTGCTGGATCACGAACGCGGTGGCAGACTTTACGCCTCGGACTCGCCCCAGGCGGTGCGCGAGGGGCTGGAACTCGCCGATTCCGCGCCCGCTCACGTCCAGCACCAGGATATGGGGGTTCGCCGAGATGATCTTCTCCTTGATGCCGTCCTGAAAGCCGGTCATGACTGCGAGCACCACGATTAAAGCGGTCACGCCCAGGAACACCCCGCCGACCCCAATCCAGACGAACAGTGAGAGGTTGGTCCGGTTGCCTGGGGATCGGAGGTAGCGGAGCCCGATGAACAGCTCGAAGGGGAAGGTCGGGCGGGCCATCATCCTTCCTCGGGATCGGCCTTCCCTCCCCCCCTCGGCTCGGGGCGGAGATGGGGGAACAGGATCACATCCCGAATCGAGGGCTGGTCGGCAAAAAGCATGGTCAGCCGGTCGATGCCGATGCCCTCGCCGGCCGTGGGGGGCATCCCGTACTCCAAGGCCCGGACAAAATCTTCGTCCAACCAGTGGGCTTCCTCGTCTCCCTGCTCACGCGCTCTAGCCTGCTCCAGGAATCGCTCTCGCTGCTCGAGCGGATCGTTGAGCTCGGTGTAAGCGTTGGCCAGCTCCGTTGTGGTGAGGAAGAGCTCGAAGCGCTCGGCCAGGAGGGGGTTGTCACGCTTGCGCTTGGAGAGCGGGGAGAGCTCGATGGGAAAGTCGATCACGAATGTGGGCGGCACCAGGGTGGGTTCCACGAGACTCTCGAAGAGCATGTTCCAGTGGCTGGCCCGGGTGCCGTCGGGATCGAGGTGAGCCACTCGCCCGCGCGCAGGACCCTGGAGGAGCTTCCACGGGTCGCTCTCCGGGGTCACCTCCACTCCTAGAGCCTCGGCAATGCTGCCGTGGAACGAGACCCTGCGCCAAGGGGGCGTGAGGTCGATGGGCTCTCCCTGGTAGGTGAACCGTATCCCTCCGGTCAACGACTGGGCCAGGTGGACAAGGAGGGCCTCGGTCAGCTCCATGAGGTCGGTGAAGTCGGCGTAGGCCTGGTAGAACTCCAGCATGGTGAACTCGGGGTTGTGCTGGGTGGACACCCCCTCGTTGCGGAAGTTCCGGTTGATCTCATAGACCCGGTCGAAGCCTCCGACGACCAGCCGCTTGAGGTAGAGCTCGGGCGCCACCCGGAGGTAGAGGTCCACATTCAGGGCGTTGTGGTGAGTGACAAACGGCCGGGCGGCCGCGCCGCCGGGGATGGGCTGCATCATCGGGGTTTCCACTTCCAGAAACCCCCTGGCGTCCAGAAACTCCCTCATCGAGCGGATCAGCCGGCTCTTCAGGAGGAACGCCTCTCTGACCCCCGGATTCACCAGGAGGTCGACGTAGCGCTGGCGATAGCGGGTCTCCATGTCTCTGAGTCCGTGCCACTTCTCGGGGAGCGGACGGAGCGATTTGGCGAGGAGGGTGAAGGCCTTGACCGCCACGGTGAGCTCTCCGGTGCGGGTCCGGAAGAGCTCTCCCGTCACGCCGAGAAAATCCCCCGGGTCCAGTTGGGTGAAGAGCGAGTAGTCGTCGGCGAACTGGTCCGAGCGGGCGTAGAGCTGGATGGATCCGGTGTAGTCACGGAGGTGAGCGAAGCAGGTTTTCCCGTGGTGCCTGAGCGCCATGATTCGGCCAGCGACGCTCACCGCACCGAGGTTCCGGAGCTCCTCCTCGGTGGCTCCGCTGCGCAGCCGTGCCAAGTCGCGAACCCAGTGGGTCACCGGGAAGCGCGAGCCGAAGGGATCGATGCCCCGCTCCTTGAGGGCCCGAAGCTTGTCGTGGCGATGCTTGATGAGGTCGCTCGATGTGTCCACGGCCTGCTCAACGCTCTGCGATCGGCGCGGCACCTCAGGCCGGCGATGCCGGCATCCGGCTAGGGATTATGCCGCCCGTCCCGAAAGGAGATAGGCTTTGATGAAGGCGGCCAGGTCCCCGTCCATCACGGCCTCCACGTTCCCCACTTCGAGCCCGGTCCGGTGGTCCTTGATGAGCTGGTAGGGGTGGAAAATGTAGGAGCGAATCTGGCTGCCAAAGGCAATCTCTTTCTTTTCCCCGGCCAGCTCGGCCAGCTCTTCCCGTTGCTTTTTCTCGTAGAGCTGAAAGAGCCGGGCTCGGAGAATTCTAAGTGCGGTTTCGCGATTCCGGAGCTGCGAGCGCTCGTTCTGGCACTGCACGACGATTCCCGAGGAGAAGTGGGTGATCCGCACGGCCGAATCGGCGGTGTTCACACCCTGTCCGCCTGGACCCGAGGATCGAAACACGTCGATTCGCACATCGTCATCTTTGATGACGACTTCCACGTCCTCCACTTCGGGAATCACCGAGACCGAGGCGAAGGAGGTGTGGCGACGGCGGGAGGCATCGAACGGGGAGATTCTCACGAGCCGATGCACGCCTGTCTCTCCCTTGAGCGAGCCGTAGGCGTACTCACCGCTGACCTCGATGGTAGCGGACTTGATCCCCGCCTCCTCCCCGGGGAGCAGGTCCACCACCTCGGCCCTGTAGCCGGCCCGCTCAGCCCACCGAAGATACATCCGCGTCAGCATCTGGGCCCAGTCCTGGGACTCTGTGCCGCCGGCGCCTGGATGGATGGAAACGATGGCGGCCTTGTTGTCGTGGAGGCCGGAGAGGATCACGCTCAGCTCGAACTCCTCGAGCCGGTTCCGGAGGTCCTGAAGGCCGGCCTCGATGTCGTGGGCCAGGCCCTCCTCCGCCTCCTCCGAGGCGAGCTCCCAGAGCAGGCGCAACTCCGAGGCCTGCTTGGTCAAACCCTCCCAGCGTCCCACCAGACGGGCGAGGCCCGAGCGCTCCTGGACCAGACCCTGTGCTCGACGGGAGTCCTCCCAGAAGGACGGCTTAGCCATCTCCTCTTCGATCTCGCGCAGCCGGCCCTCCTTGACGGTGAGGTCAAAGATGCCCTCGGAGGTCGTCCAGTCTTTTCTCAAGCTCCAAAAACTCTCTCTTCAATTCACCAAGCATTCCTTACTCCGCGGAGGGGAACGGGCGCCAGAGCCCGACGATCCCTGCCAGGAGAGCCAGCGCGAGGCAGCCGTATGCGAAGACGTCGCCGTAGCGGGTGTAGAACGTCGTGCCCATGCTCAGCGGGAGCCGGGCCGCCACCACCCCGCGCTCGAACAGCCCCAGCGACTGGCTGATCTGCCCGGTCGGTTCGATGATCGCCGACACCCCCGTATTGGCGGCGCGGGCAATCGCCACACGGTTCTCCACCGCCCGAAGCGGGAGCACGGCCAGGTGCTGCAACGGCCCGCTGGTCCTTCCGAACCACGCGTCGTTCGTGATGTTGACCATGAACTTGGCGCCCTCGAAAACAAACTTACTGAAGAGTTCCGGGAAGAGCCCCTCATAGCAAATCACGACCCCAAAGGGCTCCCCTCCCTCCCGGAACACCACCGGGCGGCTTCCTGCCCTAAAGTCGGAGATAAACTCCGCCCACCCGCGGACGAAACCCAGGAGCCGGGAGAGCGGCAAATACTCGCCGAACGGAACAAGGTGCATTTTATCATACTTACCGCTAATCCCTTGTTCTGTTACGAGAAATGCGCTGTTGAAATACCGGCCATCTCCCTCCCGGCTGGCGTCCACGGAGCCCAAGATGAGGGGGGCCTCGACCTGTCGGGCCAGCCTCCGGACCCGCTCGAGGATGGCGGGGTCCCGGCGGAGGAGGACCGGTGCCGCAGTCTCCGGCCACGCCACGAGTGCAGGGGGTGTCCGCCCCCCTTCGAGGGTGAGTTGTCGGTAGACCTCCATGGCCTGGTCTAGGAACACCGGGTCCCACTTCTGAGCCTGGTCAATAGATGGCTGAACGACGACTACCCTCGGGCCCTCTCGTGGAGAGGGCTCGAGGGTCTGCCAGCCCACGACGAGAGTGCCGAGCACCAGTGCCGCCGCGCTCCCGACGGCCACCCAGGCTTGCCGCCACCGGAGGGCTACCGCGCCGACGAGCGCCGCGTTGGTCCCGGCCACAAGAAACGACACCCCGTAGACGCCAGTCCACTCGGCAATCTGGATCACGGGCAACGCATACGCCTGGGAGTAGCCGAGCAGGCCCCAGGGGAACCCAGAGAGGAGATGGCCCCTTACCCACTCGCCAGCGACCCAGATGAATGGCGCGCTGAAGAGGGCCCAGGCAGTCCCCAGGCGCCCACGAAGCCAGCTCAGAGCGGCTGCCACCAGACCCGTGTAGAGCCCGCAGTAGCCGGCCAGTCCCAGGAGGGGGAGCCAGGTGACGGGCCAGGGAATCAGGCTGTACGTCTGAAAGGTGTAGTCGAGCCAGTGAAGAAGCAGGGTGAAGAAGGCCATCCCGTGAAGCCAGCCATCGGCCAGCGCCTCCCGTGGCGTTCGACTCACCGCGCAGGCGAAGACGGGGACCAGGGAGACCCAGATCAGGAGGTTCCAGTCGAAGGGCGGGTAGGCCAGCCGGCCGATTACAGCCGAAGCGAGGAGCAGAGCGATCCTGACCCTTCCGGATGCCAGGAGGTCCAGGCGGCGGTCGGATTCAGAGGCCATGGCTGTGTCGCTCCCGGACCATCTGGGGGAGTTCAATCCGGGCCGCCGAGGTCGAGGGACAGATGTAGGAGTCTCTGGATATCAGAGAGCGCTGGATCGCCGATTGCCCGGGGTTTGGGGGCGTCAGGGAGAGGGTCGGATCTCTTTCCGGATCCGGTCCAGAATCCCGTTGATGAACCGGCTGGACTCATGGGTGCTGAACTTCTTGGCCACCTCCAAGGCCTCGTTGATCACCACCTTGGGGGGGACGTCGGTCATCCAAAGAAGCTCGAAGATCCCCGCCCGGAGGATATTCCGGTCCACCACGGCCATTCGCTTGAGGTCCCAGTGCTCGGCGTACTGACTGATCAGCTCGTCGATTTTTGACTGGTGGAGTGTTGTGCCCTGAGCGAGGGCTTCGGTGAACAGACGCACCTCTGGATCCACGGGGTGACGGCTCCAGAACGCTGGAAGGTGCGGGTTCGGGTCTCCCTCCCCCTGGAGGTCCAGCTGGTAGAGGAGCTGTAGCGTCAGCTCCCGCGCCTTCCGTCGCTTACCCATTTTTCCGGCTCAGGATACGCTTTTCCGGCGAGTGTCACTCCCACCGGACCGCCTGGGACGCCCGATGGCCGTTTTGAGTTCGGCCATCTCCATCGCTGCGAGCGCTGCCTCCTCGCCTCGGTTCCCCACGGCGCCGCCGGCGCGCTCCCAGGCTTGCTCTTCGCTGTATGCCGCCACCACGCCGAACGTGATGGGGATGCCCGTGTCCATGGCCGCTTCCCTGATTCCCGAGGCGGCCTCCCGGGCCACGTGCTCGAAGTGAGGCGTCTGGCCTTTGATCACCACGCCCAGACACACCAGGGCATCGAAACGGTGGGTCCGAGCCAGGTAGAGGGCGGCCTGGGGGAGTTCGAACGAGCCCGGCACCCAATGGACCTCCACCGCCTCGGCAGCCACGCCGTGGCTTCGGAACACCTCCATGGCGCCATCGAGGAGGCGCTTGGAGATGGTCTCGTTGAAGCGCGCGGCGATGATGGCGAAGCGGCGGATCTCCGATCGCCGCTCATGTCTCGGCTGCCGACGCGGGGCTTGCCCTGCCATCTCAGTCCGAAAGCGGCGAGGAGAGGAGGTGGCCCAGCTTCTCCTGCTTGGTCCGGAGGTAGTGACGATTGGTGTCCGTCGCCGGAACTTCAATCGGGACCCGCTCCACCACCTCGAGGCCGTAGCCCTCCAGCCCCACGATCTTCTTCGGGTTATTGGTCAGGAGCCGCATGCTTTTGACTCCCAGGTCCACCAAGATCTGCGCGCCGATCCCGTAATCCCTGAGATCGGCCTTGAAGCCCAGAGCAATGTTGGCCTCCACCGTGTCCTTCCCCTGGTCTTGGAGCTCGTAGGCCCGCATCTTGTTGAGGAGCCCGATTCCCCGCCCCTCCTGGCGCATGTAGATGAAGATCCCGCGCCCCTCGTTCCGGATGATGAAGAGAGCCTTCTCGACCTGTAATCCACAGTCACACCGCTCGGAGTGGAACACATCCCCGGTGAGGCACTCGGAGTGGACGCGGACCAGGATCGGATCATCGCCCGACACCTCGCCGGCGACCAGCGCCAAAGGCACGCGGTTGTCTACCGTGGTCTCGTAGGCGATAGCGGTGAACTCGCCAAGCTCGGTCGGCAGCCGCGTGGTGGCCACGCGGCGCACCAGCTTCTCCTTGGTGGTCCGGTATTCGATCAAGTCCTTGATGGTGATGATCTTGAGGTCGAAGGCGCGCGCCAGCTCCACGAGCTCGGGCACCCGCGCCATCCGGCCGTCATTGTCCATCACCTCGCAGATCACGCCGGCCGGAGTCAGGCCAGCCAGCCGGGCGAGGTCCAAGGCGGCCTCGGTGTGGCCGGCCCTCCGGAGGACACCGCCAGGCATGGCCCGGAGCGGCTGAACGTGGCCCGGCCGCGCGAGATCCTCGGGCCGTGTCGCCGGGTCGAGCAGCGTTTTGATGGTTACGGCGCGATCGTAGGCCGAGGTGCCTGTGGTCACCCCCCGACGAGCATCGACGGTGATGGTGAAGGCCGTGCCCATGGGCGCCGTGTTGTCGGCGACCATCATCGTGATGTTCAAGGCATCCAACCGCTCCCCCGCCATCGGGACACAGACCAGACCCCGCCCGTGCCGAGTCATGAAGTTCACGGCCTCCGGGGTAACCCGTTCTGCCGCCATGACGAGGTCACCCTCGTTCTCGCGGTCCTCGTCGTCCACGACGATCAGCAACCGCCCCGCACGGATCTCCTCGATGGCGCGCTCGACGGATACGAACTCGGGTGCTCTGGATGGCTCCTGGCTCTCGCTCATGCGGCACCTCGTGAAGCAAGCTGGGGGTCGGTCTGGACAAACCGGAAGAGGTACTTCCCGACCACGTCCATTTCGAGGTTCACCCGGGCACCGACCTCTCGTCGCCCGAAGGTGGTCATGGCCAGGGTGTGCGGGATCAGCATCGTCTCGAAGGCCCCGGGAAGGAGGGCGGCGACCGTGAGACTCACCCCGTCCACCGCCACCGATCCCTTGGGGATCAAGTACCGCTCCAGGGCGCGATCCCCCAGGGTCACCTGGAGCCTCACGGTCTCCCCTTCCCGAACCAGCGCCGTGATGGTCCCCACTGCATCCACGTGGCCCAGTACCAGGTGGCCGCCCAGGGGCTCGCCGAGACGGAGTGGCCGCTCGAGGTTGACGGGATCGCCAGGGGTGAGGTCTCCAAGCGTGCTGCGCGTCAAGGTCTCGGGCCCCAGGTCGAAGCCGAGTGATCCCCCTCCCCGCTCGATGACGGTCAGACAGACGCCGTTGACCGCGACGCTGGCGCCCACTTCGCTTCCTTCCAGCACCCGCTCAGCTTTCACCGTGAGTCGCCTTAGACCCCGGTGGGGCACCAGTTCCGCTATCTCTCCGCACTCTTCAACGATCCCCGTGAACATTTGCCTTGTCTATCTCCCCCTCGATCATGAGGTCCTCCCCCACGCGGCGCACGGTGAGCCCATGGAGGCGAAAGGCTTCCTTCAGAGTCCGTCCATGTCCGCCCACCAGGCTTGGAGCCCCGGCACCTCCGACGAGCAGCGGCGCCAGGAACACGGCCACCCGATCCACCAGACCTGCCTCGAGGAACGCCGCGTTCAGTTCCGCTCCTCCCTCGAGCAGCAGCGCGACGACCTCGCGTTTCGCTAGCTCGGCGAGCAGCGCCGCGAGGTCCACTCGCCCGTCGCGGGCTGGGAGCCGGAGGACCACGACCCCCGTGACTTCAAGTGCCCGCACTCGGTGTCGTGGCGCATGCTCGACGACGGCGATCAGGGTGCGCTTCGGATTACCGAGCGTGAGGACCCGCGCCACCGGTGGAGTTCTGGCTTGGCTGTCCACCACCACCCGGAACGGCTCTCGGGGCCACGGATCGGGGAGGCGTACGGTGAGGAGCGGGTCGTCTTGGAGCACGGTCCCGATGCCCACCAATATGGCGTCCGACTGACTTCGAAGACGGTGCCCCTCCTGGCGTGCAGCACTCCCTGTGATCCAGCGGGCGGTTCGATCCCAGGCCGCGATCTTCCCGTCCAGGGTGAGGGCAGCCTTCATGGTCACCAGGGGACGGTGCTCGCGCATGTACGTGAAGAAAGCACGGTTCAACTCCCTGGCCTCGGTCTCCAGACAGCCGACGGTCACCGCCACCCCCGCGTTGCTGAGCGCACTGATCCCCCTCCCATTGACGTTCGGGTTGGGGTCGGCGACTGCCACCACGACCCGCCTGATCCCCGCATCCAGCACGGCAGAGACACAGGGCCCCGTTCGCCCCTTGTGCACACACGGCTCGAGGGTCACATAGAGCGTGCCCCCATGGGCACGCCTACCTCCAGCCCGAAGCGCCTCGATCTCCGCGTGAGCGGCTCCGGCTTGCTTGTGGTATCCCTCGCCGACTACCGCGCCGTCCCTGACAACGACGGCCCCGACCAGGGGGTTGGGGGATGTGAGCCCCTGGGCACGGCTCGCCAGCTCCAAGGCCTGCTCCATGTAGGCCTGATCATCTTGTGGAACTGGCACAGACACTCCTTCAGATTACCCGGGAAGGATAGCAGAGACAAAGGCCTTGGGATCAAACGACTGGAGGTCCTCGATCCGCTCGCCGGTTCCCACGAGCTTGATCGGGAGCCCGAGTTCCTGATGGATCCTGACCACTATCCCCCCTTTGGCGGTTCCATCCAGCTTGGTGAGGACCACCCCGGTGAGCCCGACATCGGTTTGGAAGCGCTTGGCCTGGGCCAGCCCGTTCTGCCCGGTCGGCGCGTCCAGCACCATGAGGCGCTCGTGGGGGGCACCGGGGAGTTGCTTGGACACCACCCGGACAAGCTTGGCCAGCTCTTCCATGAGGGGCTTCTTCGTGTGAAGCCGCCCCGCACTGTCCACGATCAGGGCATCTACATTGCGGGAGGTTGCAGCCTTCACGGCGTCGAAGACCACTGCCCCGGGATCCGCGCCGGTGGCCTGGTGAATCACCTCCACCCCCGCTCGCCTGCCCCAGATCTGGAGTTGCTCGATGGCGGCGGCGCGGAAGGTATCGGCGGCCACCAGGAGCACGCTCTTGCCCTCAGCCTTGAGCACGGCAGCAAGCTTGCCGCACGTGGTGGTCTTTCCCGAGCCATTGACACCCAGCAGGAAGAGCACGGCAGGGCTGTGGTCGAGATCGAGGGGCTGGGCCGCCGTCTCCAACGACTCGAGCAGGCACTGGCGCAGCGTCTCCCGCACCTCCTCGATGCCACTCGCCTGAGCCTGCCTCGCCTTGTCCATGATCCGGTCTCTGAACCTGCGGGCCACAGTCACGCCCAGGTCAGCGGCAACGAGCAGTTCTTCCAGCTCGTCTAGGAGGCTCTCGTCCAGCCTGCGCGGAGTTGGCAGGACTGCGCTCAACCCCTCGCGCAGAAAATCCTGGGAGCGGCCGAGCCCTTGGCGCAGCCCGTCGGCGACCGAGGTAAACCACCTCACGGCGTCTCTGACGGCAGGACCAAGTTGTGGATCACTTCGCCCGACGTCCCCAACGGGGGAAGTGGCTCGCCGTTGAGCTCCAGGCTGATCCCTCCGGCGTTGCCGATGGTGAGAACGAAGCGCTTCTCCGAGGTCCACTGCCGGGTGGCGCCGGCAGGCAGCAGTTCCTCCACCACCTTACCGTCGTCGAGCTGGACGCGGACCCAGGTCGGCTCGCTGGTCCGGGCGACCAACCGGGCCGGCTCGACCGCTGGGGCCGGCTCGACCCTGGGGGTCGGCTCGACCAACCCTGCCAGCTCCTCGTAGGGCATCGCTTCCGGCACGGAGACTGGCTCCGCAGACTTCACGGGTGCGGGGGGAGCAGGCGCGGCGATGCGGCGGGGCTCGCTGGGAGCGATGGGGACCTCCCCCCAGCGGCCCTGGAGGTTCACGGTCAGGATGAACAGGCTGAGCCCGAGCACGATCAGGAGGACCAGGCTCGCTAGCATCGGGCCGCGACTCCGGCGCTCAGGGAGCCGGGAAAGAACCGCGGGGCTGGGCGGATTGGCAGCCTCGCCGATCAGCTCCCGATAGCGAGCGAGGGCGCCATCGGGTGGCTCGTCAAGGCTCTGGCAGTAGCATCGGATGAACCCCTTGGTAAAGATGGGGGCCGGAAGCTGGTCGAAATCTTCGGCTTCAAGCGACTCGAGGTAGCGACGAGGCACGCGCGTCTGGCGCGCGATCTCCTCGAGTGTCAGACCTTTTGCCCGTCGAAGTTCACGGAGATAAACGCCCAAAGACTGCATGGGAACCTGAAGGCAGTCTAATCCACAGGGCAGAGAAAATCAACGCTGGAGGGAACTTGTGCGGTGGCGTGTGGCCTATTCGGCGAGCCTAACCGAGACCAGGCGGGAGAGTCCGGGCTCCCCCATGGTGATGCCGTAGAGCACGTGGGCGGCTTCCATGGTTTTTCGGTTGTGCGTAATGACGATGAACTGGGTGTCGCGCGCGAGCTCTCGGAGCACCCGTTGGAATCGGTAGATATTGGCGTCGTCCAAGGGAGCATCCACCTCGTCGAGCACGCAGAATGGGCTCGGCCGAAAGTAGAAGACCGCGAAGAGGAGCGCCAGGCCTGTCAGAGCCTTCTCCCCACCGGACAGGAGCGTGGCTGACTGGAGGCGTTTGCCCCGCGGCTGAGCCATGAGGTCCACGCCGGCCTCGAGAGGGTCGCCACCCTCTTCGGGCTCGACTAGCCGAAGCTCGGCGCGCCCGCCTTCGAACAGCCGGGTGAAGATCTCGCCGAAATGACGGTTGATGGCCTCGAAGGCACTGAGGAAGCGCTCCTCGGCTGTGCGAGTCATGCCCCGGAGCGCTTTTTCGAGGTCTTTGACCGCAGAGAGCAGGTCCTCGTGCTGGGTCCGGAGAAAGGCGAGACGTTCTTCCAGCTCGCGGTACTCCTCGTCGGCGACCAGGTTCACCGGCCCCATGGCGGCCAGTTTCTCTTCCAGCCCGGCGAGCAGCGTGCGCACCTCGTCGATCTCCCGGCCATGAGCGCGGTGCCGGGAAAGGGCCTCGGGCTCGGTGGCGAAGCTCCGCCGGGCTTCTTGCTCGATCTCCTCCCGGCGGACCCGGCTTTCGGTGGCTTTGAGTTCGGCCGCGTGGAGATCCCCCACTGAGCGGGTGAGGAATTGCTCTTCGTCCTTGGTCTCTTCCTGAATCTCCTGAAGCTCGACCAGCAACACCTGGTGGTGTTGGAGGCTGGTGCGCTCGTCCTCCGCCGCGAGGTCGCGCTCTCGTGCCACCTCCTGGGCCCGCTGATCGGCTCGCTGCCGCTCCAGAGAAAGCTCGGTGACCCGACCCGCGATGTGGCCGCGCCGCTCCTCCGCCTGCCCAACCCGACTGGCCAGGTCACCGGCCGTCGTCTTGAGGTGTCCCAGCTCTCGCTTGAGGGCCTCCACCCGCTCCCCGAGTGAGGCCCACTCCACCTGGTGGGTGGTTAGCTCCTGCGCGAGCCGACCCTCCTCGGCGTGGAGACCGTCCACCGCCTGCCTGAGCTCCGCCGAGGTGTTCTCCAGCGACAATTCGGCCAGGCGGGCTGTCTCGGCCTGCCGGTCGAGCCCTTCCCGGCTCTGGCGGGCCTCCTCGACTTCGGTTTCGACCTGCCGTGCCTCCGAAGTTAGAGTCTCGTGATACTGCAATAGCCGCTCACGGTCCCGAACCGCCTGCTCCAGGTCCTTCTCCGTTGTGAGGCGGAACGTCTGCTGGGCCTGGATCGAACGAGTCAGGCTTTCCTGACGGCCCTTGAGCGCCTGCAGCTTGGTCTCGAGGGCTGCGAGGCGCAGCTGAGCCGTGCGCACCCTTTCGCGAAGCTGATCCCGCTCGTCCCGCGCCTCCCGGATGGCTCGCTTTCGGCCGAGGAGTGAGGTCTCTCCCACCTTCTCTCTTCGCGCATTACCTCCCCCGAAGAGCTGGCCGGCCGGGGAAAGCACCTCACCGGGGAGCGTGACGTACGTGGCGGCGGCTCCATTCTGGCGCCAGAGGGATTCGGCCTCGTCCAGACCAGGCACGACCGCGACCTGTCCCAGCAGAAAGTGAAGGAGGCCCCGATAGGGCGAGCCCACGAGGCGCGCGGCCCATCTGAGCTCGCCGTCATCCTCGGGAGGGTCGTGTTCGGGTGGGAGCGTCTCGAGGGGGAGGAAGGTAGCGGACCCGACGCTTCGGGCTTTCAAGAACTCGAGTGCTGTCTTGCAGTCTTCGAAGCGCTTGAGGACCACCCAGGTGAGGCGCTCGCCGAGCACGGCTTCCATGGCGGCCTCAAGCCCGGGCGGGACCTCAAGCAAGTCGGCCACCGTCCCGACGATCCCGCGGAGGCTGCTGGCACCTTCTTCGGAGAAGATGGTGCGGACCCCAGCGCCGTACCCCTCTCGTTCTCGCTCGAGCTGCTCCAGGGCCTCGAGGCTCGACTGACGGGCCGCCAGCGCGAGCCGCTGCTCGGAGAGATCGGACTGTACCTGATCGCGCAGGGTCGTGCTGTCCGCCACCTCCGCCTCCAGCCGCGCTCGGTCCTCTTCGAGGGTGGAGAGGGAGTCCAGGGTGCGCGTCCGCTCTGATTCCAGGGCTCCGTGTTGCGCGTTCAGCTCACCGAGTTCGGACCGGCATCGGGAAAGCTCCTCAGCCAGCCGCTCGCCGCGGCGCTGGAGCTGATGCTCCCGTTCTTTGAGCTCGCCGATGGCGCTGGTGAGTTCGGCGCGCCCGCCAGCGGCGTGGACCTGCTCGCCTCGAAGGGCCTCAAGCCGCCCCCGGCCATCCTGAAGCTCTGTTTTGACCTGGGCCAGACGCGTTTCCAGGGCCTCCACCGCGCGGCCGGACCGCCGGTAGCTCTCCTCCGAGTCGGCCAGGAGCCGGGCCTTCTCTAGATGCTCGGCCTCGAGCCCTGCGCGCCGGTTGCTGAGCAATGTGAGTTCCGCGGACAGGCGTGCGTCTTCCTCTGTCAGCTCTCGGATCTGCACCCCGATCTGCTCCCGGCGCTCCAGCAGCCGCTCCATCTCTCCCTGGATCTTCTGCACGGCCTGCCGGAGATCGCCTAACCGGTGCTCGGTCTCCTGGACCTGAGCGCGCTTGTCCGCCTCGCGGGCGGCCAGACTTGCGAGCCTGGTGCGAATTGAGGCCTGCTCACGGCCAAGCCGGTTCATCTCCGAGGCCAGAGCCTGCTCGTGGGCCAGGAAGCTGGCGTGCTCGGCGGCCAGGAGCGTCAGGGCCAAGGCCTGCTTCTCCTGATGAAGGGTCTTATACTGCCGCGCCTTCCGGGCCTGGCGCTCCAGCGACCCGAGCTGGCGCTTGACCTCGCCCATGACGTCTTTGACCCGAAGGAGGTTCTGCCGTGTCCCCTCCAGCTTCCCCATGGTCTCAGCCCGCTGCTGCTTGTAGCGGCTGATGCCGGCCGCCTCTTCGATGAACACGCGCCGGTCGGCTGGCCTGGAGGTGAGAACCTGGCTGAGGCGATCCTGGTCCATGAGCGCGTACGCTTTCGGGTTCACTCCGGTGCCGATGAAGAGATCCAGGATGTCGCGCAGACGGCAGGAGGTTTTGTTGAGCAGGTACTCGCTCTCACCGGTGCGGTAGAGCCGGCGGCACACGAGCACTTCACTCCAGGGGACGGTGAGCGTCCCGTCGTTGGCGAAGACCAGGCTCACCTCCGCCAGGCCCAGAGACCTGCGGGATGCGGAGCCGTGGAAGATCACATCCTCCATCCGGTGACCGCGAAGGGACTTGGGACTTTGCTCCCCCAACGCCCAGCGGATGGCCTCGGAGATGTTGCTCTTTCCTGTTCCGTTCGGCCCGACGATGGCGGTGATGCCGGGAAAGATCTTGAGCTCCGCCTTTTCGGCGAAGGACTTGAAGCCGTAGAGGGTGACGCTCTCTAGATGCATCCCTCGCTCCCCCTGGGACTTGACACTCTCATACCACAGGGGACACGCACTGCAAAGGAAAAAATACTACAGCTGGTAGGGTGAGCAGACCCAGAGGCTAGATGTTGGAGCAAAAAGGCGGTTTTAGGCTCCCCTACGCACTCTTGAGAAGGCAGCACTTTTTGTACTTCTTCCCTGATCCGCAGGGGCAGGGATCATTGCGGCCCACCTTCCGGCCGCTGGGGGTTCGGGGGGTGGGGCGGGCGGCCGTGCTCGGAGCCTCGCCGTGGGACTCGTAGGCTTCCGCAAAGGGGTTTCGCATCTCAGGCGCAGCCTCTGGGACTAGCTGAACTTTGAAGAGCCACTCCACCACCTGCGTTTGCACCCGGTCCTCCATCTCCTGGAACACCTCAAAAGCCTCCCGCTTGTACTCAGTAAGCGGGTCCCGCTGGCCGTAACCTCGAAGCCCGATCCCCTCCTTCAGATGGTCCATGGAGAGCAGATGGTCCTTCCACTGGGTGTCGAGCACCTGGAGCATGACCACGCGCTCCAGATGGCGCATCGTATCGGCTCCGAGCTCGCGCTCCCGGTCTCGGTAGTGTGCCTCGACCGCCTCCCAGAGGAGCTGGCGAAGTCCCTCGCGGGAGAGCACCCCATCTGGCTGGATCTCGGAAGGGACGCGAAGGTCGAACCGCCGGTGCAGAGCCTCCGAGAGGCCCGCCACGTCCCAATCCTCTGGGTGGGCATCCCGGGGCGCGTAGAGGTCCAGGAGGGTATCCAGCATCTGCTCCATCGCCGCCCAAATCGTCTCCTCCTGGCTCTCGCCCGCGAGAATCTCTCGCCGGGTCTTGTAGATTTCCGTCCGTTGCTTGTTCATCACATCGTCGTACTCCAACAGATGCTTGCGAATCTCGAAGTTGCGGGCCTCCACTCGCTTCTGTGCGGTGGCAATGGCGCGGGTCACGAGCTTGTGCTCAATTGGCTCTCCCTCCTCCATCCCCAGGCGATCCATGATTTTCTGGATCCGCTCCGAACCGAAGATCCGGAGGAGGTCATCTTCCAAGGAGAGGTAAAACCTGGAGGAGCCCGGGTCCCCCTGGCGACCGGAACGGCCGCGGAGCTGGTTGTCGACCCGCCGAGACTCGTGACGTTCCGTGCCAATGATGTGTAGCCCTCCCGGGGCCACGACCCGCTCGTGCTCGGGGTCAGTGATCTGCCGCGCTTCCTTCAGCGCTCGCTGGCGTTCCTCGGGTGGGGCGGTCAGCGGGTCCAGTCCTTTCTTCCGCAAGACCTCCTTGGCCAGGAACTCCGGGTTTCCACCCAGAAGGATGTCGGTGCCGCGTCCTGCCATGTTGGTCGCGATGGTCGCGGCCTTCTCCCGCCCCGCCTGGGCCACGATCTCGGCCTCGCGCTCGTGGTACTTGGCATTGAGCACCTGGTGGGGGATGCCGCGTCGTTTGAGCAGCGCCGAGAGGCGCTCGGACTTTTCGATGGAAATCGTGCCCACCAAGGTCGGCTGGCCCCGTTCGTGGCAGGCGGCGATCTCTTTCACCACCGCGTCGAACTTCTCGCGCTCGCTCTTGTACACCACGTCAGGGTAGTTGTGGCGGATCAGCGGCCGATTGGTGGGGATGACGGTGACATCGAGCTTATAGGTCTTGGCAAATTCCTCGGCCTCCGTCTCCGCGGTGCCGGTCATGCCTGCCAGCTTCTCGTACATCCGGAAGTAGTTCTGGAAGGTGATGGTGGCGAGGGTCTGGTTCTCGCGCTCGATGCGGACGCCTTCCTTGGCCTCTATCGCCTGGTGAAGCCCGTCGGACCAGCGGCGGCCCGGCATGAGTCGCCCGGTGAACTCGTCGACGATCACCACTTGGCCGTCTCGGACCATGTAGTCCACGTCCTTTTTGAAGAGGGTGTGGGCCCTGAGTCCCTGGTTGACGTGGTGGAGGGTCTCCATGTGGATGGGATCGTAGAGGTTCTCCACCCCTAAGAGCTGCTCGCACCGGGCCACCCCTTGGTCGGTCAGGCTGACGGTCCGGGACTTCTCGTCCACGATGTAGTCGCCGGCCTTGACAGCCTCGACCTCGGTGAGCTTGCCCTCCACGATGGTCGCGGCCCGCTTGAGCTTGGGGATGATCCGGTCGACCTTGTAGTACTTGTCGGTGGACTCCTCAGCGGGACCCGAGATGATCAGGGGGGTCCGGGCTTCGTCAACGAGGATGGAGTCGACCTCGTCCACGATGGCGTAGTGGAGCTCGGGCTGGACCAGCTCGTCTAGGGCAAACCGCATGTTGTCTCGGAGATAGTCGAAGCCGAACTCGTTGTTGGTGCCGTAGGTGATGTCAGCCCGATAGGCCTCTCGTCGGGCGCATGGACGGAGACCGGCCAACCGCGCATCGCTGGAGGGATACGTCGGATCGTAAAGGAAGGAGGCTTCGTGCTGGATCACGCCCACGGAAAGCCCGAGCGCGTGGTAGACGGGCCCCATCCACTGGGCGTCGCGCCGGGCCAGGTAGTCGTTGACGGTGACGATGTGAACACCCTTGCCGCTGAGGGCATTCAGATACGCCGGGAGCGTGGCCACCAGGGTTTTTCCTTCGCCCGTGGCCATCTCGGCGATCTTCCCTTCGTGGAGCACGATCCCGCCCATGAGCTGAACGTCGAAGTGGCGCATCCCGATGGACCGCTGGGCCACCTCCCGGCAGACCGCGAACGTCTCAGGGAGGACGTCCTCCAGGGTCGCCCCGTCGCTCAGTCGCCTCCTGAACTCATCGGTCTTGCCGCTCAGGGCTTGATCGGAGAGGGCCTGGGCGGAGGTCTCGAGGTCGTTGATGGCGGCCACGACCGGGCGCATCCGCTTTAAGTCCCGATCGTGCTTCGTACCGAAAATGGACCGGAGGATTGCTGCCAGCATCATCAGAGTTTATTGTACATCACCCTCGGGCGGGAAAAACAAAACCCCCGGCCGGAGCCCGACCGGGGGTCCAACGGGTGTCAGCTCTGGCTAGACCTTCACGACCCTGGTCGCCTGAAGGCCCTTGGGCCCCTGTGTGAACTCGAACTCCACTGTCTGGCCCTCGGCCAGGGTCTTGAACCCATCGGCCTGGATGGTGGAGAAGTGTACGAAGACATCCTCACCGTCTTCTTGCTCGATGAACCCATACCCCTTGGCGTCACTGAACCACTTCACTTTGCCGATCTTTCCCATCTGCCTGGCTCCTTCCTTCTGTTCAACATCAACGATCAAAAAACCGACGGAAAAAACGAGCGTAGTATAGGGACCGCCCTCCGGGCTGTCAAGAGGGAAAAATGGTGCACGACTGCCCAAACCCGCCTCACCGCGACCGAGACTGTCTCGCCGCGCGGAAAAGCTCGCGAGCGTGGCGACGCGCCGTATCCGTGACCTGCTCGCCGCCCAGCATTCGGGCCAGTTCCTCCACCCGGCGGGCCTCATCCAAGACCTCCACCTGAGTGCGCGTCCTGTTTCTCTCTATCGACTTCTCGATCCGGAGGTGGCGCTCAGCATAGGCGCCGATCTGAGAGAGGTGCGTGACGCAGAGCACTTGCCGATGCCGAGCTGCCTCGGCGAGTTTGTGTCCCACGGCGTCCGCCACCCTTCCGCCGATTCCCGCATCGACTTCGTCAAACACCATGGTGGGGATCCGGTCAGCCCCGGCCAGGATGGCCTTGATGCTGAGCATGGTCCGCGAGAGCTCGCCCCCGGAGATGACCCGGCTCAATGGTTTCAGCTCCTCGCCGGGGTTGGCCGAAAGCCGGAACTCCGCGCGGTCGAGGCCCCGGGCGGTGAGTCGCCAGCGCTCGGGGCCGACGCCCAGAGCGTCGGCGGGAGCGGGCTCCCGGGTGAGCTCGATAGCGAAGCGCGCCTTCTCCATTCCCACTGTCCTAAGCTCCCTCTGGATCAACCGCTCGAGCCGCATCGCAGCCTGCCGCCGAAGCTCGGAGAGGCGAAGGGCTCGCTCGCCAGCTTCGGTGGCCACTCTCGCTAGGCGCGCCTCCGTCTCCGTAAGCAATTCCTCGAGGCGCTCCATCCTCGAGAGCTCTTCGCGGAGCTGATCCCTATACGCCAGGACCGCCTCTTCGCTCTCGCCGTACTTCCGCTTGAGCTTGGCCAGCACGTCCAACCGGGCGTCGATCTCCTCGAGGTGTCGGGGGTCGGGGGTGATCCGATTGCGCAGTGACTGGATCCGAGCCACTGCCTCGTCGACCTGGACCTGAGCCGTCTCCATGCTGGGGAGCGCCTCTGACAGTTCAGAGGAGAGGTTGGCCAGGCCCCCGAGGAGCTGGACGGCACGGCCCAGTCGGGCGGCGACCGACTGGTCGTCGTCGTAGAGGATGTGAAGGGTCTCGCTCATTCCCTCGAGCAGTCGCTCAGAGTGCTGGAGCAAGCGTCGCTCCCCCCTGAGCGACTCTTCCTCTCCTGGCGAGAGTCTAGCGGCGTCAATCTCCGAGAGCTGGAACCGGTAGAGGTCTTCCTTCTGGGCCCGTGAACGTTCGGTGCTCGAGAGGTCGGCGAGGGCATCCCGCTCGCGTTGCCATTCACCCACCAGGGCCGACACCAGGGCCCGCGGTTCCTCCGCCCCCGCAAAACGGTCTAGTAGCTCGAGCTGGTGCTGGGGCTCCAGGAGTCGCTGATGTTCGTGCTGACCGTGAATCTCCACCAGACAGTCGCCGAGTCGCTCCAGGAGCCCGAGAGTTGCGGGCGAGTCGTTGACGAAGGCCCGATTCCTCCCCGTCCGGGCCAGCTCCCGGCGGACGATCAGCTCGTGGTCCTCCGTTCCGAGACCAACCTCTTCAAGGATGGCCGAGACTGCTCCGCCCGGTTTCACCTGGAACACCGCCTCCACCACTGCGGCCTCGGCACCGGAGCGGATGAGGTCGGGTTGGGCTCGAGCCCCGGAGAGAAGCAAGAGGGCGTCCAGGAGGATGGACTTTCCGGTCCCCGTCTCCCCCGTCAAGATGTTGAGGCCCGGGGCGAATGGCACCGTGACCTCATCGATGACGGCCAGGTTCCTGACCCTTAGCTCCCGGAGCATGCCTTCACTTCCGTCGTCGTCCTCTTCCCCCTCGGTCACCGGCTCGCTCTCACGCCGGCGAGCCCGACTCCCGCGGAAGGCGCGCCGCCGCCCGAGGCGCCTAGTGCCGTTCCAAACTGTTGCGCCGACTGTTGCCTGCTTGCGTTTACGACAACCGTCGCGACTGCGCGCAGTGCGAAAGTCGTCACAAATGGTTGGAACGGCACTAATGCTCGCCCCACTTGAGCTTGCTGCGGAGGACCGAGAAGAAGTGCTTTTGTGGGAAACGGACAAGCCGGATCCGCGAGGCTGCCTGGCTGATCGTGACTGTGTCTTCTGCTTTGAGGGCAATTCCCACCTGCCCATCCGCAGTAAGCATGACCTCCTGGTGTTCCGTGAGGAGGGTGACCTCGAGGGTGAGGCTGGCGGGCAGTACGATGGGGCGGTTGGTCAACGTGTGGGAGCAGATCGGGGTGAGGACCAGCGCGTCCATGGTGGGGTACACGATGGGCCCACCCGCCGAAAGACAGTAGGCCGTTGAGCCCGTTGGAGTCGAGATGATCAGGCCATCGGCGCGGTAGTCGGTCGCCGCCTGCCCTGCCACGGCCACAGCCAACTTGATGATCCGACTCATGGCCGACTTGGTGATGACCACGTCGTTGAGGGCCACGCACTCGGTCAGGTGCTTGCCCTGGCGGCGGACCCGGGCGGCTAGCATCATTCGTTCCTCTACCAGCATCCGGCCCTCAAACAGATCCTCGAGGGCCGGAAGGAGCTCCTCCAGGGTTGTTGCGGTCAGGAAGCCGAGCCCTCCCAGGTTGACCCCGAAGATGGGAACCCCCAGAGCCCTGACCAGGCGAGCCATGGAGAGGAGCGTTCCGTCTCCGCCGAGGACCACGAGAAGATCGACCTGGGCGGGGAGGTCTCGCTTTTCGACGGCGGAGCCTGCCGCCGGGAGGAGGCCGGCCGTCTCCTTCTCGAGGATGACGTGCTTGCCTCGAGTGCCAAGCCAGTCCGCTAGGTTTGGAAGTACCTCCCGTGCTTCGGGCTGGTCGGTTTTGGCAACGATGCCAACTCGCTTCACGCTTGACCTCCTTCGTGGACGACCTGAGCGATCAGCGCCTCGAGGTCGGCCCTCCTGCTTTTCAGGAGTGAGAGATGGAGGAAGAACTCGCGATTTCCCTTAGGTCCCCGGAGCGGCGAGGGCGTGACGCCGAGAACGTTCCAGCCCATGAGAGCTGCGAAGCAGGCCAGCCGTTGGACGACAGCTTGGTGGAGGGCAGGATCGCGCACGACCCCTCCCTTGCCCACTTGGCGGCGGCCAACTTCGAACTGGGGCTTGACCAGCGCGACCACCTCCCGGGAATCCGTGAGCACTCCAAAGACCGGGGGGAGCACTTTTTCCAGTGAGATGAACGAGACATCGATGGTCGCCAGGTCCGATGGCTCCGGAAATGTCTCTGGAGTCATCTGCCTGGCATTCATCTTCTCCATTACCACCACGCGGGGATGGTTCCGAAGACGGACGTCCAGCTTTCCGTGCCCCACGTCCACGGCGCAAACGAGGCGGGCGCCGCGCTCCAGCAAGCAGTGGGTGAACCCGCCGGTGGAGGCCCCGACGTCCAGACAAACGCGTCCCTCTACCCGGAGCCCGAATGTCTCCAGAGCGTGGGCGAGTTTCGCTCCGCCCCGGCTGACGAAGTGTGAGGTCGGCTTCACATCGATGGGGACCTCGGCAGGCACGCTTCGTCCAGCCTTGTCGACTGTCTCCCCCGCCACACGGACGAGCCCAGCAAGGATCAACCGCTGAGCCTCCGCGCGGCTCTCGGCCAATCCCCGTCTGACCAGGAGCTGATCGAGACGCTCCTTGGCCCTGATGCCACGAGCTTCGGCCGGACCAGGAAGCGGCGGCTGGTGCTCACTCCATGCGCTCATGACTCGACCTTTGAGGTGAAACCAAGACACGCGGACGGGGCAGAGACGGACAAATTATATACCGGAGGCTCTACCAGGAACGCCGCGCGCGGCGAGGCCGCAGCACTGCGAGCAGACCGAGCCCGGCCACGAACCCGCCGATGTGAGCGAACCAGGCCACCCCACCCTCGTCACCTGACCCAAAGGTAATCACACCGTTCAGGGTCTGGACGATGATCCAGAAGCCGAGGACGACCAGGGCGGGGACTCGTACGAGCCGGATGAAAAAGCCGAACATGATGAGGGTGAGGATGCGCGCGCGCGGATACAGCACCAGGTAAGCCGCGAGCACACCTGAGACGGCGCCGCTGGCCCCGACCATGGGAGTGTGCGAGGATGGCCCCACCGCGGTCTGGGCCAGCGCGGCTGCCACGCCTGAGAGGAGATAGAAGGCCACGAAACGGCCCCGTCCAAGGGTGTCCTCCACATTGTTGCCGAAGATCCACAGGTAGAGCATGTTGCCGAAGACGTGAAAGAGCCCGCCGTGGAGGAACATGGAGGTGAAGATCGTCAGCACGGGATGGGGGAAGTCGGCGGGCGCTGCGCAGGATCCGGTGAGGCGGCAGGGAATGACGCCGAATTCGAGAACAAACACCTGAGCAGCCCGAAGCGCATGAGGATCGTCGGTGGCCTGGAGCGAAAGCTGGTACAGAAAAGCCAAGATGTTGGCCGCGATCAACCCGACGGTGACCAGCGGGAAGAACTTGGTCGGGATGTCATCCTTGAGGGGAAGCATCGCCTCGCGCTGGGTCGCGCCTCAGGACTGAGGAGATCTCTGTGGAGGTCAGCACTCCTCCAGAAGCAGACAGTTGGGCCAGTTGCGAAGAAACTGGGATTGAAGCCATCGGATAGGGTACCAGAGTTGGCTGGTTCCAACAACGACCGGGTCCCCTCTGTTGTTGAAGGAAGGTGGGTTCGGGCTGGCAGGGTCTCTTCGGTGAATCCTTTGAGCGTAGCAGTGCTTCTTTGTATTGTGAGCGGGCAGGTCATGAATCGGCAGGTGGAAACCCTTCTGCCGGACACATTGCCGAGACCGGGCTAGACCCCATCGGGCAGAATGCCTTGAGCGGGCTGGCATAGCTGGCCATTATCCTGTAAAACCTACACGTAACATATCGAGAATAAATCCACATTACAGTTCCAAGCAGCTGGCATTGCCCTTGCAGCATGCCGTTGGCAAGTTTGAGCTCTTGAGGGGCTCGATCGCAATGGGAAGAAAAGGAGGTGACGGGGCAGGCTTGGGGGGGACGGCTGAGTGAGCCGGGAAGGTCGAATCGGCACAACCTGACTTGTAAGACATTAAACGTAAGGAGGAAGTATGAGGAAGTTCTTAGCAGCGGCAGTTAGCGTGTTGTTCCTCGCGTCGTTCTACCCCGCGGTGAGCGAGGCGGGTGCGGTTTGCACTCCCGAGGTCAAGGCGGCCAAGGAAATGTTGATGAAGATGAAGGTCGCCAGGACCTCCCGGCAGCTGGCAGGTGCAAGGACTGAGGTTCAGGCTCCGCGTGGCCAGGAGGTGCAAGCTCCTCGGGGTCAGGAGGTCCAGGCGCCCCGGTCGCTAGCAGGCGCGAGGACTGAGGTCCAGGCACCTCGCGGTCAAGAGGTCCAGGCACCTCGCGGTCAAG
>JBHIAB010000020.1:0-26265 GCA_046758385.1 Methylomirabilia bacterium | reverse complement strand
CCAGGTCGATTGCCCGGCGGCGCCGGGGTTTCCTGATCATCACTGCTCCCGAACGGCCGGATGAAGCTCACCCCTGCCCGCACGGGGTTCCTGCTGGTCTCACCCTCCGTGCTGCTGATCTGTGCGCTCACCTTCTACCCTGTGCTGTACGGCGTCTGGATCAGTTTTTTCCACAAACATTCCTTCTTTCCTCAGCAAAGCTTTGCCGGCCTGGCCAACTACATCTACCTGACCGGGGATCCCGACTTCTGGATGAGCCTCTGGCGGGGCGTCGTGTACTCGGCCAGCACCATCGCGCTGCAGATCGGGCTGGGGATGGCCGCAGCCCTCCTCCTCAACGAGAGCTTCCGCGGCCGCAACTTCGTGCGCGGGGTAGTCCTCTTCCCTTATATGATCCCTACCGTCGTGGGGGTGATTCTCTGGAAGTGGCTCCTCAACAACCAGTTCGGGCTGGTCAACTACCTGCTCCTCGGGCTAGGGGTCATCGACGAGCCGATCAGCTGGATGGGGTACAAGTACATCATGGTCTCGCTGATCCTGATCAGCGTGTGGCAGTTTTTCCCGTTCGTCGTGCTGGGCGTCCTGGCGCGGCTGCAGACCATTCCGCCGGACCTGTACGAGGCGGCGATGGTGGATGGGGCCAGTGCTATCCGCCGCTTCCTCCACGTGACCCTGCCCCAGCTGCGCAACGTGCTGTTCGTGATCATCCTGCTCAGGGGGATCTGGATGTTCACCAAGTTCGACACGGTGTGGTTGCTCACCCAGGGCGGCGGGGCCGAGCGGTACATCCGCACGCTGCCCGTCTACGCTTACATGCGCACCTTCAACTTCTACCAGGCGGGGCTGGGCTCGGCCATCGCCGTCGTGATGTTCGCGATGCTGATCGCGGGCACCACCGTGTACTTTTTCCTGTTCAGGAGAGAGGAGGAGCTGTGAGAAAGGGCGGCTCGTTCTTTTCCCTGCGCCAGCAGGCAATCTACTGGAGCGCGGGCCTTTTGCTGATCCTCACGGCGTTTCCGTTCGTGTGGATGCTCTCCACCGCGTTCAAGCCGCTCGATGAGATCTTCGTTTTTCCGCCCCGCCTGCTCCCCGAGCAGTTCACCGGGGCCAACCTCGCGCGGCTGTTCGAGCAGACCCGGTTCCTCACCTACTTCCGGAACAGCGTGGTGGTCTCTCTGGCGACAGTGCTGGTCACCCTTACCCTCGCCTCGGCAGGGGGCTACGGCCTGACGCGCTTTCGCTTCTTCGGGCGCGAACAGATCGCCGGCATGATCCTGTTTACCTACATGTTCGCGCCGATCATGATCATCATCCCCTTCTACGTGCTGGTGAAGACGGCGGGCATTGCCAACACCCACGTGGCGCTGGTGCTGGCCTACACGACCTTTTGCCTGCCCTTCAGCCTCTGGCTCATGCGCACCTTCTTCCAGAGCATTCCGCTGGAGCTGGAGCAGGCAGCGCTGATCGACGGGGCGAGCCTGCCGCAGGCGGTGGTGCACGTGATTCTGCCGCTGGCCCTGCCCGGCCTGATCGCCACCGGCATCTTCACCTTCATCCTGGCCTGGAACGATTACATCTTCGTGCGCATCCTGATCACCTCCGATGAGCTGAAGACGCTCTCGGTGGGCATCGCCGACCTGTACAACGCCACGGTGATCGACTGGGGCATGATCATGTCCGGCGGAATGCTGATTACCATCCCGGCCCTGGCGTTTTTTGTGGTGGTCCAGCGCCATCTCGTGGCCGGCTGGGGAAGCGGCGGGCTCAAAGGATGACGATTCGATTCGGGTAACGGTTCGCGAGACAGGCCCGGCCGCAGGTACGCGGCTAGCGCTCTAACTTCTCAGGTTTCCTGGCTTCCCGCGCCCCCTTGGGGGAGAAGGAGAGAATGAGGAGGGGGTCACCTGACGGGTGCCGTTCAGGCAGGCTTGGAGTGGGCAGCCACCTGCAGGCGCGTGAGCGCGCGCCGCATGGCGGCCAGCGCCCGGGTGTAGTCGATCTCCTCCTGGGTCCGACCTCCCAATCGACGCTCAGCCCGCTCGAGCGCTCGGCGGGCGCGCTCACGATCGATCTCCTCGGGCCGCTCGGCCGCATCGACCAGCAGGATCACGCGATCCCCTCCCACCTCGGCGAAGCCCCCGTTCACCGCCAGGCAGCGCTCCTCATGATCCCTCCGGAAGACCACCTCGCCGGACCCCAGCATGGTGAGGAACGGAGCATGGCCGGGCCACACGCCGAAGTGCCCCTCCGCACCGGGCGCCACCACCTCGTCCACATCCTCGGACACCACCAGGCGGGTCGGAGTCGCCAGCTCGAAGCGCAGGCTCAAGTCCGCCATCCGCAGCTAGTCCTCCCCGCGAAGCTTCCGGGCCTTCTCCTCCGCCTCCTCGATCGTCCCGACCATGTAGAAGGCTTGCTCGGGGAGGTCGTCGTACTTCCCTTCGATGATCTCCCTGAACCCCTTGATGGTGTCCTTGATGGCCACGTACTTCCCCGGCGCGCCGGTGAAGGCCTCGGCCACGAAGAACGGCTGAGAGAGGAAGCGCTGGATCTTCCGGGCGCGCGCCACGACGAGCTTGTCTTCGTCGGCGAGCTCTTCCATACCCAGGATGGCGATGATGTCCTGAAGCTCCTTGTAGCGCTGGAGGATCTGCTGGACAGCCCGGGCGGTCTGGTAATGGTCCTCGCCGATGACCCGCGCATCGAGGATCCGCGAGGTCGAGGCCAACGGGTCCACCGCCGGGTAGATCCCGAGCTCGGCGATCTGCCGCGACAGGACCGTGGTCGCATCCAGGTGGCCGAAGGTGGTGGCCGGCGCCGGGTCGGTGATGTCGTCTGCCGGGACGTAGATGGCCTGCACCGAGGTTATGGAGCCGCGTTTGGTGGATGTAATCCGTTCCTGGAGCTCTCCCATCTCGGTCCCCAGGGTGGGCTGATACCCGACAGCGGAAGGCATGCGCCCTAGGAGAGCGGAGACCTCGGAGCCTGCCTGGGTGAAGCGAAAGATGTTGTCGATGAAGAGGAGCACGTCCTGGCCTTCCTCGTCCCGGAAGTACTCCGCGGCGGTGAGAGCCGTCAGCCCAACACGCAGGCGCGCCCCGGGAGGCTCGGTCATCTGGCCGTACACCAGGGCTGTCTTCTCGATGACGCCGGACTCCTTCATCTCCAGCCAGAGGTCGTTCCCCTCTCGCGTCCGCTCCCCCACCCCGCCGAAGACGGAGATCCCGCCGTGATGCCTGGCAATGTTGTGGATCATCTCCATGATGATGACGGTCTTGCCAACTCCCGCCCCGCCGAACAAGCCGGTCTTCCCGCCGCGGGTGTACGGCTCGAGGAGATCGATGACTTTGACGCCGGTCTCCAGCATTGAAACCTTAGTCTCTTGATCCTCGAAGGGGGGCGCCGGTCGATGGATCGGGTAGGCCTTTGCCGTCTTCACCGGTCCCATCTTGTCCACGGGCTCGCCGATGATGTTCAGGATCCGCCCGAGGGTCTCTTTCCCCACCGGGACGGAGATGGGCCCGCCGGTATCGATCACCCGCGTCCCGCGAGGCCGTCTGTGGCAGCCATGGCCACAGCACGCACCTGGTTTTCTCCGAGGTGGTGGGCCACCTCCAGGGTCAGCTTCTGGGAGTATGAGAAGATGTCCTTGATCTCCGCCCCCGGGACTTCCAGAGCATTGTAAATGGCGGGGAGCTTTCCCGCCTCGAACTCGACGTCCACCATGGGGCCGATGACCTGGACGATTCTCCCTTCGTTCATCGATGGCTCCTTGTTCAGCGTTGCGCCTCGCGTCGGGCCTAGGCCTCGGCAGCCTGCCTGAGGGCCTCCGCGCCACCGACGATGTCGAGGAGTTCCTTGGTGATCCGCTCCTGCCGGGCCTTATTGTACTGAATCGTCAAGAGATCGATCATTTCCTGGGCGTTTCTGGTTGCCGCATCCATGGCCGTCATCCGGGCCCCGTACTCCCCCGCCACGGACTCCATGAGGGCGCGGTAGATCTGCGTGGCGACATGCTTCGGCAGAAGCGCGGCCAGGATCGTTTCTGGCGCGGGCTCGAAGATGTAATCCACGACAGCAGCACCGGGAGCCACGGCATCTGGTTGAAGCGGGAGCAGTTGCTCTTGCACCACCCGCTGGACGGCCATAGATCGGAACTCGTTGTAGACAAGATGGACCTCGTCCACTTCGCCTGCCGCGTAGCCCTCGATCAGGCTTCCCGCAAGCTCCCGCGCGTGAGAGTAGGCCAGGCGATCGAAAAACCCCGCCATGGAGGCCCTAACGCTCCAGGCGCGACGCCGATAGAAATCCTGCGCTTTACGCCCCACCAGCACCAGGACCACCGAAGCCTCCTCGGATTGCCGGATGAAGTCCAGAGAGCGGCGTAGCACGTTGGAGTTGAAGGCTCCGCAGAGCCCTTTGTCGCCGGTAATGATCACGACCATCCGGCGCCCAGGCTCACGGCGGCCCAGGAGTGGGTGGCTCTCGGGGTCCGTCCTGAGAGCGAGGCTCCCGAGGAGATCGCCCATCTTTCGTGCATACGGACGAGCGTCCAGAATCCGCTCGTGGGCGCGCCGGACCTTGGCCGCGGCCACCAGCTTCATGGCGCGCGTGATCTTCTGGGTGGATTGAACCGAACGGATCCGCCGCCGGATGTCCCGAAGAGACGCCATAACCCACTTCGGAGGGGGGCTCTACGCCCCCCTCCGAGCCTCCCCCCCTCCTAGGGTTGCGCGGGCAAAGCCCGCGATCGAACGGAGATTACGCATTCGCCCCACGCTTATGTTCTCTCGGCAAAGATAGTGCACGGACGGCCCGGAAGACCACTTAGGTGGTTTTGATGTCTCTGGACTGGGCGAACTCTGCCTTGGCGCCGGCGATGGCCTTGTCCATGGCCTGGCGGAGTTCGTCCGAGAGCTCCTTCCTCTCTCTGATCTCCGCGGAGATCTCCGGATGCTTCCGGTCCACGGAGCCGCAAAGGAAGTCCTCGAAGGGACCGACCGCCTCGACCGGAAAGTCGTCGAGATGCCCCTGAGTCCCCGCGTAGACGGACAGGATCTGCCTCTCAACGGGCAGCGGCGCGTATTGTGCCTGCTTCAACACCTCGACCATCCGCTGCCCACGAGCAAGCTGTTGCTGGGTGGCCTTGTCGAGATCCTGGCCAAATTGCGCGAAGGCTGCCAACTCCCGGTATTGAGCCAGATCCAGGCGAAGTTTCCCGGCCACCTGCCGCATGGCCCGGATCTGCGCGTTGCCACCCACCCGTGACACCGACAGCCCCACGTTGACGGCCGGCCGGACGCCGGCGTAGAAGAGGTCGGTCTCCAGGTAGATCTGTCCATCCGTGATGGAAATTACGTTGGTCGGAATGTACGCGGCGACGTCGCCCAGCTGGGTTTCGATGATCGGCAGCGCAGTCAGCGACCCACCGCCGAGCTCGTCGTTGAGCTTGGCCGCTCGCTCCAGCAGCCGGGAGTGCAGATAGAACACATCGCCCGGAAAGGCCTCGCGTCCGGGGGGCCGCCGGAGGAGAAGCGAAAGCTGGCGGTAGGCCTGGGCATGCTTGGAGAGGTCGTCGTAGATGCAGAGCGCGTGACGCCCCGAGTCCCGGAAGTATTCTCCCATGGCGCAGCCCGCATAGGGCGCGATGTACTGCAGCGGCGCGGGCTCGGACGCGGTAGCGGCGATCACCGTCGTGTACTCCATCGCCCCGGCATCCTCGAGCGCCCCGACCGCCTGGGCCACCGTCGATCGCTTCTGTCCGACGGCCACGTAAAAGCAGTGCACCCCCTGGCCTTTCTGGTTGATGATGGTGTCCACCACGATGGCGGTCTTCCCGGTTTGCCGATCTCCGATGATCAGCTCGCGCTGGCCGCGGCCGATGGGAATCATCGAGTCGATGGCCTTGAGTCCGGTCTGAAGCGGCTCCTTCACGGGACGGCGGTCCACCACACCGGGGGCATAGCGCTCGATGGGACGCCGCTCCTGCGCTTCAATGGGTCCTTTGCCGTCCACGGGCTGGCCCAGCGCGTTCACCACCCGACCGATCAGGGCCTCACCCACGGGTACCTCGGCGATGCGGCCGGTGCGCGTGACCGAGTCGCCCTCTTTGATCGGGGTGGATTCGCCCAAGAGTACGGCGCCGACGCTGTCCTGCTCGAGGTTTAGGACCATGCCGAAGATTTCGCCGGGGAACTCGAGCAGCTCGCCCGCCATGGCCTGCTCCAGGCCGTAGATCCGGGCGATGCCGTCTCCCACCTCGATGACGCGTCCCATCTCTTTGAGGTCGACCTCGGGCTCGTAGCCTTGAAGCTGGCGCTTGATAATTTCGCTGATCTCTTCGGCTCTGATCATTCGCTACCCCTTTACCAGGCGTTCGCGGAGCTGGGCGAGTTGTCCGTCTAGGCTCCCGTCCAGAACCAGACTCCCGATTCGGGCCACAAACCCCCCGAGCAGTGTGTCGTCCACCTCCGACTCCACAATGACCTGCTTGCCGATTCTCCGGCCGAGCTTGGCGCCCAGTGTCTGCCGCTCCTGGTCGGTCAGCCCGACGGCGCTACGTACCGTCGCCCTGGCCCGACCCAGGGCGTTGTCGACGAGGTCGCGGTAAACCTGAATCATGTCCGGCAGGTGATCGATCCGGCCCCGCGTGGCCAGGAGCCGGAGAAAATCTTCCACGAGCTTCGATGTGTTGAGGCGTCGAGCCACCTCCCCGACCACCGCCCGTTTGACCTCCGCGCCTATCCAGGGCCTGAGAAGGAGATTGGTGAGGTCCCGATGAGCGAAGATGGCCTCGGACACGCGCTCCAGCTCCTGCCGGACGGGTTCCATCGTCCCACCCTCTCGGGCCAGGACCAGAAGAGATCGCGCATAGCGTTTCGCGGTGGCCCCGCGCCGCTTCATCGCACCTGCTCGAGGCGCTCGATGGACTCCCGAACGATCCGCTGGTGGTCCTCTTCGCGGAGGCTTTTCCTCACCAGGCGCTCGGCTACGGCGACGGCCAACTCCCCGACCTCGCGGCGCAGCTCCTCCTTGGCCCGGCGGACATCCTGCTCGATGTCGGCCCGAGCCTTGTCTGCGATGCGGCGAGCGTCCTGGCCTGCTGCCTCCAGGAGCCTGCGCTGCTCCTCAGAGGCCTCCTTCAAGGCCGCCTCGCGGATGGCCTGGGCCTCGGCGTGGACGGCCTGGAGCCGAGCGCGATGCTCCTCGAGCTGCTGCTGCGCCTCGGCCCGCGCCGAGCGGGCCTCGTCAAGCGATCGCTTGATGGTCTGGGAGCGCTCCTCCATCTTGGCCACGACGGGACGATAGAGAAACCGCCAGAGAACGAGGAGGAGCAGGAGGAAATTAATGGCCTGGACAAGAAGAGACTTGTCCAAATTGATGAATCCCCCCCCTTCAGCCGCCAGGGCCGGGGCCGGGGAGAGCAGCACAGCAACCAGCAGAAGTGTACCGTTCGCTCTCATATACCGATGATCTCCAGCCAGAGAGATTGTGAAAAGAGGCGCAAAGACCGCCAATCATGTACCACGGTGAGACAAAAGCTGTCAAGCCTTGGCAACAATCGCACCCCCAATGACCTGGTCGTCCCGATAGAAGACGACGGACTGTCCCGGGGTGATCGCCCGCTGCGCGGTCTCGAAGAGCACTTCTACCCGGTCTGGCCCGAGCGGTCTGATCGTTGCCGGCGCGGGGGTGTGACGATGACGAATCTTCGCGGCCACCGCGATTTCTCCGTCCAGCTCGTCGAATGGAAAGAAGTTCGCCTCGGTGGCGACCAGGCGGTCGTGCTCGGTCTCGGCTCCCTCACCCACCACCACGGCGTTCCGCTCGGGTTCCACGGCGAGCACGTAGAGCGGACGATCAGCGGAAATCCCAAGGCCTCGTCGCTGACCAACCGTGTAGGCGCCAATCCCCCGATGGGTGCCCAGCACCTGTCCCCGCCGATCGACGATGGGCCCGGCAACGAAGGCCGCGGGAATCCGATTGCGTAGGAAGTCTCGATAATCGTCATCAGGAATAAAGCAGATCTCCTGGCTCTCGGGCTTGTCGGCGACCGCGAGGCCCAGATCACGCGCCCGGGCCCTCACCTCTTCTTTGGTCAGCTCTCCCACGGGAAAGCGTGCCGCTGCCAGCTGCGACTGGCTCAACGGCCAGAGGAAATCCGACTGGTCCTTCTGCGCGTCCTTCCCCTTCCAAAGCAGGTATCGCCCCGTCGCGGGGTCGCGCGAGATCCGGGCGTAGTGGCCAGTAGCCACCGCCAACGCTTCCCAGGCCAAGGCCCGCCGAAGAAGGGTCCCGAACTTCACGTCGCGGTTGCAGATCACGCACGGGCTCGGGGTCCGCCCAGCGAGATACTCGCGGGTGAAGTTGGCGACCACGGTCCGGTCGAACTCCCGCTCGTGATTCAGCAAGTAGTAGGCGATCCCAAGCCGGCGCGCCACCTGCCGGGCATCCTCCACGGTCTCGGAGGAGCAGCAGCTGCCAAACCGCTTGCTGGCCTCCTCCTGTTCGCGCCACGGCCAGACGCGGAGCGTGATCCCCACCACCTCATAGCCCCGCTCCACTAACAGGGCGGCGGCGACCGAGGAGTCCACTCCGCCGCTCATGCCCACAACCACGCGCTCGGCTCCGGCTTGCCGCATCCTCGCTTTAGCCCCGCCTGCCTGCAATGATCTCCACGAGCCGCCCAAGCTCATCGCGCGAGGAGTAGGCGACCTCGATCCGTCCGCGCCGCTCATTACCAACGATCCTGGCTCGTGTGGCCAGGGCCTCCCGGAGCTGCTCCTCCAGGGCTGACACCTCGGCCGAGCGCCGGCTCGTGCGGTGGGGACGGCTCCGTCGAACCCCCTGTTCGGTAGCCCTCACCGACCAAGACTCGACCAGAATCTCCTCTCTAAGCTTCAACTGCTCTGTGAGAGAGGTCAAGGCGAGAAGCGCACGGGCATGGCCCATGGTCAGGCGACCGCTTCGGAGGTCCTCCTGAATCAACGGCGGGAGCTTGAGCAGTCGGAGGCAGTTGGCAACGGAGCTGCGATCCTTCCCCACCCGTTGCCCCAGTTCCTCTTGCGTCCACCCATATTCCAAAAGGAGCCGCTGGTAGGCATCGGCCTCCTCCATGGGGTTGAGATCATCTCGGCGCAAGTTCTCGATGATGGCCAGCTCAAGGCTTTCGGCATCGGTCACTTCCCGAACCAGGGCGGGAATCGCGGTCAGACCGGCCAGCTTGGCGGCCCGCCACCGGCGCTCGCCAACGATCAGTTGATAGCCCTCGCCGTGGCGGCGAACCACCACGGGTTGCAGCACCCCTGACTGCCTCATGGACGCCGCGAGCTCTTCTAACGTGTTGGAATTAAAGGATTTTCTTGGCTGTGTCGGGCTCGCCTTTATCGCCTCCAGGGGGATGTTTTGCACGCGCTCGCCCTCGGGAGTTTCCTCTGGCAGTAGCGCTCCCAATCCGCGCCCTAACCCTCGCTTAGCCATAAGCTAAGACCTCCTTCGTAAGCTCCAGGTAGGCGATAGCCCCTGCGGACTGTAAGTCGTAAAAAATAATAGGCTTTCCGTGGCTCGGGGCTTCGGATAACCGCACATTCCGAGGAATAACGGTCTTAAAAAGCTCCGCGGCGAAGTACCGCTCGACCTCTGCCTTCACCTGAGCGGCAAGGCTCGTTCTCGCATCGAACATCGTGAGCAGGATCCCCTCCACACGGAGTCTCTGGTTCAAGCGATCCTTCACGGCACGAATGGTCTTATTTATGAGTTGTGCAACTCCCTCAAGGGCGTAATACTCGCACTGAAGTGGGATCAAAACGGAGTCGGCTGCGGTCAGGGCATTGATCGTCAGCAAGTTCAGCGAAGGAGGGCAATCCACGAGGATGTAATCGAATCTCTCGATAGCCGAGTCCAACCCTTCCTTGAGGCGGGATTCCCGCCGAGGAAGGGGGACCAGCTCGACTTCAGCTCCTACCAGACCCGCCTCTGAGGGGACGATGGAAAGCTGCCCAAACCCAGTGTCCCTCACTGCCTTGTCTATTGAGTCTTCTGCGAGCAGGGTGTGATAAACCGTGGGGGAGCCCTCGGGGACTGAAATCCCTAATCCTGTCGTGGTGTTGCTCTGGGGATCCAGGTCGATCAGGAGCGTCGGGCGTTCCGCGACGGCTAACCCCGCCGCCAGATTGATCGCCGTGGTGGTCTTCCCTACCCCGCCTTTTTGATTTGCGACGGCAATCACCCGGCCCATTGGCGGCTTGCCTTCAGCGTTCCACGTGGAACGCGGCCGGAATCGTGTTTCACGTGAAACATTGTCGCTGATCAAGACGGTTTTTCAACCACAAAAAACTGCCGGGGCCGACCCGCAGCCGGAGAGCTGAGAACCTTCGTTTCGCAGCGGGGGACGGGGAGCCCCACGCGCGTTCCAACCGGCGGGCCTGAGAGAACAACTATCCCCCCTTTCCTGAGAAACTTCATGGCAAGGGGGACAATCCGTGCTGGCCGACCGGCCGCGCGGCTCAGCACGGCATCGAAGCGGCCTCCAAGGTCTTGCCGCTCCTCCAGCAACTGTTCTGCCCGGCCGTGAAGGACTGAGGTTCGACCGAGGCCAAGCTCCCTCACCGCCGCGGAAAGAAATCCAGCGCGACGCCTTCGCGCCTCGATGAGGGTAAGTTCGCGCTCTGGCTGCGCAATCTTGACGGGAATGCCTGGAATCCCGATCCCAGCTCCGAGGTCCACAAGGCGGTTTGCCTCCGCAGGGAGCAGGGGGAGGAAAAGCAGCGAGTCGAGAAAGAGACTCCGGACAATTTCGCCAGGTTTCCGGTAGGTGGTGAGCGAATAAACTCGGTTCCACTTCAGGAGCAGATCCAGGTAGCGGGAAAAGGCTGCGAGCTCGTCCCTGGAAGGGAGACGGCGAACCAGTGCCCTGAATCCGGACGTCAGCAGGCCTTCAAGCTCTTCCGTGAGGCCCACGGCACGGTGTTCAGGATGTGCTGGACATTGCTGGCAAAAGGAACCGGCAAGGCTTCCGTCGGGATGGCCGATCTGACCCCGTGAACCACCCTCCGTCGCCGACCGCCCGAGCGTTCAACCCGGGCCTGGAGACTTCCACAAAGTGTGTTTAACGAGCGACAGGGGCGATCACAACGCGCCGGAGAGAGCTGTCGCCGACGCTCGTTGTTCGAACAAGAGCATCATGCTGGAGCGCCAGATGGACCGTCCGGCGATCCGCTGGCGACATGGGCTCGAGGGTCACAGGATCACGCGTGACCTTGACCTTTTCGGCAAGGCGCAAGGCCATCTGCTCTAGTTGTTCCCGACGCCGCTCACGGTACCCCTCGACGTCGACCTGCACCTGCACCCGCTCACCAACTTGGCGCCCGACAATCCGCACAAGTAGAAACTGCAGCGCTTCCAGCGTCTGACCGTGCTTGCCGATGAGCAGAGCCGAGTCTGTACCAGAGAGCTCAAAGCGAATTAAACCCTGAACTTCTTCGGCCCGGATCTGGGCGCTGACTCCCATGGCCCCCAGAACCTCCTCGAGCGCCCGCCGCCCGGTAATCAGCCGCTCCCCTGCCGGGGTCACAGTGAGACGCACACGGGACTGTCGGCCTCCCAGACCGAGAAAGCCTTTTCCGCCCTCCTCCAGCACCTCCAAGAGGACGTACTCGCGTGGGATCGCAAGCTTCTGGAGCCCCGCCTCTAGCGCCTCCTCGGGGGTGCGGCCCGTCTCCTCGTGAACGGTCATGCCCGCTGAGCTCCCTTGACGGGCTTGATGGAACCGCGCACCGGCCTTCCCCAGCGGTCGATGTAATACTGTTGCATGATCTGCAAGATGTTGGAGACACACCAGTACAGGACCAGCCCAGAAGGCAAGTTCAGGAAAAAGAAGGTGAACATCACCGGCATGAATTGCATCATCTTCGCCTGCCGCGGATCGCCCACGACCGGAGTCATCTTCTGCTGCACAAACATGGAAACCCCCATGAGGATCGGCAGCACGTATGTGGGATCGCGCTGGGCGAGATCGCAGATCCAAAGGTCAGTGCCAAACAGCGTTCCAAAGCAGAGAAAGGGCGCGTTCTGAAGCTCCACCGCTAGCGAGAAAACCCAATAAAGCGACAAGAAGATAGGCATTTGGACCACCATGGGCAGGCATCCGCCTAAACCGCCGAGAGGGTTGACCCCGTGCTTCTTGTACAGGTCCATTTGCTCCTGCTGAAGTCGCTTTGGATCCTTCTGGTGCTTGGCCTTCAGGGCATTGAGCTCGGGCTGCATCCCGTGCATCTTCTTCTGCATGGCCCTCATGGACATCATGCCCTTGTAGGTAAGTGGGTAAAAAAGTGTCTTCGTGATCACAGTGACAAGGATTATGGCAACACCGTAATTGGGGATTAGGCCATACAAGAAGTTCATGAGCCGCAGAAGCGGGACGAAAATCCACCACAGTAAGTTTACGTTGATGCTCTGCTCAAGGCCCGCGCCGATTTTCTCGAGCCGATCGTACTCTTTGGGACCGAGATAAAGAACAACCCGCCCCTCCCACCGCTCGCCAGGAGCCAAGGGTGGCGGAGCGGCTTTGAGCCCCACTTCTATCACGCCGTCCCCGTTCGGCGTGACCACCAGTTTGAAGCCTGGGCTTCGCGGAACTAGGGCCGTGATATACCACTCGCTTTCAAGCCCGATCCACCGCCCTTCGCTAACGGTTTTGGTCACCTCGCCCAGATCCTCCCGGTGGACGCCGTCCCGGCCCAGCCAGACTACGCGGGTCGGGTGTTGCCCCTGAAACGCTTCCCCCTCTTCGTCCGACCATTCCCGAAGCGTCGACCACGGGAGAAGAAGCTCCACTACCTGGCGGACCGTGTGCCGATTTTCGGCCGCGATGTGGGCCTCTACGGCGTAGTCCTCCGCCTGGAACTCCAACTCCTCAGAGACCTCAAGTCCGAAGGCATCTTGGCCGACCAGCCGCAGCCGGCCCCGCGGCCGCTCCGGCTCCAGGCTGAGCCGGGTGGTACCGACCTCACTGAAGGCCAGGACCTCCCCCTCGCTCCCGGCTCGATGCACGCTAAGTCCTCGAGACGCCAAGGCGCCGGGCACTACGATCGGCTTGTCGCCCCGGTAGTTCAACACCCACTCAAGCAGCCGGCCCCCATCGTTTGCGACGACCGCCCGGTAAAGGGGAGTCTCCACAACCGTTGTCCGTTGGCGCACTGGACTAGTACGCTCCACCTTGGGGGGTGGGGGAGGAGGAGGCTCGCCCCTGGTCGGCCTAGTGGGCTCAGCCTTCGCCGGAGGGTGTTCCAGGGGAGGCGGAGGAGAGAAGGGAGCGAACAGTGCCTGATAGAGCAAGAGGAGGCCAACCATCAGGATGGCGGCCAAAATCGCTCGGTTTTCCATCTCGTTATGACGTCCTCGGCGGGGCTGCCATTGGTCCGCGCGGGCGGCGGGTCATAGCCCCCTGGCTGAAACGGGTGGCAGCGAAAAACTCGCCTAAGCGCGAGCCAGCTCCCCCGAACGACCCCGTGGGAGAGCACGGCCCGCCGCGCATACTCAGAGCACCTCGGCTCGTAGCGGCAGCTCCGGGGCAAAAGTGGCGAAAGCACAACCTGATACCCCCGTAATAGCCCAGCCACTGCCCTCGCAAGCCCACTCAGGGCTTCCTCACCCCCCTCACAGACAGCTCCACCGCCTCGAATGCCGATCGCATCTCTTGGAGGAGCGCCTGAAAGGGTTGCCGCAAGGCTGCCTCTCGGGCCACGCACACCACCTGCACCCCGGGCGGAAGGGCCTGCCGACTCATCCGGTATGCCTCACGAAGCCGCCGGCGGGCCCGATTGCGACGGGCCGCGCCCCGCACCTGTCTGCTAACCGCGAACCCGGCCTGCCGGGGGCCCCCGTCCCGACGCCAGAGCATCACGAGAGGGGGCCGTTCGACGCGGCGACCACCCTCGAAGAGCGCCCGGAACTCACCGGGTCGCTTCAGTCGCTCGGCTCGAGGAAGCCCATGAGTGCCGACCGGACCGGGCATCCCTCGCCGGCTACACCGCCAACCGCTTTCTTCCCTTGGCTCGGCGGCGCCTCAGGATTGCTCGCCCCCCCCTCGTCCTCATTCGAACCAGGAATCCATGAGTTCGCTTGCGCTTGCGCCGGTTCGGCTGATAGGTGCGTTTCATGGGCTAACTCTTCTCATCGCTCCCCAACCGACTGAGTTTACTTGACAGAACTGACGGCAGTCAAGGTGCCCGATCCAAGAATCTAAGAAAGAGGATTGCCGCGGGCTCTCACTGTGTGCTATCTTACGCGCGCGCCCTTCCCCGACCGCATCAAGGCCGGGAGGTAGCATTTCCTATCGTTTCTTTTGTCAGGCTCTGCGAGGTCTCTGATGCGAAGACTGACGGCCCCACCCCTGAGCATTCGGCTTGTTCGGCTTATCCACACCTGTGGATAACTCTGTGTGTAAGTCGCCCGTGCGTCTTGGTGAGGAGCACCCCCATGCCTGACGGACTCTGGACTCGCCTTCTCGCCGCGCTCGAAGGAAAACTCCCACCCGCCGCGCTCGACACGTGGGTCCGCCCAGGTCATCTGGTGATGGTCGAGGGGGACCACATCCAGGTCGGCGCCATTAATAGCTTTTCCCGGGACTACCTGATGGAACACTACCTGGACGCGCTCCAAGCCGCGGCACGCGAGTGCCTGGGCGGGAGCCCTCGGGTCTCCGTGGTCGTTGCCCCGCAGCCACCCACGACCGCCCCCCGCCCACGCCCTCCCCGGGCGGCGGACGTCCCGCCACCCGGAACCGACGGACTCAACCCGCGCTACACCTTCGAGACCTTCGTAGTGGGTTCCTCCAACCGATTTGCCCAAGCCGCCTGCCAGGCCGTGGCCGAGCTTCCCAGCAAGGCGTATAACCCGCTCTTTCTCTACGGTGGAGTCGGGCTCGGCAAGACCCACCTGTTGCATGCAATAGGCCACCAGATCCACCGGCTCTTCCCACACCTGAGCGCGCTCTATCTCTCCTCCGAACGATTCACCAACGATCTCATCAACGCCATCCGCTACGACCGCACGACGGAGTTCCGCGCCAAGTACCGCACCATCGATCTCCTCCTCGTCGATGACATTCAATTCATCTCCGGTAAGGAGCGGACGCAGGAGGAGTTCTTCCACACCTTTAACGACCTCTACGACTCGCACAGGCAGATCGTCATCTCGAGCGACTGCTCCCCCAAAGAAATCCCTGAGATCGAGGAGCGTTTGCGTTCCAGGTTCGAGTGGGGTCTGATCGCCGACATTCAGCCCCCGGACTTTGAGACCCGCGTGGCGATCCTGAGGAGGAAGGCGGAGTTGGAACGCGTTCAACTCCCCGACGACGTGAGCTACTTGGTCGCAAGCCGGGTGAAGTCAAACATCCGCGAACTCGAGGGATCCCTGACTCGAATGATTGCTTTCTGCGCGCTAGCTGGCCGCGAGATGACCGTCGACCTGGTACAGGAGGTGCTCGCGGATCTCTGGGGCGAGGAAGAGAAAGTCATTACAATCGAGCAGATCCAGCGAAAGGTCTCTGACTTCTTCGGCCTCAGGCCCTCTGACCTGAAGGCAAAGAGGCGCACAAGAGCCATCGCTTTTCCGCGGCAGGTCGCCATGTACCTAGCCCGTCAACTCACGCACGCCTCCCTCATCGAGATTGGCCGTGCCTTCGGCGGCAAGGATCACACCACCGTGCTCCACGCGGTGGAAAAAGTACAGACCCTGCTCCAAGAAGACCCCAAATTTCGAAAGACCATAGACACGCTGATTCAAGGCATCACGCTGTGATCCACAGCTACCCCAACCACCTCCACACCTCTTTCCACCACCTCACAGCCTCGTTCATCACTCTCTTCTAGGGTGTTTCTCAACCTCTCGATTATCCACAGCCATGACTCTGACTAACTACTCCTATATATATACTTTAATTTCCTTCTTCTCAGATCTAGGAGAGTCATAATGGAAATCGATGTTTCTCGGGATGCGTTCCTCAAAGGCCTCCAGATGGTTCAGAACATTGTCGAGCAACGACAAACGCTTCCGATTCTAGCTAACGTGCTCCTCGAGGCTGATGGGGAGTCCATTGGCCTGACGGCGACGGATCTGGAAGTCGGCGCGCGCGTGTTGGTGCCAGCCAAGGTTGTGACCAAGGGGGCCATTACGCTTTCGGCTCGGAAGCTCTCCGAGATTGTGAAAGAGCTTCCATCGTCCGGTCTTTCCATCAAGGTGGAAGATCGCACGTGGGTCTTGCTTCGCTGTGAAGCGGTGGTGTACAAGCTGGCTGCTCTGGCTCCTGATGACTTTCCAGCGGTGGCGCCTGCGGCGGTGGCGGGGCTGCCTGTGGATGCCAGGCTACTTCGCGAGATGGTGGAGCAAACGAGCTTTGCCATTTCCCTTGACGAGAGTCGGTATGCGTTAAATGGGCTTTTGTTCTCTTTCTCGCCGAAGGAGATTCGGTTGGTGGCGACTGATGGCCATCGCCTGGCTGTGGCGAGTCGGGCGGTTCCTGGGAATGGGGAGGAGCGAAGCGGGATCGTACCGCGGAAGGCAGTTCACGAGCTTGCTCGTGTGCTCGGGGCAGGTGAGGAGGTGCGGATCGCTCTGACGGAGAACCAATTTGTTCTCACCATGCCGAACTTTCTACTCACGGCTCGGCTGATCGAGGGTCAGTTTCCGAACTACGAGCAGGTGATTCCAAAGGGGCATTCGAGGCGGCTCGTGCTATCACGGGCTGCGCTGACGGCTGCTTTGCGACGGGTGTCGGTTCTCTCCGAGGAGCGGACGAAGCCGGTGAGGCTCCAGCTCTCTGGGGGGACCCTGAGAGTCCTCGCTTCAACCCCTGAGCTCGGCGAGGCGGAGGAGACGCTTCCCGTGGAAGATAGTGGTGAGGAACTGATCATCAATTTTAACTCTCGCTATCTCCTCGATGCTCTAGGGCCCATTGAGGCTGGGCAGGTGCTCTTCGAGCTCAAGGACGCACGGAGCCCTGGAATCCTTAAGAGCGTTGGGGAGGAAGGTTATCTCTGTGTTATAATGCCGATGAGGACGTAGCCCGACATGGGAGCAAGGCAGGGTGTATAGCCAATGGGGTCGAGTTCACGGCCCTGGTAAGCAGAATCCTCCGATCCACAGCAAGCTCTCTTCTGTTCATCACGACGCTCTGATCGGCCCTCTCGTTGCCTCTCCACCTGGCGGGTGCTCGAGCTTGCTCCGCGCGAACTCGGCACGGCTCGGGTAGGGTCCAGCATGAACGAAACTTACACCGCCAACGATATTAAGGTCTTGGAAGGGCTGGAGGCCGTCCGCAAGCGGCCGGCCATGTACGTAGGCGACACCGCCAGCTACGGTCTTCACCACCTGGTGTATGAGGTTGTGGACAACTCGGTGGATGAGGCCATGGCCGACTCCTGCGACAACATCCGGGTCATTTTGCACTCGGATGGGTCCTGCTCCGTGGGGGATGATGGGCGCGGCATTCCTGTGGACACCCACGAGGGAACCGGACGGCCCGCAGCCGAGGTGGTCCTCACTACGCTTCATGCAGGGGGGAAGTTCGAGCACTCCGTCTACAAGGTCTCCGGCGGGCTCCACGGCGTCGGCGTGTCGGTGGTGAACGCGCTGTCGGAGTGGTTGGAGCTCGAGGTCCGTCGCGGCGGCAAGGTCTACACCCAGCGCTACGAGCGCGGTGAGCCGACCAGCGATCTCCTGCCCGGAGAGAAGACCACCAAGCACGGAACGATCATCCGCTTCAAGCCCGACCGGGAGATCTTCGAGGAAACCAAGTTCTCCTTCGACATCCTCTCTCACCGGTTTCGCGAGCTGGCCTTCCTGAACCGGGGGCTCAAGATCACCATCGAGGACGAGCGGGACGAGCGCAAGCATGCGTTCCACTACAACGGCGGGATCATCGAGTTCGTCAAGCACATCAACCAGAACAAGACCCCGAGCCATCCCAGGGTGCTCTTCTTCGAGGGAGCCAAGAACGGCACGCAGGTGGAGGTGGCGCTCCAGTACAACGACGGGTATCAGGAAAACGTCTTCACCTTCGCCAACAACATCAACACGCGCGAAGGGGGGACCCACCTGACCGGCTTCCGCGCGGCACTGACTCGCACCATCGGGGCCTACGCCCAGGCCAACGGCTATCTCAAGACCTTCAAGGGAGGACTCGCCGGCGAGGATGTCCGTGAAGGATTGACGGCCGTCATCTCAGTCCGGCTGCCCGAGCCTCAGTTTGAAGGGCAGACCAAGGCCCGGCTCGGCAACAGCGAGCTGCGGGGGCTGGTGGAGTCCATCGTCAACGACAAGCTAGGGGTGGCGTTCGAGGAGGACCCCCCGACCGCTCGCCGGATCACGGAGAAATGCGTCCGCGCGGCCCAGGCCCGCGAAGCCGCCCGCAAGGCTCGCGAGCTCACCCGCAAGAAAGGGTTCGATGACGACAACCTTCCCGGAAAGCTCGCGGACTGCTCCGAGCGCGATCCGACCTTCCGCGAGCTGTTCCTGGTCGAGGGTGACTCGGCCGGGGGATCGGCCAAGCAGGGGCGGGATCGCCGAACCCAGGCCGTGCTCCCGCTGCGGGGCAAGATCATCAACGCGGAGAAGGCGCGATACGACAAGGTGCTCTCCCACAACGAGATCCGGCTTCTGATCTCTGCCCTAGGGACGGGCATTGGCCCCGAAGAGTTCGACGTCAGCAGGCTTCGCTACCACAAGGTTATCCTGATGACCGACGCCGACGTCGACGGAGCCCACATCCGGACCCTTCTGCTGACCTTCTTCTTCCGCCACATGTTGTCGGTCATCGAGCGCGGGCATCTCTACATCGCCCAGCCTCCGCTCTTCAAGGTGAAGAAGGGGCGGAGCGAGCGGTATCTGATGACGGACCGGGAGCTAGAAGAGTTCCTCTTCGCGTCGTGGGTGGAGAAGGCGAGCCTGAAGGTCCCGGGGAAATCTGTCCCCCTCCGGGAAGAGACCCTTCTGGATGCGCTCCGGCGGGCGCTCGAGTTCAAGCAGCTATTCCAAAAGTTCATCAAGCGTGGGTTGCCCCATCAGGTCGTGGACGGCTTACTGAAGAGAAGATTCAGGGTGACAAAGCGGGTGGGCCCCGAGGAAATCGGGGTGACCATTCAGGCGGTGGTTGCTGAGCTCGGGTTGAACCAAGGCGGCGTCCAGTTCCGCGAAGGCGACGCAGGAGACACCATCGTAGAGATTTCCGGAGATCTGCCAGCGCAAATCAGCACCGGGACGCTTAAGTCGCCGGACTACCAGGTTCTGTACGAGCTGTATGAGAAGATTTCGCCGCTGTACAAAAGTCCGTGCGTCATCGTAGACGGAAGCGGCAAGGAGGCGACGGTCCGGACACTGGACGAGCTGGTCCAGGCGGCCTTCGCCTTCTCCCGGGAAGGTGCCTCTATCCAGCGCTACAAGGGGCTTGGGGAGATGAACCCGGAGCAGCTCTGGGCAACCACCATGAACCCCGAGACCCGGACCCTCCTCAAGGTGAACACGGAGGATGCCGTAGCGGCGGACGACATGTTCACCGTCTTGATGGGCGACGCCGTGGAGCCCCGCCGCGAGTTCATCGAGCGACATGCCCTCGACGCGGTGAACATCGACGTCTAGTGCCGTTCCAACTGTTTGTGATGACTTTTGCACGGCGCGAAGTCGCGATGGTTGTCGAAACGCACGCAGGTAACAGTCGGCGCAACAAGTTGGAAGGGCACTAGTCCTCTGCCCATGTCCCCCGAGCGGCAGGTCCCTGTCCCGATCGAAGAGGAGATGCGGCGGTCCTATCTGGACTACGCCATGTCCGTCATCATCGGGCGGGCGCTGCCGGACGTGCGCGACGGGCTCAAGCCCGTCCACCGCCGGGTGCTGTACGCCATGCAGGAGCTGGGCCTGTCGTGGAACCGCGCGTATAAGAAGGCCGCCCGCGTGGTCGGTGAAGTCCTCGGCAAGTATCACCCCCACGGCGATGCCCCGGTGTACGAGGCCCTCGTGCGGATGGTCCAGGAGTTCTCCCTCCGCTACCCGCTGGTAGATGGGCAGGGGAACTTCGGCTCTGTGGACGGGGATCCGCCCGCAGCCATGCGCTACACGGAGGCGCGCCTGGCCAAGATCGCCCACGAGATGCTCGCGGACATCGAGAAGGAGACCGTCAACTTCGTTCCCAACTTCGACGAATCGCTAGAGGAGCCCGTCGTCCTGCCCACACGGGTCCCGAACCTCCTCGTCAACGGCTCCTCCGGCATAGCCGTCGGGATGGCCACCAACATTCCGCCCCACAACCTCGGGGAGGTCGTCGACGGGCTCGTTATGCTCATCGACAACCCTGCGTCCGACGTGGCCGACCTCAGGGAGGCCATCCAGGGGCCGGATTTCCCCACCTACGGCTACATTTACGGAACTGCGGGAATTCGAGAGGCCTACACCACCGGCCGCGGAGGTCTGACACTCAGGGCCAAGGCCCACACCGAGAAGTTGCGGGGGGCGCGGGAGGCCATCATCGTCACCGAGCTGCCGTATCAGGTGAACAAGGCCTCCCTCATCGAGAAGATCGCCGAGCTCAGCCGAGAGCGGAAGATCGACGGGATCTCGGAGGTTCGCGACGAGTCGAACCGGGACGGGATCCGGATCGTGCTGGAGCTTTCCAGGGGTGAGATTCCCCAGATCCTCCTGAACCAGCTCTACAAGCACACGCAGCTTCAGACCACCTTCGGGGTCAACATGGTGGCCTTGGTGGATCGCCGGCCCCAGGTCGTCAACCTCAGAGACATGCTGGAGGCGTTCCTCCGCTTCCGGCGGGAGGTCGTCACCCGCCGGACTCGCCACGACCTGACCCGGGCCGAGGAGCGCGCACACATCCTCGAGGGGCTCCGGAAGGCGGTCGAGCAGCTCGACTTGGTGATCCGGCTTATCCGGGGCGCCGAGGACCCCAACGCGGCGCGGGCGGCCCTGATGCAGCGCCTCGATTTCACCGAGGCCCAGGCCAAGGCCATTCTCGACATGCGACTGCAGCGTCTGACCCAGCTGGAACGCCATAAGATCGTCGAAGAGCACGGGCAGACCCTGGGTCTGATCGCCGACCTCCGGGACATCCTCGCATCGGAGACGCGTCTGATGGGGATCATTAAGGCGGAGCTCCTCGCGCTCAAGGAGGAGTACGGCGATGAGCGGCGGACCGAGATCCTCGCGGAAACGGCTGAGTTTACCATCGAGGATCTCATCGCCGACGAGGAGATGGTGGTCACGATCACCCAGTCGGGTTACATCAAGCGCACCCGGGTGGACCTCTATCGGAGCCAGCACCGGGGGGGCAAGGGCGTGACCGGGATGGAGACCAAGGAAGAGGATCTGGTCACCGATCTCTTCATCGCCACCACCCATTCCACCCTCCTCTTCTTCACCACCCAGGGCAAGGTCCACTGGCTCAATGTCCACGAGATTGCCGAGGGCACGCGGCACGCGCGCGGCAAGGCCATGGTGAACCTCCTCCACCTCGCGGACGGGGAGCGCGTGGCCACCTGCGTGCCGGTCCGCGACTTCCAGGCGGGCTACATCTTCTTCACCACCAAGCGAGGGAAGGTCAAGAAGACCGAGCTGGAGGCCTTCTCCCGGCCTCAACGGGGCGGGATCAGGGCCACCACCCTGGAAGAGGGGGACGAAGTCATCGCCGCGCTGCGCACCGATGGCCAGCGCGAGGTGGTGCTGGCGACGAAGCAGGGGATGCTCATTCGCTTTTCAGAGGAAGGGGTTCGCCCGATGGGCCGAGTGGCCGCGGGGGTCAAGGGGATCGAGCTAGAGGAGGGGGACCAGGTGGTCTCGGCGGCCGTCGTCGAAGAGGGAGCCTGGATCCTCACCGCGACGGAGCGCGGCTTTGGTAAGCAGACCCCGCTGGGTGAGTACCGGCTGCAGGCGCGAGCCGGGAAAGGCATCATCGACATCAAGACGGGGGGGCGCAACGGGAGCGTGGTCGGCATGGTCCAGATCCGGGAGGGGGACGACATCCTGGTGGTGACGACCAAGGGGAAGGTGATTCGCTTTCCGGCCTCGGATGTCTCCTCGCAAGGGCGCAACACCTGGGGAGTCAGAGTGATCGACCTCGATGCCGACGACCTCGTAGGAAGCCTGGCCCGCCTGGTGACGGAGCGGGAGTCTTAACTCGGAGGGGGGCTTCGCCCCCCTTCCGAAGCCTCCCCCCCTGGGTTGCGGGGTTGATGAGGCCGCTCGGGCGGCCTATTTTTGTCTTTATGCTGGACGTGAGACTTATCCGTGCGCGCCCGGACGAAGTCGCCCGGGCTCTCAAGGGCCGGGGTGGGGACGACCTCGTCGACAGGCTCCTGTCCCTCGACGCAGTTCGTCGCCAACAGGTGACGGCGGTAGAAGCCAAGAAGGCATTGCGGAATAAGGTCACGGAGGAGATCGCCCGAGCCAAGCGGCGGGGGGAACACCCGACTGAGAAAATCGCCCGCATGCGTCAGCTCGGCGACGAGATCAAGGAGGAGGACGCAAAGGTCTCGGAGACCGACAGGGAAATCGAATCGCTTCTTCTTCAGCTCCCCAACGTGCCGCACTCGAGCGTTCCGGTGGGTGGGGAAGAAGAAAACCAGGAGGTGCGTCGGTGGGGGGCGCCGCGGCAGTTCGCCTTTGACCCCAAGCTCCACTGGGAAATCGGGGAGCGGCTGGGGATCCTCGACTTCGAGCGTGCGGCGAAGCTCGCCAAGTCTCGGTTCTCAGTGCTATGGGGGGCTGGCGCGAGGCTCGAACGTGCATTGGCCCAGTTCATGCTGGACCTCCACACGCGCGAGCACGGGTATCGAGAGGTGTGGGTGCCCCACATGGTGAACCCCGAGACCATGTGGGGGACGGCTCAGCTGCCCAAGTTCGAGGACCAGCTCTTCAAGACTCTGGAGCCCGAGGGCGAGCGCGCGTTGTATCTGATTCCCACCGCCGAGGTCCCGGTCACCTGCCTCCACGGAGGCGAGATTTTGAAGGAGCAGGAGCTGCCAAAGCGCTATGTGGCGTTCACGCCCTGCTACCGCCGGGAGGCAGGCGCGGCGGGACAGGACACACGCGGGATGATCCGACAGCACCAGTTCGACAAAGTCGAGCTCGTGAAGGTCACCACTCCCGCCTCCTCGTACGCGGAGCTCGAAGGGATGGTGCGTAACGCCGAGGAGGTGCTTCGGCGCCTCGAGCTCCCACATCGTGTCGTCCTGCTCGCGGCCGGCGACACGGGCTTCGCTGCCGCCAAAACCTATGACCTCGAGGTGTGGCTCCCGGGGCAGGGGAGATACCGGGAGATCTCTTCGTGCTCCAACTGTGAGGCCTTTCAATCTCGCCGGGCGGAGATCAGGTACCGGCCGGCGACAGGTGGGAAGGCGGACTACTGCCACACGTTGAACGGCTCAGGGGTCGCCGTGGGTCGGGCGCTCGTCGCCGTCCTCGAAAACTACCAGGAGGCGGACGGGAGCGTGGTGATCCCAGCGGCGCTCCGTCCGTACATGGACGGTCTTGAGCGAATCAGCGCTTGATCCTTGGAGTCACAGATAGCTGAGCTCCGGGTGCTGGGTCAACAGACGTTCACAAGGCGGATATCACGCCCGAGGTCTAGATCGGTGAGGTCGTAGGCTGATCCCGGGGCGCAGCACCCCGGCGGTCGGTGACGGCGGAGGGGTGGCCGAGCGGACGAAGGCGCTGGTCTTGAAAACCAGAATCCTGCAAGGGATCGGAGGTTCGAATCCTCCCCCCTCCGCCACCCAATTGCACAGTTACGTAGCAGCACGCAACCGCGCTTCGGCATCTCGACTGTCCCGCTTCAGGCTTTCTGGAATCGCCCGTCTCTACCTATAAGCTTGGCAGGCTCGATGGTGACACGTTTCTCTGGCGAAGGGACAGCCCTTCCGATCTCGTAGCACTCCACGTCGTGCCGTTTGAAGATTTCCTTTGCTCGAAAGACATGATCTCCGCGATGCGAGACCACGAGGCAGAACCCAATGCCCATGTTGTACACGCGGTACATCTCTTCCATGCTCACATTTGCTTCGCGCTGAATCACCGAAAAGATCGGGTGTGGGTCAGGCAAGGAGTGGATGATATATCCAGTGTCCGACTTGACGCGGAGCAGATTCAGGAAGCCCTCGCTCGTAATATGAATCAGAGCCTTCACCTCGACGCCAGCCCTCAATACGTCCATGATTTCCGGAACGTAGATACGAGTCGGCACCAACAGCTCCTGTCCGAGGGGCCTCCCTAGTTCGTGGAAGTAAGTAGTCGGTCGATACTTCTTGAACAGTGCCCGGGCAAGTGTGATCCCATTGCTGTGGACACCTGTGCTTCGGAGTCCAAGGACGACATCATCCGGCTCAATGTTTTGACCGACTCGGATTTGACCTAAGGGGACAGTACCGATTGCGGTCCCCGCCAAGTCAAATCCGTAGCCGGGTCTTTCGTCTTTGAGCACGTCCGGAAGTTGAGCGATCTCCCCGGCGGGAATCGTGATTCTTGCCGCAAACGCGCCAGCTTTTAGCCCCTTCGCGATCTCGCTAAGAAGCCGAGGGTTAGGCTTCTGAACGGCGATATAGTCCACCATCGCCAAGGGTTCCGCACCTACGCAAAGAAGGTCATTGACGTTCATCGCGACACAGTCGATACCCACAGAGTCGTACTTATCCATAAGCTGTGCGACCAGAACCTTGGTCCCTACGCCATCGGTCGAAATGGCCAGGCCTATCTCGCCCAGCGCGATAACATTAGCGAAAAAGCCGAATGAGAGCTTGACTTCACCGGGGCCAGCTGGCCGAGTCGCGAGAGTCTCCCGCAGGTGCCGAAGGAGCATGCTGAGGCCCGATTCTTCTTTGTGCGTGTCGACTCCCACTCTTGCATATGACATGCGGCGGTGGGCGCCGCTCCGGCTGGCGCGACGTCTGGTTGTCTTACCCTTTGTTGTCATTCGCCGTAGATCCTCAGAGTCAGCAGAGAGGCCTGGACAAGATCGGCCGCGGGGGAAACCCCTCTGCCAGGCATCATTGCGGTGTCTGACCCCGCGGCGGAGAAGAGCTGCCTGGCCCAGGGACAGCACTCAAGCGCTTTGGGGGCTCCACGTATTTCCTGTCGATGTCCTCGAAGACACGCTTGAGCTCAGGCGAGCGTGAGTGTCTTTTGCCGCCTCTTCTGGTGGGTCTGCTTGCGAGGCCTACCGCGCGATCCTTGCTGGTTATAGCGCACTTAAAAAACTAGGCGGTCGCATTTAAAAGCGTTTTCGTTTTTAATAATTATGAAAAATGTAGGCTACGTCAACAGGTAATTTTGTCTTTTATATCCAATACTTACTCCGCGTTCGTGAAAACCAGAATCCTGCAAGGGGCCAGAGGTTCGAATCCTCTCCCCTCCGCCAGCAAAACCAAGCCCTTGCAAGACGGGGGCAACGGCCGGTGCGCGCGGTCTCTTAGGTCTCGCCGTACTCCTGCGCTATCGCCATAAGGATTTCGTGGGTCCGAACCAGAGCCCTCTGGGCATTGGTGATAGCTGCTTCGACGTTGGGCGAGTCGAACTGCGCTTCATTCAACGCGTGACCGGCTTCGCGGACCTGCCTCACGATGGCTTCGGACACAGAGCGGGGCCTTCCCCCAAGTGCGCGGAGGACTCTGTAGGTTCCCCTCAGGATCGCCGAATAGCGCTTCAACAAACGATCCATGAGCTTGATGTATTGAGCCAGTTCGGACTCGTTCCTGAACGCAAGAGACGCCGAGCCGTGCTTGAACTCAAGTTGCCGGAGATTCTGGTGCCCGGACGCGTGCAGGAAATGCTGAATGCCTTGGAAATCGGCGCTCAGCCCAAGCAACTCCGCCGCGAGCTGGCGAACACCGTTGAGTTGCCTTCGGGTCCACGGCGCTTCGACGCCTCGCTGCGGTAGGCGGTGGGAGGCCAGAGCTTGATACGCAGTAGCAGTGGCTGAGAGGATCAGCACGACGAGCGCCGTGGGGTCTGGATCGAATCCCGGGGGCGCAGACCCGAGCTGCATTTGCACCTCGCGCGAGGCAGCGTTCCCATGGCGCGGGGGTTGGATCGCCGGACCCTGGTGGCTCGGGGTTCCGCGCGATCGGCTCCTCCCCCACTGCGTCCGCTGTTGCATCGGTTAGGACCTCTCTGGCTCCTTATGTCGATTCTACGCCTCTAAATAAACCGTCACGATTTGAAGTGATCTCGGGACAAAGATGCCAACACGCCGCCCCATGGCAACGCCGGGCCCTG
>JBHIAB010000019.1:0-26839 GCA_046758385.1 Methylomirabilia bacterium | reverse complement strand
AGGGGGGCGCAGCCCCCCTCCGAGTGCCTAAATACCCGCGTCGTCGCGGAGGTCCTTGACACGGTCCGTCCGCTCCCACGTGAACTCCGGCTCGCTCCGCCCGAAATGCCCGAAGGCGGCGGTCTTCCTGTAAATGGGGCGGCGCAGGTTCAGGTACTTGATGATCCCGGCCGGTGTCAGGTCGAAGTGCTTCCGGACCATCTCCTGGAGCTTCGCGGTCGGGACCTTGCCCGTGCCGAACGTGTCGATCATCACGGACACCGGGTCCGCCACTCCGATGGCGTAGGCCACCTGGACCATGCAACGATCAGCCAGCCCTGCCGCCACGATGTTCTTGGCAATGTGGCGCACCATGTAGCTCGCCGAGCGATCCACCTTCGTGGGATCCTTGCCGGAAAAGGCCCCGCCGCCATGGGCGCACATGCCCCCATAGGTGTCCACGATGATCTTGCGGCCGGTGAGTCCCGTGTCCCCCATGGGCCCCCCCGTCACGAACCGCCCCGTGGGGTTGAGGTGGAAGGCGCATGCCTTTGGGTCCACGAGGTCGCGCGGAACGGCGGGAAGGATGACGTGCTCGAGGACGTCATCGCGGAGCTGCTGCATACTCACATCCGGGCTGTGCTGAGCCGAGATGACGACCGTCTCCACCGCACGCGGTTTGCCGTCCACATAGCGAACCGTCACCTGGCTCTTGCCGTCCGGCCTCAGATAGGGGAGCACTCCCATCCCGCGCACTTCGCTGAGGCGCATCACCAGCCTGTGGGCCAGCGTGATGGGCATGGGCATCAGCTCGAGAGTCTCGGTGCAGGCGTACCCCATCATCATCCCCTGATCGCCGGCTCCGAGGGCGTCCACGCCCAGGGCGATGTCCTGGGATTGCTCGTCGATGGCGGTGATCACCCCGCAGGTCTCGGAGTCGAAGCCATACTTGGCGCGGTTGTAGCCCACCCCGCGAATCGTCTCGCGCGCGATCCGCGGGATGTCCACGTAGCAGGAAGTCGTGATCTCGCCTGCCACGATGACCAGGCCAGTGGTGAGCAGGCACTCACACGCCACCCGGCCGGCCGGGTCCTGTTCGAGAATCCCATCCAGAACGGCATCAGCGATCTGGTCGGCGACCTTGTCCGGGTGCCCTTCGGTCACCGACTCCGAGGTGAACAGGTATCCTTCCTGCGCCATCTATTCCCTCCTACTGAGCTGGGATCGTTCAGACCACAACCACCCCATACTAATTAGCACATCGGTCAGCGGCGCTCAACGGAAATCACGGGCTCCGCCTCTCTGAGCCGCCGCTTGATCATCTCGAGCGTGGGCACCGGCCAGGGATCTCTCGCTCGGAGCAGCGCCAGATAGTAGCTCGCCCAGTCGCCGAGATAGACCAGCGAGAGCAACCGGGCCAAACGCCCCTCGCCCCGCGGCCACACCTCAGTGACCCGTCCGGCATCGGCCCCGATCAGCTCGCGCATCAGCCCCATCCGCCGGCCGACCAGCTCCCCTTCTTCCGGATCGCGAAGCAACACGGCATGGAACGCAGCAGTCAGCGGATCGCCCCACCCCTCGATCTCGTTGTGGTTCACCTCGGGAAGCCGCCCGTGAAAGGCGAGGACCTTGGCATTCTCCTCCACCTGAGTCTTCCAGCGGTACGTCACTGCTCCCGTCACCGCACCGCCGTAAAACACCGGAATCCTGCCCTGGAGCGTCAGCGCCACCCGCTTGGCCTCGTTGGCGGCACTCGGGGACGCCGGGCCGAGCTCCTTTCCCATGTGCTCCAGCACCTGAAGGGCCTCATCGCGTTCCACGGTAGAGACTACCGGCGAGCCCGCAGCCTCCAGCACCCCCAGTAACGGGAGAAAGAGGTAGCCGAGAGCCAGGCGGGGCATGAAGCCGGATGGCAGGCCCACCATGGGGAGCTCCCCGTCTCGGGCCACAACCCCGAGCCCACCCCCGCTCGTGAGCACAGCCACATGAGCGCCGCGCTCGCGGGAGGCTTCTAACGCCGAGCGGGTCTCCTCCGTGTTCCCCGAGTAAGACGTGGCCAGGACAAGCGTGTTCGAGTCGACGAATGTGGGAATTCCATAGTCGCGCCAGACGGTCACGGGCATCCGCAGGCGGTGGGCCGCCAGGCTCTTCAGCAGATCCCCTCCAGTGGCCGAGCCTCCCATTCCCGCTACGACGATGTGGCGAAGGGCGAGTCGCGGCAGCGGCGGGGAGGCCGTCAACACGAGCGCCGCTCGGCACTGTGCCGGAAACTCAGCCAGAGTCTTCCCGGCCCCATGGGGGTCCAGACGAGCGAGGGTGCGAGCGTCGTCGAGGAGGCGTGCAGAGGTCATGTCACGGCAAGCGCGTGGCAGGTCCGCTGCACTGGGCCCGCGGAGCCTCCCGGCACACTCACTCCCGGTAGATGTCCCGGTGAGTCAACGTGGGTGAAAACCCCAGCTTCTCGAGAAACGGTCCAAGCTCCTCGGCGAGCGCGACCGAACGATGGCGCCCACCGGTGCAGCCGATGGCCACCGTGAGATAGGCTTTCCCTTCCCGCTGGTAGCAAGGCAGAAGAAACTCGAGCAACGCCTCGAGGTAGTCCAAGAGCTGACGGCTCTCGGCGTGGCTCACCACGAACTCCCTCACTGCCGGGTCCCGCCCGTCGAGGGGACGGAGGCCTTCGACGAAGTGCGGATTGGGCAGGAAGCGGACGTCGAACACCAGGTCGGCATCGTAGGGAATTCCGTGTTTGTAGCCGAAGGAGACCAGCGCCACCGAGAGCGTCGCGCGGGCGCCGCCCCGGCCGTAGGTCTCCACCAGGTAGTCCTTCAGCCGGTGCACGGTGAGTTGGGAAGTGTCGATGATGCGGTCGGTGATTTCCTTGAGGTGGGCCATGGCCTTGCGCTCGGCCCGGATCCCGTCCCGGATGTTCCCGCCGGCCGCGAGCGGATGGCGGCGTCGGGTCTCGTGGTAGCGGCGGACCAACGCCTCATCACTTGCCTCGAGGAAAAGCACCTCGGCGGAATGCCCCTTGTGCCGAAGCGTCTCGAGGCTTTCCACGAAATGAGCCAGGTACTCCCCCTCCCTGACGTCCACGCCCAAGGCAATCTGCCGGATCTCCCGCATCGACTGGGCGCACAGATCGGCGAACGTGGGGATCAGCGTGGTCGGCAGATTGTCCACGCAGAAGTAGCCCATGTCCTCAAAGCACTTGATGGCGAAGCTCTTCCCGGCCCCGCTGAGGCCGGTGATGATGACAAACCTGAGCCGACTCCCGATCATCGGGCGCTCATTCAGGCGACGGGCTCGATCAATCCGAAGGTCCCATCTTTCCGGCGGTAGAGCACGTTCACCACATCGGTGGCCGCATTGGTGAAGACCAGGAACTGGTCGCTTCGGAGCTTGAGCTGCATGGCGGCCTCTTCCACCGACATGGGCTTGCGGGTCACCCGGCGAGTCACCACGAACGGCTCACTGGTGGCCTCGGCGACGGCCCGGGGAGCCGGCACGGAAGCCTGTCGCGGAGCGCTGCGAGGCTTGCGCTGGCGGATGCGATCCTTTGTCTGGCGAACTTGGCGGGTCAGAGCGCCCACTGCCCGGTCCACTGCAGCCCCCAGGTCCGGGGCCGTTTCTTCGCTGTGGAACGGCTTGCCTTTGCCCAGGAGGGTGACCTCCACCGTTCGCCGGTACTTCTCGGCCGAAAGCACAACCCTGGCCCCGTGGATCTCGGGCAGGATTCGGGAAAGCTTCTGTACCTTCTTCTCAACCTGGGCTTTGAATGCGGGGGTGGTCACGACACCGCGACCGCTGATGATCACCTGCATAGGAGCCTCCCTGATCTGAGGCGGCGCACCGAAACGACCACCCGGCCTCGCCCGAGCCCGACCGCTCGCGAGCGGTCGCGCACGGTCAGCGATCCGCCCCATGCCCATCTTAGTGCTTGCGCGGAGCCAGCCGGCGCTGGTGCGACGGGAGCAGGCCCAGCTCCTCACGGTACTTGGCCACCGTGCGCCGGGCGATGGAGAGGCCGCGGGCCTTGAGGATCCGGGTGACGTCTTGGTCCGAGAGCGGCTTGGCAGGATTTTCCTGGGCCAGGAGGTCCCGGATCATCTGCTTGACGGAGACCGAGGAGACCATCCTCCCGGTGCCGGCCACGATGCCGCTGTGGAAAAAGAACTTGAGCTCGAACAGCCCCTGGGGGGTCTCCACGTACTTGCTGGTCGTCACCCGGCTGATGGTCGACTCGTGCATGCTGATGTCCTCACCCACGTCCCGGAGGGAGAGCGGGCGGAGGAAGGCCACGCCTTTGTCCAAGAACTCGCGCTGGAACTTCACGATGCTCTGCGTGACCTTGCGGAGCGTGCGCTGACGCTGGTCCACGCTCTTGACGAGCCACATGGCCGACCGCAGCTTGCCCTCCACATACTTTCTGGCCTCGCCCCCGCCCTCCCGGAGGAGGCGCCGGTAGAGGGTGTTCACGCGGAGCCGCGGGATTCCGTCCTCGTTCAGCACCACCGTGTAGTCGTTCCCCAGCTTGTAGACGAAGACATCGGGGACCACGTAGCGAGTGTCAAGGGCTGCAAAGCGCCGACCGGGCTTCGGCTCGAGCGCCTGGATCTCCTCCACGGCCTCCATGATCCGGTCCAGGGGGAGCTTGAGGGCACGGACAATCTCGGGGTAGCGCAGACGCTCCAGATCCTCGAAATGATCCTGAACGATCTCCACCGCCACCGGGTCCGGCTGGGGGTCAGCGTTGAGCTGGAGGAGCAAGCACTCCTGGGGCGTGCGAGCCGCCACGCCAATCGGGTCGAAGGTCTGCACGAGGACCAGGGCCTGCTCGACGATCGAGAGCGGGACTTGAACCAGCTCGCTGATCTCGCCAAGCTCGGCCCGGAGGTAGCCATGTTCGTCCAGGTTGCCGATGATGGCTTCGCCCGCAGCGCGGAGCTGGGCATCGGAGGTGGCCAGGCGAAGCTGCTCCTCCAAGTGGTCGGCCAGCGTGGACGTCGAACGGGTGATGTTCTCAAAGGGAATTCCCTCCCGCTCCTCCTGCTCCACGAGCGTGAGCTCCTCGGGAGCGTCGAACATGACCGACGTCAGATCAAAGGGCAACTCATTGGTCCGGTCGCCGTCCACGCTGGCGCCCGCGGGCGCGACTGCCTCAGGTGCCGGTGCGGCAGCCTCGCTGGGCGCGCCCTCAGCGGGCTCGCCCCCATCACTGGGGACCTCCTCCAGGAGGGGATTCTCGAGGAGCTCGTCCTGGATCACTTCTTGAAGCTCCAGGGTGGAGAGCTGGAGGAGCTGAATGGCCTGCTGGAGCAGCGGGGTCATCACCATCCGCTGGGTCTGCCGGAGGGAAAGTCGCATCTCCGTCGCCATGCTCGGTCGCGGAACTAGAGCGAGAAGCGCTCGCCCAGATACATCGCTCGCGCGCTGGGGTTTTGAGTGAGCTCTTTGGCGGTGCCAGAGGCGAGGACCCGGCCGTCGTAAAGGATGTACGCGCGATCGGTGATGGCCAGCGTCTCCCGCACGTTGTGGTCCGTGATCAGAATCCCAATGCCCCGATCCCGAAGGCGCGCCACGATCTCCTGGATCACGCCGATGGCGATCGGGTCGATGCCGGTGAACGGCTCATCGAGGAGCAGGTAGCGAGGGGAGGTGATCAGCGCCCGGGTGATCTCCAGCCGCCGGCGCTCCCCCCCAGACAGCATGAAGGCTCTGTGGCGCGCCAGGGGGGTCAGGTCCAGCTCGGCGAGCAGCTCCCGCAGCCGCTCGAGCCGTTCGGAGGGGGAGAGGTGCAGCGTCTCCAGGATCGCCAGCAGGTTTTCCTCCACGGTGAGCTTTCTGAAGACGGAGGACTCCTGGGGGAGGTATCCCAGCCCCAGCCGGCAGCGCTTGTACATGGGGACGGTCGTGATCTCCTCACCCTCGAGGAAGATGCGCCCGCCGTCGGGCTCGAGCATTCCCACGATCATGTAGAACGACGTGGTTTTCCCGGCCCCGTTGGGACCAAGGAGGCCCACCACCTCTCCGCGCTGGATGTCGAAGTTTACATCGTCGACCACCCGGCGGTGCTTGAACCACTTTGTCAGCCCGTGCGCGACCAGCCCTTCCATGCTCACTCAGGACAGGGGACTGCCGGTGTGGCACGCCTCTCTGGGTTGCGGGACGACGGGTAAAACACTGCCTGAACGCGTTTCTTTTCCCCGCCCTCGACGATGCTGCGTTCCTCCGCCAGGTAGATCGTGACGCGCTCCCCCGTCACGACGTTGTCGTTCTGCCAGATCCGAGCATCCCCGATCAGCACCACGCGCGCCTCCCCCTCGTAGTACTCGGCCCGGCGGGCGGTGCCAATGCGGCAGTCGCGGGTGACGATCCTGACGTTGCCGGTGGAGACGGTTCGCACCACCTGCTCGCCCCGCTCATCCAGGTACACCTCCATCCGGTCCGCGTAGTGGGTGGAGTTGTTCTGGCGCGCCACCACGTTGCCGGAGAAGATCACGATCCCTTCCTTCCTGAGACTCTCCATCCGGTCTGCGTCCACAATCACGGGTTGAGCCTTCTCCTGCTGATCCGGCGAGGACGGCACCGTCCCGGGCCGCGCCTTGGTCGGCACCGGCGCGGGTTGGCTCTCAGCCCGGGGCTCGGAGCCCGGGCCCGCTCGGGCCGTCGCGGGCGCGCTCGCGATCCCGGCTGAAAGAAGGCCAACCAAAAGGGAACCGGTGAGGCTCGTCACGGCCGACTCGCTCCCGGCATCGCAAGCGAGAGCGGGGCGCGCCGCGTCCGAGTGAACGTGGCCCGAACCCTCCCCTTCACGGCAGTTCGCTCCTCGGCCAGCCAGCTCTCCAGACCCTGCCCCGTCACCACGGCTCCATCCCGGTCGATCCTGACTGGATCGTCCGTCCAGACGCGGTTGTCGCTGGCCTGCCAGTGGAGGCTTGCCGTTTCCAGCCGGGTGCCATCGCTTCCGATCAGCACCACGTCGTTCCGGATGACCAGGTCGTTCGTGTCGTTGTTCAGACTCCCCTCTGCCCCTGTAACAGTCCAGGTGCGATGGGGTTCCCGGATCGTGATGGTCACGCGGCGCAAAACCGTCTTTCCTTCTCGCTCGAAGATTTCTGCCTCGTCGGCCCTGAGTGTCCAGCGGCTGTCACCGTCCTCGCGCTCCTGCAGATAGATGGCCTTCATCCGATAGTCGGCGTCGCTGGGGAGAGGCTCGGGGCTATCCGGCCGGATGACACGGGCGCGTGCAAACATGAGGCCTACCACGGCCATGGCGAAGAGAACTACCCCTGCGAGAAACGCGAACGAAAGACGACGCATGGTATGCAATTTTGATACCAGGCTAGCACGCCCAGCACGAGGAGTAAAGAGGGAAGACCAGAAAGGGGTCAGCGAGCCGTCGGCGGTGGCCATGCCGCCCGGGCCCGCAGGATCGCCTCCACGGCTTCGCGCACCGCACCGGCGCCGCCTGAGGCTCGGCTCACCCAGTGCGCGACACGCTTTACCTCCGGGACGGCATTGTCGGTCGCCAGGGCCAATCCCACCGAGGTCAGGACGGGGAGGTCGGGAAGGTCATCCCCCATGTAGGCCACCTGCTCAGCCGTGAGGTCGAGCCGCCGGAGGAGATCGGCGAGCACGGCTGATTTGTCCTTCACGCCCTGGTGAACCTCCCGGATGCCCAGCTCCGCCATCCGGCGAGCGACGGCGACCGACGCACGCGCGGAGACGACCGCGATCTCAAGTCCGGCTCCCCGAGCCTCCACCAAGGCCAAGCCATCCCGTACGTGGAAGACCTTCCACTCCTCCCCGGCCGGGCTGTAGTGGAGATGGCCGTCAGTGAGCACGCCATCCACGTCGAGGGTAAGGAGGCGAATGGCTCGGGCTCGGCGGGCAAAGGCCCGAGCCGCGCGCTGGGCGTGGGACCGTCTCACACGATCTTGGCCCGGAGGATATCGTGCAGGTGGATGATCCCTTCTGGACGCCGCTGGCCGTCCACCACGATCAACTGGGTGATGGCGTGGTGCTCCATGAGCTCGAGCGCTGCTGCGGCCAACTCGTGCCGGCCGATCGTCTTCGAGTTCCGGGACATGAGGTCCCTGGCAGCCTTGGCAAACACCTCGCGGCTCCGCTGGAGCGCACGCCGGAGATCCCCATCGGTGATGATCCCCACCAGCCGGCCCGAGCCGTCAACCACCGTGGTGGCGCCGAGGCGCTTGCCGGTCATCTCGAGAATGACCTCGCTCATGAGGGTGTTCTCCTGGACGACCGGGATCGCCTCACCCACATGCATCAGATCTTCCACCTTGAGAAACCGGCGTCCCAAGCTCCCGCCCGGATGGAACACAGCAAAGTCACCGGGCCCGACGCCCCGAAGCTCCAGGAGGGCCACCGCCAGCGCGTCCCCCATGGCCAGGGCCGCCGTGCTGCTCGAGGTCGGGACGAGGTTCATCGGACAGGCTTCTTCCTCCACGCTCACATCGAGGACCACCTCGCCGTGGCGCGCCAGCGTGGAGTCGGGTCGGCCGGTCAGGACGATGAGGGGGATGCCCATTCGCTTGAGCGCCGGCAGGAGGGCGAGGACCTCACCGGTCTCGCCGCTGTTTGAGATCGCCAAGACCACATCCCCCCGGGTCACCATGCCGATGTCGCCGTGCATACCCTCCGCGGGGTGGAGGAACAGGGCCGGCGTGCCCAGGCTGGCGAGGGTGGCCGCAATCTTGCGGCCGACGAGACCGGACTTCCCCATCCCGGTCACCACCACCCGCCCCTTGCAGGTGGCCAGGAGGTGAAGCGTACGGAGAAACTCCTGGCCGAGTCGCGGCACGAGCCCGAGGATCCCCTCCGCCTCGAGGCGGAGCACCCGCTCGGCCAGCTTGAGGGCGTCTTCGTTCATCCCGCCCGCCCCACGCTGGCCCGAATGGCCCGGATCTCAGTCAAGAGCCCGGGGAGTGCGTCGAGCCGGAGCATGTTCGGGCCATCGGAGAGCGGGCGCCCGTCAAGAAGCGCGCGGTCAGGATCCTCATGGATTTCCATGAAGAGCGCATCGATGCCGAAGGCCACTGCGGCGCGAGCCAGAGCAGGAACATACTTCCGCTCGCCACCCGAGCGGCTCCCCTCTCCACCGGGGAGCTGCACGGAGTGCGTGGCGTCGAACACGACGGGATAGCCGAGCTCACGCATGTCGTGGAGGCCACGGAAGTCGACAACCAGGTTATTATAGCCGAAGGTGGTGCCCCGCTCGGTGAGGAGAATCCGCTCATTTCCCGTCGAGCGGATCTTTTCCACGACGTTCGCCATGTCTCGCGGGGCCAGAAACTGCCCCTTCTTCACGTTGACCGGTGCCCCCGTCCGGCCGCAGGCGAGCACCAGGTCCGTCTGCCGGCAGAGGAAGGCCGGCACCTGCAAGATGTCCAGCACCTCCGCGGCGTCCTCGACCTCGGAGACTTGATGCACGTCGGAGAGGACGGGGCAGCCCACCGCTTCTTTCACCTTCCTGAGGATCTTGAGCCCCTCTTTGATCCCCGGACCCCGATAGGACTCCACGGCGGATCGGTTCGCCTTGTCATAGGAGGACTTGTAGATGAACGGCACCCCCGCCTCGACACTGATCCGCTCGAGACGCTCGGCCATCATCAGGGCGTGAGCCTCGTCCTCGATGACGCAGGGGCCCCCGATCAGCGCCAGCGGGTTGGCGCCGCCGACCTTGACCGACTCCACCACCACTTCGCGGGTCACCGGTGCCCCGAGTGCTCGAGCGCCGAGCGGATGAAGGCGGCGAAGAGCGGATGCGGCTCCCAGGGACGCGAGCGAAACTCCGGGTGGAACTGACTGGCCACGAACCAGGGGTGGTCTCCGAGCTCGATGATCTCAACGAGCTGTTTCTCGGCCCAGAGCCCGGAGACGCGGAGGCCGTTCTTCTCCAGTTTGGTCAGGTAGTCGTTGTTGACCTCGTAGCGATGCCGGTGGCGCTCCTGGATGATCCCCTGGCCGTAGGCCCTAGAGGCCGCGCTGCCTTCGGCCAGCAAGATGGGGGAGAGCCCGAGCCGCATGGTCCCGCCCTTGGCGGTCACCCCGCGCTGCTCCGGGAGCAGATTAATCACCGGGTGGGGAGACCTGGAGTCGAACTCCGAGGAGTTGGCGCCGGCCAGCCAGCAGACATTTCGGGCGAACTCGATCACCGCGCACTGCATGCCCAGGCAGATGCCAAAGAACGGCACCGCGTTCTCCCGCGCGTAGCGGATGGCTCGGATCTTCCCCTCGATGCCCCGATCCCCGAAGCCGCCGGGGACCAGGATCCCGTGCACGTCCTCGAGGTGAGCGACGCCCCCGTCGCCCTCCAGGAGCTCGGCATCCGTCCAGGAGACGTGCACCCGCGCATCGTTGGCGATCCCCCCGTGGGTGAGGGCTTCGGCCAAGCTCTTGTAGGCATCCTTGAGCTCGATGTATTTCCCCACCACGGCGATCCGGGTTTCCCGGCTGGGCTGCTGGATCTTGCGGACAATGCTCTCCCACCGAGAGAGATCGATGGGCCGGTCTGGAAGGCCCAGGAGCTTGACCACGTTCGCGTCCAGCCCCTCGTGGTGGAAAACCAGCGGCACCTCGTAAACGACCTCCACATCCTTGGCGGTGATGACCGCCCCTTCCTCGACGTCGCAGAAGAGCGCGATCTTGGATTTGATGCCGGGGGGGAGATAGCGGTCGGTCCGGCAGAGCAGGATGTCGGGCTGAATCCCGATGGCGCGGAGCTCCTTCACCGAGTGCTGGGTGGCCTTGGTCTTCAGCTCGGAGGCCGCCTGGATGAACGGCACCAGGGTGAGGTGGACGTTGACGACGTTGTCCTTACCCACATCCTTTTTCAACTGACGGACAGCCTCCAGAAAGGGCAGCCCCTCGATGTCTCCCACGGTGCCCCCGACCTCGACGATGACGACGTCCACATCCCGGGCCACCTTCCGAATCGCACCCTTGATCTCGTCGGTCAGGTGGGGAATCACTTGGACCGTCCGGCCGAGATAGTGTCCCCGGCGTTCCTTTTCGATCACGGAGCCATACGCCTTCCCCGTGGTCACGTTGTGGTCCCGTGTCACCACGGCGCGGGTGAACCGCTCGTAGTGCCCCAGGTCCAGGTCCGTCTCGCCCCCGTCGTCGGTGACGTAGACCTCCCCGTGCTGGTACGGGCTCATGGTGCCCGCGTCCACGTTGATGTACGGGTCGATCTTCTGGAGCGTCACGCGGAATCCCCGGGCCTCCAACAATGAGCCGATGGAGGCTGCTGCCACCCCCTTGCCGAGCGAGGAGACCACCCCGCCGGTCACAAAGACGAATTTCGGCGTCACACTAATCCTCCTCTAAGGCTCCCCCGAATGACTCTTCCGGGCTTCCTGGGAAAGCTGGCCAGTTCCTCCCCGGGATTCCACGACGGCCTTGACCAGGAGCACTTCGTCCTGCCGGGTCGAGGCCCTCCGGTCAAGCCGCTCATCGCGGAGCCGATCGAGGAGTTGGCGCATTTGAGGACCCTTGACCATGCCCAGGACCAGCAGATCTTCCCCACTCAGGAGCGGACGGACCTGACGGCCCTCAGCGAGAAACCACTGGATGTCCCGGCGTGAGACTTCGGACCCGACGAGCCAAGCGAAGCCCAGAGCCTCCATGGGACGGTCGCGCATCAGCGAGGCCAGCCGACTGCGCGACGCCGCGGAGCTTGCCTCGAGCTTCCGGGCCAAGGCCGGTCCGCCACTCAAGGCCGCCCGCAGGCGGGCCAGTGGCTCCCCCCTCAGGGCCAGCCGCCGGAGGCTCTGCTCAGCCAGCGCCGGGGTGAGATGGCCGAGCAGGGCTAGGAAGGCCAGCGGCAACGGATCCAAGCTCACCCCATGTGCACGGCCCCACTGGAGGAACTGTTGAAGATCGTGAATGCGCCGAACGGCTTTCCCTGAAAAGCGATAGGCCGGGTCGAGCAAGCGGAGGGCGCCCAGGCGCCCCAGAGCATGGAGACCCTTCCCCCACTCTGGCTCGGCCATGATGAGCTCCAGCTCGGCCGAAATCCGCTGCCCCGAGAGCCGGGGGTACGGTGCCAGGGACACCGCCAGCGCGAGCGCGCGACGGCTCCCACGCTCCAGGGTGAAGCCTAGGCGCGAGGCATAGCGAACGGCACGGAAGATCCGCGTCGGGTCTTCCACGAAGGAGAGCGGATGCAGGATCCGGAGCCGCCGCCGTCGAAGATCAGTCCGGCCTCCGAACGGATCGAGGAGCTGGCCGAAGACCGACGCGGACAGCGCTAGGGCCATGGCGTTGACGGTGAAGTCGCGGCGGGCCAGGTCCTCACCCAGCGAGGCCGGCGAGACCGATGGGAGCGCGCCGGGAGCGGCGTAGCGCTCTTGCCGCGCCGTGGCCACGTCCACCCGGGCACCGGCGGGACGCTCGATGGAGGCGGTGGCAAAGACCTCATGCACGGTCAGCTTTCCTCCGAGCTGGCGCGCGAGCCGCCGGGCCAGCGCCATCCCGTTTCCCTCCACCACCACATCGAGGTCCTGCGTGGGCATCCCCCGGAGCAGGTCCCGTACCAATCCTCCGACCACGTACGCCCTGGCTCCGAGCGAGTCCGCCAGCCGGCCGACCTCGCGCAGCAGCTCCAGCGTCGGGCCCGGCACCTGGCGTGCGAGCCTGAGCGCCAGCGTAAGCGGCGGCGTCGCCCTCTGATGGGCCGCAGGCTCCACGGCCCGAATCACGCCGCGCGCCTCCCGGATGAGCACGACGGGCGCGCCCTCCAGCAAGAGGCGGCGCACCCGCACTTCGGAAGTCCCAAGGTCGACGACGGGCATCCTCCACCGCGAGACGTCCCCGACCCGCCGGGCGCCGAGCCCGAACGCCAGAGCCCGACGAAGGTCACTAGGCCACGCGACGGCGAGCGCTTGGCCCTCCTTGACCACCAGCAGGCGGGCCCGATGGCGCCGGAGGTCGCGGAGGGCTTGGGCCACGCTGAGGTCCGGAGAGCAAACCACCACGGCTCGGTGGCCCAGCCCACGCGCACCTGGATCAACCTGGGGATAGCCGCCTCGGCAGCGGCAGCGCGCGTCCCGGGTCAGGCGCGCCGAAGGCCCCGTCCCGCCGTCACGCGCGCCGGTGGGGCGCCCAACCGCCTCCGCGGTCATTTGGCCCTCGGATGAAACCGCATGTACATCGCTCGCACCGTCGAAGACGAAAGGCGGGTATAGATCTGAGTCGCCGAGATGTCCGCGTGTCCGAGCATGGCTTGCACCGAGCGAAGGTCAGCGCCCCCCTCGAGGAGATGGCTAGCGAAGGAGTGACGGAGCGTGTGCGGCGACACCACCCGTCTCAGCCCAGCGCGCCGGGCCGCCTTCTTGAGGATCCCCCACAGCGCCTGGCGAGACAGGGGTCGGCCACGTCGGTTCACGAAGAGTGTGCCCGGATCCCCGGCCCTCACGAAAGCCGCACGGGCCTCCTTGAGGTAGCGCCGGACCCAGGCGAGCGCCTGAGCGCCGACTGGGACCAGCCGCTGGCGACTCCCCTTGCCCGTCGGCACGATATAGCCAGCGCTGAGGTTTACCTCTTCGATGCGAAGCGACAAGCATTCCGAGGCGCGCATGCCGGTGGCGTAGAGGAGCTCCAGCAAGGTCCGGTCCCTGAGCCCGAGCGCATTCCTGGCATCAGCGGACTCAATGAGCGCCGTCACTTCCTCGGGAGAAAGCGTTCGCGGGAGCCTGGCGGGAGGTCGCGGCGCCTCAAGCTGTTCGGTAGGATCCCGACCAAGCTGGCCCTCCCGGAGGAGGAAGCGATAGAGCCCACGGACCGCAGAGAGATGACGCGCGATACTCCGCGAACCCAGACCCTGGCCTCGGAGGTCTCGAAAGTACTCAGAGAGCTCCTCGATGCCGATGCCGTCAAGAGCTCTCTCTCGGGCGCCGAGGAAGCGCTGGAACCTCCCGAGGTCGCGTCGGTAAGCAGAAAGCGTGTTGGGAGCGGCCCCCCGTTCGCTGTGGAGGGACGCGAGAAACTCCGCCACGGGATCCATCTACTGATCCCGGAGGTCCGACCAAGGCAGGATCTGAGACCACGAAACGCCGACGCCTCGGGTCTCGCGGCCGATCACGATCAGATCAACCGTCCCCGAGGCGCCGATCACCCTCATCGGGAGGAGGAACATCCAGAGTCCTTTTTTCCGCTCTGATTATATCAACCCGACGCCTCCGGGGGCAAGAGCGGTCGCCGGCGCGAGGCCAGTGCGGTCAACGCGGCCCATTCGTCGCTCTTCGCACCGGCGCTGATCAGCGCATAGAGAACCAGACTCCCCCCGATGGCTGCCCCGAGCCAGCCGGCATCTGTCCAGGGGGAGGCCTCCGCGGGCCACCACCCAAGCACGAGCCAGCACCAGAGCGCCATCAGGAGCGTGGCCCCGGCGGTGAGCGCGAGACTGGTCGCGAGGCGGCGACCACCGAGGGGCCCGAGCCTCCGCCTGAGGAGCCAGAGGAGCCCTGCCAGGTTCGCGGTGGACGCACCGGAAGCCGCCAGGGCTAGCCCGCCGTGGGCCAACGGTCGCATGAAGGCGAGCGCGAAGAGCACGTTCACGACCACCGCACCGATCCCGATCTGGACCGGCGTCCGCGGATCCCCCAGGGCATAAAAGACTTGCGCCGCGATCCGGGTTCCAGAGAAGGCCGTGAGCCCCAAGGCATAGAACGCCAGTGCCCAGGCCGTGGCTTGGGTCTCGGCCGCGCCGAACTGCCCCCGCTCGAAGAGGAGCCGTGTGATCGGGAGCCGCAGCATGATGAGCCCGACCGAAGCGGGGATCGCCACGAAGCAGGAGAGCCGAAGGGCGAAGTTCAGCGTGCGCACGAGTGCTGCGAGGTCGCGCCGCGACGCCTGCTCGGCCATGGACGGCAGCGTTGCTGTGGCCACGGCGATTCCGAACACGCCGAGCGGAAACTGCACCACCCGGTCCGCATAGTACAGATAGGAGATGCTCCCCGTGGCGAGCAAGGAGGCGAGCAGGGTGTTGACGAACACGTTGAGCTGCACCGCAGCCAGCCCGAACACCGATGGGCCGAGGAGGCGAGCGACTCGCCCAAGTGCCGGATGGGAGAACTCCGCCGATGGGAGGAGCGGCACCCCGGTCTGTCTGACCTCGGGGAGCTGGATCAAGAACTGCCCAAGCCCTCCTGCCAGGACCCCGAACGCCAGACCCTGAATCGGCACCTCCAGCCGGGGTGCCAGCAGAAACACTGCGGCGATCATCCCCACGTTGAGAACCGCCGGACCCAGGGCGGAGGTGAAGAACCGGCGGTGGACGTTCAGGACTCCCATGGCCAACGCGGCCAGCCCCACGAAGAGCAGGTAAGGGAACATGAGCCGGGTGAGCCGGATCGCGAGCCCGACCTGCTCGGGGTCAGCGGCGAATCCCGGAGCCATGATCCGGACGAGCCAAGGGGCCAGCAGGATTCCGAGGAGGATGGCCAGGGAAAGCGCCACGAGGAGCCCCCCCGCCACGGCGCGCAACATCCGATTGAACTCTTCCCGAGATCGGACCGTGAGAAACTCAGTGAAGACCGGGATGAGCGCCGTGGCCAACGCCCCCTCAGCGAGGAGGCGGCGAAGGAGGTTCGGGATCCGGAAGGCCACGAAGAACGCGTCGGTGAGCAAGCCCGCCCCGAAGGCGTGCGCGACGGTGACGTCCCGGAGAAAGCCCAGGAGGCGACTCGCGAGGGTGGCCAGGCTGATGGCGCCCATGGCCCGCACCATCCAGAGCTGGGCGCCCGCTTCGGGAAGTCCGGCGTCGTCGGCAGTCCCTCTCATGACTTCCCGGGTGTTGACCCCGATCCGAAACTCATAAGGGAAGGCACCGAGACAACCCGGCAACCAACGGCGTAATCCAGAGAAGCTCTGGCCGTTTCTGTGATTCCGGCTTCGGGTCTTCTTCGAATCGGGGTTGACAGGCTCTGCGCCCGGCGGTAGCGTGAAGCGTTGCACTCATCGATGTCTCTAGGAGGATCGACGGCATGGCCAACACCCGATCGGCCCTGAAGCGCACGCGTCAGAATGAGAAGCGCCGGCTTCGCAACCGGGCCGTTCGATCGAGGGTTCGAACGACGGTCAAGGTGGCCGGGGGGGCGCTGGCCGAAAAGTCCCCGGACGTCAGGACGCTCACCGTCCAGGCGATCCGCACGCTGGACAAAGCCGTGACCAAGGGCGTGATCCACAAGAACACCGCGGCCCGGAAAAAGTCCTCCCTTGCCCGTCGGCTGGCCGCCCTCGGGTAACCCGTCCCACCGCTCTCCCACGGGCTCACGAGCCTCCAAGGCGCCGGAGAATCGCGTTCGCACGCTCTACGATCACTTCGCCGGCGGTCTCTCCGTATAGGCTCGCGCAGGCGATGTAGCTGACCTTGTGGTACTCCGTCCGGGTGAGGAAGTACCCCCGGTAATCGTTGGCGAGCCCAACCACGAAGGCGCTCGAGAAGACCCGTCGGCCTTCGCGCTTGACCTCCTGCCCCAACCGAGTCTGGAGTTCTCCAGGGACTGTTACCCAGGCCTGAGACCCGACGGCGACCCCCACCATCTCGCTCGCCTCCGCCAACACCCGGCCGAGCCCCAGGGTCAGGGAGCGCGGAAGCCAGCGTCCCAGACAGTTGCGAAGTGACAGCCGCGGAGCGGGCAGCCGGACTGGCTCGATGATCGCGCGCAGGGTGGGCTCCCCGTCCACAGGCGCCTTGCGCCACACATCGAGCACTGCCTGGGCCAAGGCCTCTCCCAGCCGCTCGGCTCCCGCCAGCCCGTGGAGCGCCGGGCTCACGTCTCCCACGGCGCCGTTCGTGTAGAGGGCGGGGACCCCGAGGACCCGCTCCAGGCGCTCCCCTGCCACTCCCATCACATCGCCGGAGAGCCGAAGGTTCTTCTTCCCCAGCGTGGTTCCGTGGATCGCATAGTTCCAGACCAGAGCCACGGGACTGCCGTCCGTGGCAACGACCTTCAGCACTCCCACCTCTGGGTCCAGCGGGAGCTTCACCCGGCTCTTGGCGAGACCGCTCACCTCCCCGCTGCCACCACCGACTCGCGCCGGGACCTTCTGGGCCTCGGCCTGCTCGACTGCCCGGACCATCCCCGCGACGAGGCGGTCGGCGATTTCGGGGACGTATCGATCGAGGGCGAGAAACCCGAACAGGCCGGAGCGGGAGTACCCTCCGGGCCCGGAGTGCGTGTGAGAGGCGGTGACGATCACCGCCGAGTAGCGTCGCCCAGCCTCGGCCAGGCGAGTTTTCAGCCTCCTGACGAGCTCGGGATCCAGACCAACCACGTCGAGCGCGACCCAGAGGAGCCTGACCTCGTCTCGCTCCAGGACCAGCCCCCGGACCTTGATCGGCAGATGGACGCCGGTGGAGGGCTTCAGCCAGAAGACATAGGGGTAGCGGTCCAGGATGTCCGGGACGAGGAGACGGCGACCCAGGCCGCCGTACCCGGCCAGCGGCACTCCGACCGGAAAGGTGATGTCCACGGTAGCGGCTCCGGCAAGAAGACAGCCGGGGCACGGCACGGTGGACGCGGCGAAGCCGGTCGCGGTGCCACCGCAGAGGCTAATTGCGAGTAGCAGCGTGACAAGAACGGCGGCAGGGCGGGTTCGCCCTCTCATCCTGCCGCACAGAGTTCTGCGACCAGTGCGGCCAGCTCGGGACGGGGTAGCCCTCCCGTCTTGAGCCGGCGCTCCACCTCCCAGCACCGTGAGAGCTGGCGGGCAAGCGCCGGAGCAGAGAAGGACTCGACGTGAGCCAGGAAGGTCTCCACCGCGTGCGGAGGTCGGCGCAACAGCCGGGCCATCTCATCGACGGGCTTCCCCGTGCGCACCCATTCCTTCGCGAGCCAAGTCAAGCGCACCTCGCGCGTCAGCATGCCGAGCACGGCGAGTGGCTCCTCCCCCGCCGCCAACAATGCCTCGAGCACGGCCAATGCCTGCCCCAGGGCCCGTCGCTCCAGGGCCCGCGTCAGCTCGAAGATGGAGCGAACCCGATGCTCGCCAACCACGGCCCTGACCTCCTCAATGCCGATGCGGCGGGCGTTCGGCCCCGCGGCGAGGCCGGCTTTCTCCAGTTCCCCGGCCAGCGCCAGAAGGTCTTCGCCAATGCACTGAATCAGGAGCTGGGCCGCCTCCTCGCTGACTTCGAGGCCAGCTCCCGCTGCCCGCCGTTTGAGCCAGCTGACCAGGTCCCGGCCCGTCGGACGCTTGACAGGGACCACCGCCGCGGGAGGCACGATTTTCAGGAGCCAGTGCGTCGCCGGCACTGCCCCGCTCGCAAGAAACAGGAGCCTCGTCTCGGTGTTCGGCGCCTGGGCATACTCCACGAGCGGCGCACTCCCCTTGGCTGCCAACGCCTGGCACTCCTTCACCACGACGAGCCGCACCGGAGCCAGGAACGGGAGGGTCAAGGCCGAGCGGACGATGACTTCGGGCTCGGTCTCCCGAGCGTCGAAGGCCTCGCGGTTCAGGGAGACCAGGGAGGCGTCAGGGAAACAGGCCCGGCTCACCTGGATCAGGGCCTCCTGGAGCAGGAGCGGTTCGGGCCCGTGGAGCAGCGCGATGGACGGAATTCTCCCCCGCTCCACCTCCCTGACAAAGCTCACGTAATCCATTTTGCGCTCATGTCATTCTGAGCCTTGATTCTTCACTTCGCCTCGCTCCGTTCTGCCCTCCACGGTCGGAAAAGACCGCGCTTCGAGCGCGGGCTTGGCCCGCGCAACCGATTGGGGGGAGGCTCGGAAGGGGGGCGAAGCCCCCCTCCGAGGATTTAGAAGCGGGTGATGGCGCGGTTGACGATGGTCCGACCGATGTCCACGGCCGCTTGCCGGAGGGCCGTCTCCTCGCGGCTGATCGTCTCGGCCACCTGGCCAGACACGCGAAAGTCCCCGGAGTGTCGGAGCCCTTCTTCTCGCCAGAGCGTGGCGTTGTTCTTCACGTCGCGGAACGAGACGTTCAGGGTGACGGAAACGCGGTACTCCCGGACGTTTGCGCGGGGATCGAAGGCAAGCGCCTCGATCCGGTAGTCCACGATCTCGCCTTCCAGAACCGAATCGGCGCTCTCGGGCCGCACCACCCGGAGCCGGCTGTCAGTGGTGAAAGCATCGATGACCGCCCGCGTAATGAAGTTCTCCACCGCCGGCTTCTGAGTGCGGTTGGCGAAGACGGGAACGCCCACGCTCTTGATATGGCCCGGCAGTGTGCCGCTGAGCGAATACCCGCACCCACCGAGGAGAAGCACGATCAGGGCGAGCCGGCGGGCGAGCGAGCTCACGACTTGGTCACGATGTTGACCAGCCTGCCCGGGACCACCACGACCCGGTCCACCTGGCATGACCTGAGCCACGCCTGCACCTTCTGGTCAGCCAGAGCCAGGGTCTTGAGCCGCTCCTCCCCTGCGTGTGCCTCCACGGTGAAGCGGCTGCGGACCCTTCCGTCCACCTGGACGATGATGAGGAGCTCCTCGCGCGTCAACGCCGAGGGGTCCGCCTTGGGCCAAGGCTGGCGGAAGAGGCTCTCGCCGTGGCCGAGCCTGGCCCAGAGCTCCTCGGCCAGGTGGGGGGCGAAGGGACCCAGCAGCATGAGCAGGGTCTCCACCGCTTCGCGCAGGAGGGTGGTCCGCTCTTCCCGGCTCATCCGGTCCAGAGAGCTCTGGTCGAAGTCGTACAGCGCGTTGACCAGCTCCATGATGGCGCTGATGGCCGTATTGAAGTGGAACTCGTCCTCGATGTCGTCGGTGACGCGCTTGATGGTCTCATGGATCGTTCGGCGGAACCGGCGACCCTCGTCGCAATGATCACTCAGGCGAGCCTTGGCCTGGGAGCACTCCGCGAGGTGGCCCTGGACGAAACGCCAGATTCGGTTGAGAAACCGGGATGCTCCATCCACGCCCTGGTCATTCCAGTCCAGGTCCTTCTCCGGCGGCGCGGCGAAGAGGCAGAAGAGCCGCGCGGTGTCGGCCCCGTACTTGGTGATGAGCTCGTCCGGGTCGACCACGTTCCCCCTGGACTTCGACATCTTGGCGCCCTCCTTGATCACCATCCCCTGCGTCAGGAGGTTGGCGAAGGGCTCGTCCAGCTTGACCAGCCCGAGATCGCGAAGGACCTTGGTGTAGAAGCGAGCGTAGAGCAAGTGGAGGACCGCATGCTCGATTCCCCCGATGTACTGGTCCACCGGCATCCAGTAGTGGACGGCGCCGGGTTCGACCATCCCTCCGTCATAGGAAGGGCAGCAGTAGCGGAGGAAGTACCACGACGACTCCACGAACGTGTCCATGGTGTCCGTTTCGCGGCGCGTACTCCCTCCACAGCGTGGGCAGGTGGCGCGGACAAAGCTGACCGCATCGGCCAGCGGCGAGCCTCCCTTACCGCTGACCTGCACATCCCGGGGGAGCACCACCGGGAGGTTCTCCTCCTTCTCGGGCACCGTGCCGCACCGCTCACAGTAGACGATCGGGATGGGCGCTCCCCAGTACCGCTGGCGACTGATCCCCCAATCCCTCAGCCGGTAATTCACCGTGCGTTTCCCGGCCCCCTTCGTCTCCAGGTCGGCGGCCATGCGGTCGCGGGCTTCGGACGAGGCCAGCCCACTGTACGGTGCGGAGTTCACCAGCCAGCCATCCTCCACGTAGGCCTGCTCGAGCGGCTCCCGGAGGCCCCGCTCTTCGTCCTGGATCACGAGGGGAATCGGGAGGCCGTACTTCACCGCGAAGTCGAAATCCCGCTGGTCGTGGGCCGGAACCGCCATCACCGCGCCAGTGCCGTATTCGAGGAGCACGAAGTTGGCGACCCAGATGGGGATCGCCTGCTCCGTGAACGGGTTGATCGCGTACGCGCCGGTGAAGACGCCTGTCTTCTCGGCGTCGGCGGCGGCTCGCAGGATCTTGTCCTCGCGCGCGACCCGTGCCACGAAGCTCTGGATCTCCGCCCCCCGGCCCGCGCTCTGGGCCAGCTCCTGAACCAGAGGGTGCTCGGGAGCAAGCACCATGAAGGTCGCCCCATAGATGGTGTCCAGCCGCGTGGTGAAGACCTTGAGGGCACCGGGCTGGTCCTTCAGGGGGAAATCCACCTCTGCTCCCAACGACTTCCCGATCCAGTTCCGCTGCATGGTGAGCACGCGCTCCGGCCATCCCGCGAGGCGGTCACACCAGGCCAGGAGATCCTCGGCGTAGTCCGTGATCTTGAAGAACCATCCCGGCACGTCCCTGGACACGACCTCCGAATCACACCGCCAACAGCGGCCGGCCTCGACCTGCTCGTTGGCCAAAACGGTCTGGCAGCCGGTGCACCAGTTCGCTGTGGAGAGCCTTCGGTAGGCCAGGCCGCGCTCGAACATTCGGATGAAGACCTGCTGCTCCCAGCGATAGTAGGCAGGGTCGCAGGTCGCGATCTCCCGGTCCCAATCGTAGGAGCAGCCCATCTTCTTGAGCTGGGATTTCATGTAGGCGATGTTCTCGTAGGTCCAGACCGCGGGATGCACCCCGTGCTCGATGGCCGCGTTCTCGGCGGGAAGGCCGAAGGCATCCCACCCCATCGGGTGGAGCACGTTGAAGCCCCGCATCCACTTGTAGCGGGCCACCACATCCCCGATGGCATAGTTGCGGACGTGGCCCATGTGGATGCGGCCCGACGGGTAAGGGAACATCTCCAGGCAGTAGTACTTGGGTCGGGAGGCGTCCTCGGCGACCTTGAAGAGCTTCGTCTCCTCCCAGACCTTCTGCCACCTGACTTCGATCTCTCGAAACGGGTAGCGGTCTGGGCGTTCGTGAGTCGCCATATTCGCTCGATTTTTACCACACTTAGCTAAACGACGCAAGAAACGCCCCAGAGGCCGACCATATCAAGCATGCGCCGGGGCGCCCTCCTGAGCGACATGCCGACGAGCCGTAGCGGCCCGCGTTCGAGCGCGGGCTTCGCCCGCGCAACCGAAAGGGGGAGGCCTCGGAGGGGGCCGCCGAGGCCCCCTCCGAAAGTCAGGCGGCGCGGGCGAATTTCTGGAGGCTGCGGATCTCGCGCGGCGGGGTCTCGTGCCGGCCCTTAGCCGTGTAGGAGACTTCCGCAACATAAAGATCACCCCGAGAATCGGTCACGACGCCGTGCGGAGCCACAAACTGCCCAGGCTGCTCCCCGCCGAAGCGGTCGCCGACCCGACCGACCAGCACGCCCTTCGACGAGAGGATGCTGACGCGGTTGCCGAGGTTGGGAACGGACACGTTGACGGTCAGCCCCGTGCCCAGCTCCCCGATGTAGACATGGCGGTCGCGCCGAGGATCGATGAAGAGCCCGCAGGGACGGTGGAGGTTGTTGTACTGGTCCAGGTAGCGTCCGTTGGAGTCGAAGATCTGGACCCGGTGGTTCTCCCGATCGGCCACGTAGACCAGGCCCTCGGCGTCGGTGGCGATATTGTGCGGGAGGTTGAAGCAGCCGGGATCCGTCCCCGGCTCACCCCAGGAGAAGAGGTGCCGGCCCCGCGGGTCATACTTGTGTACCCGCGAGTTGCCGTAGCCGTCGGAGATGTAGATGTCCCCCGTGCGCGGGCACAGTGCCACATGGGTGGGCCGATTGAACGGTTTGCCGCCCTGGAGCTCTGCCGGCCTGTCGGGATCACCGATGGTCAGCAACAGCTTCCCGTCCGGCATGAATTTCCGGATGGTGTGGTTGCCGTCGTCGGTGAGCCACACCTCATCGTCCGGACCGACGATGATCCCATGGGCCCGCGAGACGAGCCCCTCGCCCCACGACCGCACGAAGTTACCGTCCCGGTCGAAAACGATGACCGGGTGCTCTCCCCGGGAGAACACGTAGACATAGTCCTTGGAATCCACCGCCACCCCGGCCGCTTCCACATAGTGGTATCCCGGTGGCAGCTTCCCCCACCCCTCCATCACCGTGAACCGCGCCGTCGCTGAATCCTTGGTCATTGCACTCCTCCCTGCGGACGTTTCCCCAATTCAGGCAACTCCCTCTTGAACATCTCCTTGGCCGCCTCCTTCAACATCTCCTTCCAGCTGGAGAATTTCGTGTTCGCGCGGATGAACGCATCCCATCGGGAATTGGTGAAATTCTGGCTGGACTGCGTCCTGAACGGGCTCTGATCGAGCATCTCCTCCCACGATTGATACTTGGTGTGGCTCCGCACGAAGCTATCGGTCAGGACCTCGCGCAACGGAACCGGAGGCTCGCCATGAAGCCGACGAGCCTTGGCGGCAATCCGGTCGAGCCGCCGCTTGAGTTCCTCCCCATCCTGAATATCGATTGCGGACACCCCCCTACGCTGCCTGTTTCCCAGGGCTTTGATGGAATGCTTGTCCAGGCTCGAGCGATCGTGTGTGATCATAGCGCATTCTCGGGCAAGCACTCAGCGGATTTCAAATCTCTCAGGCTCGATCAAGGCGGGAACGCGACGACCAGGAACTTCTGTCAGGCGGTGTTAGCCGCGCTCAAAACCGGCCGACCTACGTTTTTGATCCCGTGCCGACGCGATCGTCGATCGCGACAATTTCGGGTGAGGGCTTCGAACAACGAATGCGGACAGGGCCGCCGGCTTCTCAGATTTCGGTCAGTGACGTGAAGATGCGGCGCAGGAGCTCCTCGCAGTCTTCCACGTTCTGGTGAACAATTTTCAGCTCCCTGTCGTCGGCCAGCCCCATGCTCACGAACGGCGGGCCCGCATCGTGGAGCTGAAGGTTCACCCCCTGAAAGCACGATCGGCCGGGCTCAGGGCGCTCGCTCACCAAGACGAAATACAGATTCGGCCATCTTCGTCGGGCCATCAGAAGGACTGATCGGTCCCCCCGCTGGTTCTCCACGGAAAGGTACTGGGTGACCGCCGGTTGGTACTTCACCTCGACCAGGAACTCCCGGTGGTTGCCATTCTCGGATTTCCGGACCACCCGGAAGTCCGGAGAGAAGTCCTCGCGCCCCACCCAAAGCGCGATATCCCCCGGGGTGAATGGGGTGATCTCATATTGCGCTCGCCGGAAGATAGACTCTACCAGAGCTTTGGCGACCCGGTTTTTGACGTCTTGCAGGTTCATTGGCCTGGCTGGACTTCCTCGGAGGATGCAGGCCGTGCTACAAGTACCAAAGTGACAGCACAAATCGTACCAAGAGACTCGGAGAGCCACTTCGATTGCCAAGCAGTGTTGGCATGGCCGGGGCAAGCTGCCGATATTCTTAGGGTAAATCCGAGACTGACAGGCTGAGGGTCCGGCCGAGCGGACGCTTACTTTCTTACGAGGTATGATGGCGCGGCCGCCAGAACGCGACAATTACGACAGCCATCTGTCGCATATTGCGACAGCGGTCGGGACGATTGGTGCGGGGCTCAATCACCGTTTGAACCGGACCACCGCCTGATCCCGCACGGGCTCGGAGGGCCTAGTCTTGGTCATTCGGGAATACCCCTCGAAGAGCACGCCTTCTTCGATCACCACCATCGGAGCTTCCATGTCACCGAACAGCCGGGCCGTCCCCTTCAGTTCGATTCGCTCGTCGGCCTGGATGTTGCCGACCACCTCGCCGTTCACCACCACCGACCCCGCCCGGATGTTGGCGTTGACGATGCCCCGCTCGCCGATGATCACGGCGCCGTTGGAGACGATCTCGCCCTGGAACCTTCCGCTGAGCAGCACCGTGCCGCTGAAGGCACACTTCCCCTCGATCTCCGAGCTTTCGTCGATGAAGGCCGTGGGGCTCCCGTACCTCGTCCAGGATTTCCGCTTCGACTTCCACAACATGGTGAAGCTTCCGCGGGGCAAGACGCCCGCCACTATTTCTGCTAGCCGAGTCGCTTGTCATCCACCAGGTAGACTGGCGGCTTCTGCTCCGACTCCCTGATCTTGATCACGTTGCCGTTGAAGAACCCACCCTTGGCGATGACCAGCGAATCGGTCTTGATGTTGCCCGACACCCGGCCCGTGGCCATGATCTCCACGTTGCCGGTGGCCACCATGTCCCCTTCGTACTGGCCGTGGACGACGGCGTCCACAGTCTGCACGTTGGCGTGCACCACGCCCTTCTCCCCGATGACGAGCTTTCTGCCCACGTTCAGCTCGCCGCCAATCTCGCACTCGATCTGGATGGAATCGGCAACCTCCAGCTTCCCGTCTAGCTTGGCGTGATCCCCCACGATGGCGAGGAGGGTGGCAGCCTGCATGAGGCTACCGTCGTCCGGAGTCTGAGGAGCCGTGGGTCTCTCCGGGCTGCTGCGTCCAAACATCGTGGCCTCCTTATCCGGGACCTCTCCCCGGAGAATAGCTACTCTCCCAGCATACCCCATGGTCCCAGATCCCCAGAAATCTCGGCCGGCACAGAACCGCAGTGCCGATAGACGGACCCCCACAACTCTTCCCGCTTTGAGAGAGGCCTGGCCGGCTGGCGTTCGATCGCCACGCTCCCATGCCACACACTCAACAAATCAATAGGTTGCGCAACACCGTGGCCGCAGCGCGCCTAATGGTGGGTGCCCTCTAAGAATGCCGATTACTCTTCCAACATGGGTGAGCACAAGTGTGCGGTCGTACCCGAGAATCCGGCACCCTCGAAGGTGCTAATGTCGAAGCCGTCCGTGCACGGAGGCTCCGAGGGTGGTGAGAGCGACGGGCAGGGCGATTCCATACGGTCGGTTCTGATCATCGAGGACAGCCCGGTTTACCTCAGGATTCTGTCACGACACCTGGAGTCGCTCGGCTGTCGGGTCGTCGAGTCAGCCGGTGTCGAGAGTGCCTTGTGTTTGCTGGTTCATGAGCGGCCGGACCTGATCCTTACCGACCTCTTGATGCCCGGCCTTGACGGGCTGGATCTAGTCACGATCCTCCAGGGACGGGCCGACTGGCGAGGCATCCCCGTCGTGGTCCACTCTAAAGCGAACACCCAGGATCTAGTCCAGGTCATGATGAGATTTGGGGTACGCGACTATATTCTGAAGCCATTCAATCCCGAGACGGCCATTCCCAGACTGACAAAGATCCTGGCCTCTCTTCCCCCACGCGACTCCGGGAGGTCGCTGGCGCGTCGTGCCAAAGCCCAAGGACGGGTTCCGGTTCTCTTGGTGACGCAGAGGGCGGAATTCGCCACGCTCGTCCGACACGAGGCCAACCCGCTCTACGACGTCATCTTGGTCGAGTCTGGGCCCGCAGCGCTGGCGGCAGCCATCGAGCTTTCCCCATGGATGATCTTCGTCACTCCAGAGATCGCCACCTGGGACATGGCAAGGACCATGATCAAGCTGCGCGCGGTGAAGACGCTCGCGCGGATCCCCATCACTCCGCTCTTGGACTTCGATCTGGCCCCGGTCCAGGCCAAGCTCAACCCACCGTTCGCCATTACGAGGGATCTACCGCGAACCACCGTGACCCTCCGGGAAACCTTCACCCAAAGCTGGTTGGATGCGCTTTGGGTGGCCCTTCATGAGATCGTGGGGAGCGAGACAGAGGAGCTGGTGTTCGAGGGACCTTCTACGGAGGCGGGACACCTGATCGAGGCCGCCTGGATTCGTGAGTTCGCCCAGAGTCTCGGAGTTCGGGCGTTTCGCAAAGTGAAAGACAGATACATCTCGGTGTCCGACCGATAGACTGGCGTTGTCTGCCTGACGCATTTACGAGAGCGGGCTCTCTCCCAACGTGGCAGGCCTGGTTGGCGGGCTGCCTCCTTCCTCCTTCGTCCTGACTCCCAGCAGGGCTAGGGCTGGGACGCATTCCCTCAAGCCTGGAGGGCATGGTGCAGCGAGTAGGGGCTATGGTCGTGTGGGACACGCGTGGTATAATCCGCCCCCAACACGCACACTTTAGGATAAGGAGGGATGGCCATGCGTTTACCGGGATTTGCGTTGACTCTGGTCG
>JBHIAB010000018.1:0-27834 GCA_046758385.1 Methylomirabilia bacterium | reverse complement strand
ACGTACGGGGAGTACGCCTCCGGTGGGCTCCTCCCTGCGTCCTTGATCTGCTCGGTTCTCGGCACGGCGCCAGTGGCGGCCTGCCAGAGTTGGACAATACTCCCCTGCCATTCCCCGGAGGCGAGAGGACATGGGTGGGGGGAGATCCGTTAGTCGCGCGGCAGGTGCGTCTCGAGGAGCTTCTCCTGGGTGAAGTCGTAAAGACCGACGCTCTCGGGAGAGCGGCCCTCGAAGGCCCGAAGAGGCACTAGCCCGACGAGCTCGCTCCGCGTCACCGCGAGTCCTCGTCTCTCGGCCTCACCCCGCACCAGGTCAAAGACCCGCGGGATCGAGGTGCGCGCCGGATCGAGGAGGTTCATTGAGACCTGCGCGACTCCCTGGCGGGCCAACGATACTCCCATGGCCTCGAGCCCGGGAAGTCCGCCTGACGACTCCCGGATGGCCCGCGCGATGGCGCGAGCCACGCGGAGATCTCGGGACTCGAGCCAGACGTTGAACGCGACGAGGACTTCCCGAGCACCGACGGCAGTCGCACCGCTCCTGGCGTTGAAGTGCGCGGGGCCCGCATCGGGACGCCAGGCCGGATCAGCCAGTTTTCTCGCCAGCCCGTCGTATCCTCCTCGCCGGATCCGGGCCAGGCGTCGACGCGCTAGCGTCGTCGCGGCCTCACCGTAAAAATAAACAGGCAGGTCGAAGCGCTCGCCGAGCACGCTCCCGAGGCGCCGGGCGATGGAGACGACTTCGCCCATCGGGATCGCCCGCAGCGGGATGAAAGGGAGCACGTCCAGGGCGCCGATCCGCGGGTGCACACCGCGGTGGGCCCGCATGTCGATCGCCGCCAGGGCTACGTCCGCCAGCGCGAGCGCCGCACTCTCCACCGCTGCCGGTGAGCCCAGAAACGAGAAGACGGACCGGTGATGGTCGGGATCAACGTGCACGTCGGCGAGGCGCGCCCCGGGGATCGAGCGGATCGCCTCGGCCAGCCGTTCGACCACGCGGGGGTCTCGCCCTTCACTCACATTGGGAACGCACTCGAGGACGGCGGGCTCCATGGGCCGAGGGCTACGGGGGGCATCTTACTGGACCCGCTCTACCGGGTCAACGTGCTGGATCAGTCTCTGCGGCTCTCCTCCTCGAGGGCGTTTCACCTCGTGTCCTTCGGCGTCGGCGACTGGGAGGACCGACGGCCAACGCCTCTGGTGCATCCTGACCGCACTCGAACGAGTATCAGAAAGTCGCCGTTGGACTCTCCCCCTTGGGGCTCTGCCGAACATCGCGGATCGTACCCTCGACTCGCGTCCATTGGCACGGCTCACCCGGAACCTGGCGGATGCCTAGGCTGTCGGAGGCCACACCCCTATCCACCCAGACCGTTTCGTCTGCATCTGGGCTAGGGTCGACGACCATGAGGTCCTGCCCGGCCCATAGGACCGCAACGGCGTGGTCTTCGTGCCGATAAATCACGTAGAAGCCAGGGACCGGATGCCCGTCTTTGCTGAGAATTGCTGTTGCCATGTGCGTGACCGGCCACGTGAAGAACTCGGCGGTCATTCCGGGCGGAAGACACGGCATCTGGGGCTTGGCATGTTTCGCAGACACACCGGCCCAGCTGCCCAGCACAATCATCGCCGCAAGAATCGCGCTCGTCGTCATACGTCGCGGGAAGCGACAATCGTTCGAAGACCTCCGTGGTCTGGCACCCATCCTTAGTCCCCCCCTTACTTAGCCCTGTTTCCCACCGATCCATTCTTGGGGTCGTCGCGCTCTCGCGACAAGCCGTTTCGCCCACCCCCCGAATTGCATAAGCAAACCCTTATCGGGACCTCTTGTCAATGCCTAGATTCTGGGCGCATGTGATTGATAAGATTCGGGCTGCATATGAGGGTTGGAGGGCTGTCGGCGCTCAATCTTTCCAGCTGGTTGTCCTCACCCCCTGGGCGACGTGCGGTATACTACAACCCCATGCAGGCGCTCCCCGTCGGAAAGCTGCGGGCGGAAACCCTCCAGGCGTTGTTCAGCAAATACGCGCCCCTCGATGAGCGGGTGGTCGTGGGGCCGCGCGTCGGCGAGGACGCGGCGGTCATCGAGATGGGGGACCGCTATCTCCTGGCCACCACCGATCCCATCACGTTCGCCACCGCGGAGATCGGCTGGTATGCGCTCCAGGTCAATGCCAACGACGTGGCGGTGCGCGGCGCCCGCCCTCGCTGGTTCCTCGCTACCTTGCTCCTCCCCGAGGGGGGAACCTCCGACGAGATGGTGGAGCAGCTCTTCGCGCAGCTGAGCGAGGCCTCGGAGGAGCTCAACGTCTCGCTCGTTGGTGGCCACACCGAGGTCACCGCGGGGCTTGATCGTCCCGTCGTGGTGGGGACCATGCTGGGCGAGGTGGCGAGGGACCGCCTGGTCACGACGGGCGGGGCCCGGGTGGGAGATGCAGTGCTGCTCACGAAAGGGGTGCCGGTGGAGGGGACGGCGATCATCGCGAGGGAGAGGGAGCCTGAGCTCCTCAGGCGGGGCGTGCCGCCAGACGTCGTCGAGCGGGCCAAGCAGTTCCTGCGCCGCCCTGGGCTGAGCGTCGTCCCCGAGGCCATGCTCGCCACCGAGCTGGCGCCCGTTCATGCCATGCACGACCCGACCGAGGGGGGCATTGCAACCGCGCTCTGGGAGCTCGCCGCCGCCTCCGGCGTGGGGCTCCGCGTGGAGCGGGAGCGGATCTCAGTCCTCCCGGAGGGGGGCAGACTCTGCCAGGAGTTCGGCCTCGATCCCCTGGGAACCATCGCCTCTGGCGCGCTCCTCCTCACCTTGGCTCCTGCCGATGCCGCCAACGTGCTCCAGGCCTGCGCGCGAGAGGGGATTGACGGCGCCCTCATCGGCCAGGTCGTCTCACAAGAGCAGGGCGTCATGCTTGTCGAGGGCGCGAACCCCAGGCCGATGCCGACTTTCCCGCAGGACGAGATCACCACACTCTTCAAGGAGGCTTGACCGTGCCGCAGATTGGATACGCGCATCGGCCCGTGGCGCTGGGGCGGGAGGGGATGGTGGCGTCGGCTCACCCGCTGGCCACGCTCACCGGCATCGAGGTGCTCAAGTCGGGCGGCAACGCTGCCGATGCCGCCGTGGCGGTGAACGCCGTCCTCGGCGTTACCCAACCCCACATGTGCGGCGTGGGCGGAGATCTCTTCGCCCTCTTCTATGAGGCCGCCTCGGGCCGCGTGCACTGTCTTAACGGGTCGGGCCGTTCGGGCTCTCGGGCTTCGCTCGATGAGCTGAGCCGCCGGGGCCTCTCCCGAGTGCCCACCGCCGGGCCGGGATCGGTGTCGGTCCCGGGGTGTGTCCTCGCGTGGGCCATGCTACTGGAGCGCTTCGGCAGTCGGCGGCTCGGCGATCTTCTCGGTCCTGCCATCCACTATGCGGAGGCCGGCTTTCCCACGACGGGCCTGCTCAGCCAGACGATCGGAGAGCGGCTTCGCCAGATCGAGGATGCCGAGTGGCGGCGGATTTTCGCTCCGGGAGGGCGGCTCCCCCAGATGGGCGAACTCGTCTGCCAGCCCGATCTGGCGCGCACGCTCCGAGAGTTGGCCAATGAGGGTCCCGACCTCTTCTATCGTGGGCGGATCGCCGAGGCCATCGCGCGCCGGCTCGAGGCCGAGGGCTTCGTCACCGCCCAGGACATGGCGGCTCACACGGGAGAGTGGGGGGAGCCGATCCACACCTCATACCGCGACTACACGGTCTATCAAACCCCGCTGCCGACGCAAGGGCTGGCCGCCCTCCTTGGGTTGAACCTCCTGGAGGGGTTCTCCCTCGGCAAGATGGCGTACCACTCGACCGATCACCTCCATCTCCTCGTGGAGATGGTCAAGCTCGCCTATGCCGACCGCAATCGCTGGATCGCCGATCCCGCCCATGCCCGGCTCCCGGTCGACGGCGTCCTTTCCAAGTCCTATGCGGCCCGGCGCCGCAAGAGCTTCGACCGGAAGAAGGCGCAGAGCTACGGCGCTGGAGATCCCACGGGCGACACGACGGGTTTCGTCATCGCCGACCGGCAGGGAAACATGGTCAGCGTGATCCAGAGCCTCTTCAGCCCGTTTGGCTCAGGGGTCGTCGCTGAGGGAACCGGAGTGGTCCTGCACAGCCGCGGCTCCTACTTCAGCACGGACCCCTCCCACCCCAACTGCTTCGGCCCCAGCAAGCGGCCTTTCCACACGCTGATCGCGGCCATCGTCACCCGTGACGACCGACCCGTCATCGGCTTTGCGACCATGGGAGCCGAGGGGCAGGCCATGTTCCACATGCAGGTGCTCACCAACATCTTGGACTTCGGCATGGACATCCAGGAGGCCATCGAGCGCCCCCGTTTTCTGGCCGGGCGCTTCAAGCCGGAAGAGCCGGACGGCGACACGCTCTGGGTCGAAGGGCGGTTTCCCCGGCGAACCGTGGCTGGCCTCGGCCGGCGCGGCCATCGCGTACAGGTGGTGAGCGACTTCTTCAGCCGGATGGGGCATGCCCACGGGATTGTCGTCCGGGACGGGACACTCATGGGAGGTGCCGATCCTCGTGGCGACGGTGCCGCGCTCGGCTGCTGAAACCCTGGCCGCGGGGGCTGAGGTCGCCCACGCCCGCGAAGTTGGCTCGGGACAGAAGTTGTGAGACGCCTCTTCACCATCGTCGTCGGTGCGCTCCTGCTCGGCGGGCTCCCCGCGTGGGGCGCCGCAGCCGACTGGGGCGGGATCACTCCGGGCGAGAGCACCACCGAGCAGGTGCGCGCCCGGTACGGCCCGCCCTCCCATGAATCACGCCAGACCCTCGAGGGCTACGATACCCTTCAGTGGGTTTACGAAGAGGACCGGGCCCCTCCCGGAATGAAGCAGATGAGTGTGGACTTTGGGCTCCTCACCCCGAAGGGCTATCGTCCCACCCTCGTGCGTACCTTCCAGCTGGAGCCCCGGCCCCGCATCTTCAGCCGGAAGATCGTCCTCAGAGGGTGGGGGCCGCCGGACGGGGTAGGCGCCGATGACGGGCGCCAAGTGTTTTTGTACGAAAGGGGGCTCGTCGTCTATTTCGACCAGGAGGGCGAGGACGCCGTCTCGATGATCTTTACCATCCCTCAGCCTCTCCGTCCTTCTGCCGCCGAATGACTGGGCGCCGAGGGACAAAGCCTTTGCCTATCCTGCGGAATGGTGGTAGGGTCGACCCCCAGCGGAAAGGAGCCTCCTCGTTGGGCCGCTCGCGTGATCCCATCGACCACCTGCTCGCCCTCGACCCGAGCACCAGAGGGGTCGCGGCGTTCTTCACTCCCGGGGGAGCTAAGGCCGCCGGCCGGTCGCTCATGCGGGGCCATCGGATCGTCATTACCACCGGCTTCGTCGTGGGGGCTGGCTTTCCCGAGACCGACGGCCCGCCTGGCGCCGCTGTCCTCGGCCGGGCCCTCCGCCTGTTGGGGAAGTCGGTGACCTACGTCATTGATTCCTTCACTCTCGCCCTGCTTGAGGCAGCCCTCAAGGCCGTGGGCCAGCCCGTGGACATCGTCGTCTTCCCCGACGACGAGCCCCCTGAGGCGGCCGCCCGGCGACTCCTGAGCGAGCTTCGGCCGACTCACCTGGTCGCCGTGGAACGCCCCGGACGGGGCGCGGACGGTGGCTACTGGAACATGCGCGGGGAGTCCATCACGCCATGGAACAGGCCGGTGGATAGCCTCTTCCTCCGACCTCCGCGTGGAGTCACTACGATCGGGATCGGTGATGGTGGCAACGAGATTGGGATGGGGAACGTGCGAGCCCGGCTTTTGCGCCAGGGCCCGCTCGCCCGACGCATTGCCTCCGTGGTGAGGGTCGATCACCTGGTCGTGGCGGGAGTCTCCAACTGGGGCGCTTACGGGGTGACGGCGCATCTGTCCCTGCTCGCGGGCCGTTCTCTGCTTCACACTGCGGAGGAGGAGCGACGGCTCGTGGCGGCCTGTGTCGAGGCGGGGGGAGTGGACGGGCTCACGCGCCGCCGCGCATCCATGGTGGATGGCCTGCCGGTGGAGGCTCACGCGTCCCTGGTGGAGCTGTTGCGTGCGATCTCGGAACGCCAAGGAGGTCTCAGAGTATGACGGCACAGACTCGTTCCTCGCGAGCGCTCGACACGTATCGGTCCTTGCACCCCGAATCGCTGGCGCTCTGGGAGCGCGCACGTGGGGCCATCCCCGGCGGAATCACCCACGACATCCGCCATCTCACCCCGTTCCCGGTGTACATCGAGCGGGCCCAGGGCTCGCGGAAGTGGGATGTGGATGGGCACGAGTACGTGGACTACTGGATGGGGCACGGCGCGCTCTTCTTGGGCCATTGCCATCCAGCCGTGGTGGCGGCGATCCAGGAACAGGCAGCCCGGGGCACCCATCTCGGCGCCTGTCACGAGCTCGAGGTGCGCTGGGCCGAGCTGGTGCAGCGGCTGATCCCCTCTGCGGAGATGGTGCGCTTCACCATGTCGGGCACCGAGGCCACGCACCTGGCCTTGCGCCTCGCCCGCGCCCACACCGGGCGTCCCAAAGTGGTGAAGCTCCACGGCCACTTCCACGGGTGGCACGACGGTGTGGTGGCCGGTGTCAACCCTCCCTACGAAGTGCCGCTCTCGGCAGGTGTCCCCGGGGCCACCCTCGACCAGGTGTTGCTCTGCCCGCCCAACGACATCAAGGCCGTGGAGGGACTCCTGGAGCGAGGAGACGTCGCCGCCGTGATCCTGGAGCCGGCCGGCGGGCAAGCAGGAACCACACCCTCTATCCCCGGCTACCTCCAGGAGCTCCGATCGCTGACCGCGCGCCACCACGTCGTCCTGATCTTCGACGAGGTCATCACCGGGTTCCGCTACGCACCTGGCGGCGCCCAGGCCTACTTCGGAGTGACCCCAGACCTCACCGCGCTGGCGAAGATCATGGCCGGCGGTCTCCCTGGCGGCGCCGTGGTGGGCAAGGGCGAGATCATGTCGCTCATCGCCCACCGGGGCGACCCCGTCTGGGACCGGAGCGAGCGGGTCGCCCACGCAGGCACCTTCAACGCCAACCCTCTCAGCGCGGCGGCCGGAATTGCCACCCTGGAGACCATCTCCGACGGACACCTCCACGGCCAGGCCAGCAAGCTGGGCGAGGAGTTTCGCTCGGCGCTCTCGGAGGTGATGAAGCGCGTGGGCGCTCCCGGGGCCGTCTACGGCGAGGCTTCCATCTATCACGTCTCCTTCGAGGGGCTTCCGGGGCTCGCCGGTCTCGAGCGGCCCCACCGCACCGAGCTCTATCACGTGCTCCGGTGCGCGCTCCTCAACCACGGCGTGGACTGCTCGCTGTTCCACGGCTGGGTGTCCGCAGTCCACACAGAGGAAGACCTGGCGCGCAGCATTGAGGGCTACGAGCAGGCCGTGAAGGACATGGTCGCCGAAGGCTGGTTCAAGGGCCCCGAGCTTTAGTGCCTCGTTGTTTCCCTCGCCCCTCGCGGGGGGAGAGAGCCACGGTGAGAGGGCCCCTTGCTTCTCCCTCTACCTTCCAGTGAGAGAGCTGGAGGGCTGGGGTGAGAGTTCTTCAAGGGTCACGCGCAGCCCGCCGGTGGACAGGCCGTTCACCCTCTGGTATGCTTCGAGCCTTGGAGGGCAGGTAGCTCAGTCGGTAGAGCACAGGACTGAAAATCCTGGTGTCGCCGGTTCAATTCCGGCCCTGCCCACCATTTTTTTCAGGTAGTTGCCCACCACTAAGATTTCCTGCAGAATCGCGATTGGGCCCAACTTGTGCCTAGGCCGACCGCACTCGGGCTCACTCTGGCCATTTTCGGCATAGATCGGCGCGCTCTTAGTTGTTGTGGCGCTAACGTTTCTGGGAAATGACACAGTTCAGGCGAAATCAGGTAATGCCAAGGCTCAGGATAGCCAGCGGTCAGGTCAAATGTCAGTGAGGGTTGAAGATCCTGACAAGAGTCATTTCTGGATGATTTTGAGGATTAACCCAGATGGAACGGTGGGCACGGAGCATGAGCAAATCCTGAGCTGTGACAAGGACAATCACGTTCTAGGGGTAGGACACGGGGCTCACGACCATGGGTAGGCCTAGGAGACTGTCAGGAGGCCGGAGTCACGGAGAGGTGGTCGCTGCTGGCTCCACCACCAAGGGACTGGGGAGATGGGACGCCGATTCGTAATCCGGTCGAGCAGCCCGCCTTGAGTCGGTGATCGTCCCGCCTCAACGAACGACCAGGAGCTCACGCCGGATCCGGCAAACTGAAGGCGGTCAGCCCGAGGGCAGGCTGACCCCACCCCAACCACAGATTCAACGAAAGGAGAAGGGAGACATGGAAAAGGAAAAACTGTGGAAGCGTTTTCAGGAGCACATGGGCTACACCGACGAACAAATGGAGGTTTTCAAGTCGGACCCCATGCGTGTGAAGATGGTGACCGAAACCCCTGAGTTCGTGAAGACCCGCATCATCGCCGAGGTGATCGAGTCGCACGGATGTCACGCGCGGCACAAAGTGGGCCACAAGTTCGTCATGGACGGCAACGGCCAGCTCGTCACCAAGGAATGCCCGGACAAGATGTGCCTCTTTGCACTCAGCGCGCTGCAGGCGCCGATCAACACGATCTACGAACGGTTCATCAACCACGCCGACCCGAAACATGAACGAACGATGACGGTGCAGTGCTCCGACGTGGGCCTGGACAAGGGCGGGTGGGGCAAGATTCTCATGAAGGTGTACGTTGAAGACATCCGAGCCTAGTGCTGTTCCAACGATTTCGAGCTACTTGCTGCGTATAGTCAAGACACGGTGTTATGCGGAAGCGCTGGAGCGCTGCAGAAGATCTCCGCCGATCGACTCATCTGCACCTCGGACGAGCCGGAAGGCCTAAGAAGGCCTGTGATGTTTCTTGCGCTCGTCAAGCTCGTGTTCAACCCTGGAGAGAGCCGGCACCACCTGCTGGTGCCGGGGATGTCGGTGATCTCGACCATCGAGACCCGCTGACCCTCCCTTCATGACGTCCGCCAGCAACTGGATGATCGCGGTCGCTGCCTCGCTCGCTACGTTCACGCAAATTCTCGATGTGACGATCGCCAACGTGGCCCTGAACCACATTCGGGGGTCGCTCTCCGCCGGCGTGGACGAGGTGACGTGGATTCTCACTACATACCTCATCGCCAACGCCGTCGTCATCCCCATCACGGGATGGCTGACGGACCTTTTGGGTCGAAAGCGACTGTTCATCGCCGGCATGGGGATCTATATGCTCGGCGCCGTCGCAGCCGGCGCAGCGCCCACCTTGGAGCTCCTCATCTTGGCACGGGTCTTCCAGGGGCTAGGGGGCGGCACCCTGATCCCGCTCTCGCAAGCTATCGTGATGGAGACGTTCCCTCGCGCGCAGCAAGGGATCGCTATGGCGTTCTGGGGAGTTGGGATCGTGGGCGGCTCCATCCTCGGGCCGATCCTGGGCGGATGGATCACCGAAAACTGGAGCTGGCGGTGGATCTTTTACATCAACGTACCGGTGGGCGCGATCGCCATTTTTCTAGGCCAGCTCTTCCTCTCGGATCCACCAGGCCTCAGACGGGTGATTAGGCGGATCGACGGGTGGGGACTCCTTCTCCTGGCGGTGGGGATTGGGGCGTTGCAGTTCGTGCTGGATCGGGGACAACGTCAGGACTGGTTCAGCTCCGCCCTGATCATCCAGCTGACTATCGTCTCCGTGTCCGCCCTCGTACTGTTCGTCTTTCGTGAGGTCAGTACCCCGGAGCCGGTCGTTGACCTTCGAGTCCTCCGACGCTACGAGTTTGCGGTCGGGACGGGATTGATGACGTTGATGTCGGCCGGGCTCTACGGCGCCATGGTGCTTTTCCCCCTCTACACACAGCTCGTCATGGGCTACACGGCGCTCTGGGCGGGGCTGGTCCTGGCCGCGGGAGGGTTGGCGACCATCGTCACGATGCCGCTCGCGGGCGTGTTGATCAACCGGATGGACCCCAGGTGGATTCTCGGAACCGGCGTGGCGATCACGGCACTGGCAATGTTCATGATGGCGGGCCTGACGCTGGAAGCGGACTACTGGCAGATTATGTGGCCGCGGTACATCCAAGGACTCGGGATCGGATTCATGTTTGTTCCACTTTCGACTGTGGTCTTGGCGGCCGTAGCTCGAGCGGAGTTAGGCCACGCCTCGGCACTCTTTAACGTGATGCGCAACCTCGGCGGGAGTATCGGGATTGCCGCGATGAGTAGCTTCCTGGAGCGCGGGGCCCAGACTCACCAGGCCCAGCTGGTGGCGCATGTGAGCCCCTACGATCCAGAGACATGGCAGCAGGTGCACGACCTGGCCTCCCATTTCATGGCTCGGGGCTCGGACGCGATGACCGCTCAGCAGCAGGCATGGGGCGCCGTGTACGCGACCGTCCAAAAGCAGGCGCTGTTCCTGTCTTTCTTGGACGATTTCTCGCGCCTTGCCTGGCTTTTTGTCGTGCTCATGCCACTTCTTCTCCTCCTGCGTCGATCTGGCGTTGAGCCGGTGGGACCCGCAGCGGGCTAGGCCCCCGGGTCATGGTCTTGACGCGCGAAAACCTCCTGCACAGACCCATTCCCTTATCTTCCGTGTGGCGTTATCCTGGGGCCACTCTGCTCCGAGGCCCGAGCGTGCCGTCCTCTAAGCGAAGGAGGGGCCAACCATGAGGTCCAGAGCCGTCGTACTCATCCTCATCCTCGGCCTGCTCGTCGCGCCGTGGCCAGCCGAGGCGCAGGCGGCCGTCTCGATCATGCCGCTCCTCATCGTTCTCGGCGGGCCCGGCGCAGCGGGGCACGTGGTCACCGTTGGCCAGTTTCTCGTGTGAGGCGGGGGACAAAGGAGGATCCGGTGGGGGTGCGGATCATCGACCTCAGCGTTGGTGTCACTCACGGCAGCGGCCGGTTCGGCCAGCAGGTGAATTTCCAGCCTACGCACGTTCTTGCTGAGCATGGGTTCGCGGCCACGGAGGTGACGATCTGGTCGCATATGGGGACCCACGTGGATGCCCCGACTCACTTCATCGAGGGCGGACGGACGATCGACCAGGTTCCTCTGGAATGGATCGTCGGGGAAGCAACGATCCTGGACTTTTCGACAAGGCGGGGGATCGTGCCGATTACGGCTGCTGACCTTCAGCGGCTCGAAGACCGTGTCAGGGGCCTATCGATCGTGCTGCTGCGGACGGGGTGGACAGACATGGCCTGGGGTACCGAGCGGTTTTTCACCGACTCCCCGTATCTGAGTGAGGATGGAGCAGAGTGGCTGGTGGATCACGGCTTCCGAGCCGTCGGCTACGACTTCTCGCAGGATCCGGAAGTCAGGAAATCGGGCTCTCACGGCCGGGACTACCAGGTGCACCACATCATGCTGGGCCAGAACGTCCTCAACGTGGAGTTCCTGACGAATCTGGGGGCGGTGAGGCAGGAACGGTTTCTGTTCGTGGCAGCCCCGCTTCGTCTCGTGGGAGTTGACGGGGCGCCTTGCCGGGCTTTTGCCCTGGAGGGGGGGGCAGGACCGGTACGACCTTCCCCATGATCTCTTAGGCGATTTTGGCGAGCCATGCGGCTGGTGTGGAGGCGCTTATGAAAGCGATCGTGAAGACCGATCCAGGGCCGGGGCACGTGGCTTACACGGACTTTGCGGACCCGGAGGCGCGGCCGGGCGAGGTGGTAATCGAGGTCAGGGCCGCCGGACTCTGCGGCACAGACATGAGCCTCTACGACTGGAAGGAGTCTATGATTCGGGAGTACAAACCGGAGACTCCGGTGGTCATGGGGCACGAATTTGCCGGAATCGTGTGTGAAGTGGGGGCGGGGGTGACCCGCTTCAAGGTGGGCGACCGGGTGACGGGCAACGGCATCATGTATTGCGGAGAATGCTACTTCTGTCGCTCAGGCCGCCATGGCATCTGCGTAAACCGGCCCATGATCGGCGTGCGATTGAACGGGTGCTTCGCCGAATTCGTATCCTTGCGCCAAGGGAACGTCTTCCTCCTGCCGCCGGATGTCCCATTCGAAACCGCCTCCATGACGGAGGTTCTCTGCGTCGCGCTTCACACCATGGAGCGGGTGCCGCTCGGCCCCGGCGACACGGTGGTGGTGGTGGGCCCGGGGCCCATGGGGTTCCTGGTCCTGTTGGTGGCCCGAGCCGCCGGCGCCTCCGAGCTTGTCATGACGGGGCTCGCGCCTGACAAGGACCGCTTGAGCGTCGCAGCGTCTTTGGGGGCTCAGACCATCGTGGTGGACGAGACAGATCCGGCGGAGGTGGTCCGGGGCCTGACGCGGGGGTTGGGAGCGGACGTCGTCTTCGAGTGCACCGGCCATCCCAGCGGTGTGCCGCAGGCCTTGACATTGGTGCGGAGAGGCGGCCGGGTAGGCGTCCTGGGCCAGGGGTACGGCGAGTCGTCCTTCAACACCGCCATCATTTCGTACCTCGAGGTGGAGCTGATCGGGGTTCGCGCCCACGAGCATAGGATCTGGCACCGGAGTTACGATGTCCTGGCCAGCGGGAAGGTGCCCCTCGAGAACCTGATCACCCACCGGCTGCCCATGCATGAAGCAGCGCGCGCATTCGAGCTGATGAAGAGTAAGGAGGCTCTCAAGATTGTGTTCACCCCGCACTCGGCGTGAGCGCCGTTTGAAGGAGGAACCGAGATGCCACTCATCCTCGGGGGTTGTACCTACAGTTACCTGTGGGACCTTCCGCTTTCGGACACGGTTCGACGTCTGGCCGAGTTGGGTTTCAAGAACTTCGAGTTCATGACCACGTTCCCCCATTGCTGGCCGCGGGGATGGTCCGCGGCCGACCGGGCTGAGTTTCGGAAACTGTACGAGTCTCTGGGCATGCACCTGACCTCGCTGAACCCCACCTTCCTGGACCTGAACATGGCCAGCCCGAACCCGGGCATCCGGGAGGAGACGATCACCCAGCTCCGACAGACGATCCAGCTTGCACACGACGTCGGGGCCGAGATGGTGGTGGTCTCGGCCGGCAAGAAACATCCCCTCATCGCGCCCGAGTTCTCTTACTTTTGGGACCTGGTCAGGGGCGGTATCGAGTCCCTTCTGCCGGATTGTGAGCGGCTGGGCGTCACCTTCTGCCTGGAGAACGGCTGGACGGTGATCACGAAGGCCGAGCAGATGGTCCGGATGGCACGGGAGCTGTCACATCCCAGAATGAAGCTTTCGTATGACGTGGCCAATGCCACCATGGTGGAGTCAGCGCTGGAAGGCCTCGAGCTGGTGGCGAACGACATGGTCCTGCTGCATGTGTCGGACACCGATGACAAGAGCTGGGGCCACAATCGGATCGGCACGGGGGTCATCGACTTCGCCGCGTTGACTGAGAAAGTGCGGAAGATCGGCTTCACTGGCCCGACTACCTTGGAGATCGTGGATCGGAACGAGCCCGACGAGAGCAACCGGGTCAGCCTGGAACACATGAAAGCACTGGGGTGGTCAGTCTAGCCTGGATAAGTCACGCTTCGCCTTTGGAGGGGTATCTGCTTGGAGAAGAGAGGCGCAGCACGGAACGCCGTCGAGGAAGAGTTCTTCCGGGGCATTCGAGAGTCATTCTCGTCCTTGTTCCGGATCGAAACGGTCCGGCGAGATGCAATTATCCTGATGAACCGCTCGGATCGACAGAAATTCAGATCGGCCCGCGCATCTGCCCGAAGAAGAGTCAGTATGGCGGCGCGAGACGCCTGAGCCCATGTGCGAGCACCACCGCCAGAAAGAAGAGGTTGCGCGGGAGTAGTCCTGGGAAGAAGTATCGCGGTGGAGAACCAGCGACTCCTCGCGCACTGCACTCATAGAGTTTCTCACCGATGGCCCGGAGCAGCGCTGGCCCTCTCGGCCAATCCGTAATCCCCTCGATCCAGTCGGCGGGGATTCCCCGGTCGCCCACCACGGCGCAGGCCAGAGCGCCAGCGATCGCTCCCGTCGTGTCCGTGTCTCCGCCGCAGTTCAGGACCGCGGAGAGCGTTCCCTCGAAATCTCCGAAATGTCTGTACCACGCGTACGCCGCCACCGGGACGGTGTGGTAGACGTAGCCGGTGACGCCCTCTTGCAACCCTAGCGCTTCGGCAAACTCCCCTACCGAAAGCTGCCGGCTTTGAGCGGAGCGGATGAGGGCGAGTACCTCGCTCCAGTCCTGATCCTGTTCTGCACCGGCAGAACGGAGCACAGCCAGGAATTCATCTTGGTGAGGACGTTCACTCAGCTCTTGCCGGATGGTCCAGCCGGTGAGATACGCCACTGCCCTCGCCCCGATCAGAGCTTTCGGGTCGGTGTGCGTGATACGAGTGCACGCTTCCAGGTATCGATCCATCTGCTCGCCAGACGACGCAAAGAACGCCCCGATGGGCGCCGCACGCATCGCGGCTCCGTTCCCCGCCGAATACACGCCACTCCTTGACGGACCGATACCGACCCAAAGGCGAAGAATGGACCTGAGGGTCGCCAGGCCGATGCCTGCCGGCAGGGTGAGGAGCCACAGCCGGAAACACCATGCAAGTCGCCTCGAGAAGCGAGCGAGCGAATCCGGGTGCGCGATCAAGCTTTGGGCGACAAACACCGTATGATCGGTGTCATCGCTAACCATGCCACGCCCGAGGACGAACCGGTGGCGCCACCGGCCGCGAAAGAGCCTTCGGGCCCGGCGTCTCGAGATCCCCTCGGCCGGTAGACCCAGGGCGTCGCCCACCGCAGTGCCCAGCAGTATTCCACGCATCCGCTCGGCGCGACCCGGCAGTTGACTCATTTTCCGCTACGAAAGGAACGTAAAGAAGGAGTCGGCCGGCCTATCGGTTGTGTCTCCATGGCGTGCTCCAGAGAATTATCTGCTAGCTCTCTTGCTTCTGCCAGGCAGCGATTTCCTCCTGGGCGGTGCGAAGAGCCTCCAGGGCGCAGGGAATCCCACCGTAGAAGGCCATCTGCATCAGAATTTCCTTGATCTCTTCCGGGGAGATGCCGATGTGGAGGGCGCCCTGCACGTGACGCCGGACCTGGTTGGGCTTGCCGAGGACGGTCAACGCAGCCAGGGTGATCATGCTCCGGCTCTGGAGGCTCAGGCCCGGCCGCGCGTAAATGCCCCCGAACAGGGCTTCATCGGTCAGGCGCAGCAACTCCTCGGCCAGGTGACCGGGAGGAAGGGGGTGTTCCTTCCCTTCCCCGAACAGCGAGCGCTTTACGGCTAGACCCTTCTGGTATCGTTCTTCAGACATGGTATCCTCCAAAGGCTGTGTTCTGGGCACCGGCGCTGGCTCGCTACCGAGCGGGCCCCGTCACCGCGACGGCGTTATGCGACGCGCCGAGTACCGCAATGGCTTCGATCTCGACCACCATCCGGTCCTGGGCGAGACCTCCGACGACCGTCGTCCGGGCCGGATAGGGCGGGGTGAAGAACTTCGCGTACTCCTCGTTGAAGGCTGCGACCATCCGGTAGTCGGTGATGCTCGCATTGGCCTTGACGATGTCGTCCATACTGCCGCCAAGGGCCTCCATGCAGAGGCGGAGGTTTTCCAATGTCTTCCGCGTCTGCGCGCGGATGTCACCCGGCCCCACCAGGCGGCTCGAGGCATCGTAACCCACCTCGCCGCACAAGTAGACCAGATCGCCGACCTGAACGGCGTGCGAATGTGGGGCGAGGGCACCGGGCAGCTCCGGGACGTAGATCGTGTCCGCCCGGCGTTTGAGGGTGAAGTGCCCGCTGCCGGCCGCCTCGGACTCCACGATGCGCTTGGTCCCACGCGCGGCCACGGCCTCGATCTCGATGAGCATCCCCTCCAACGCGAGATTCCCCTGAATCGTCGCCCGCGATTCGAAGGGCTCGGTGAAGTACTTCATGAAGATATCGTTGTAGCGGTTGAAGCCGTACCAGTCAGGCACGGTCCCGTTGATCTTGATCACGTCGGAGAAGCTGAAGCCTGTGGCCTCGAGGGTGGCGCCGACGTTGTCCAGGGCTTGCTCGGCCTGGGCCCTCATGTCGCCCCGGCCGACGAGCTGTCCCGCCGCATCGCGCGCGACATGGCCGCTGACGAAGAGGACATCGCCCACACCGGTGCCTCCCTGGGCCGCGGGAGGCTCCCAGTCTGCGAGCTTCGGTGAGCGAATCTCGCGCGGCGTTCCGGAGACTGTCGCGATGGCCTCCACCTCGATCATGGCGCCCTCTCGGGCGAGGCCGTTGCCCACGGTGGCCCGGGCCGGGTACGGGGGCTTGAAGAACTCGCGGTACGTCCGATTGTAGCGGTCGAAGTAACGGAAATCCGTGATGTAGCCTTTGACCTTGGCCGCCCGGTCCGGCAAGACGTCCAGCGCCTCCAGGGTGGTCGTGAGGTTTTGGAAGGTCTGCCGGGTCTGCGCTTCAACGTCGGGGCGGCCCGGGGATGTTCCAACCACGTTTCCCGCCGGGTCCAGACCCAGCATCCCCGCGGTGAAGACCCATCCTCCGGCTTTCACGCCATAGCTGAGCGGTCTTGTGAGGGGCGGGAGCTTGTCCGAAGCGATCACAGTGCGTGGCATTGCATCCTCCTTGCAGGGGTCGGGTGAGGGCGTTGGAAATCACCGTGGTCACGGTGCCGCTAAGCCTAGCTTGGGCACTCAAGAGTGGTCAAGGGCCGGCTTGACAGCCACAAGGCGGCGGCATAGAGTCCTCCCACGAGCGACGGATTAGCCCTGAAGAAGGCCAGAGAGGGTCACGGCGACCTTACTCGGAATCCTGTCCAGAGCCAAGGAGACTCGGAGTCTTGGAGGCGTGAGGGAAATGAAGGTCGGGTTCATCGGACTGGGGCGCATGGGTCAGGGGATGGCCCGCAACGTCCTCAAGGCCGGGTTCGACCTCCGTGTCTTTACCCGGACCAGGTCCAAGATCCAGGCGATGGAGGCTGAGGGCGCGGTAGGGTGTGATTCCCTGCCGCACCTGACTCGCGAGGTGGACGTGGTCCTGGCGTGTCTCCCTGACATCCCGACCGGGGAGGAGGTATTCCTAGGCGAGAGGGGCGTCGTGTCTGCGAGCACGCCCGGCCAAATCCTCGTAGATCACGGCACGGTGGACCGCGCGACGTCCCGTAGGATCTATGAGGCCGCCCGCAGGAGAGGAGCCTTCTTCCTGGATGCCCCCATCAGCGGGGGCCCCGAAGGGGCTCTGGCGGGCACCCTGGCCATCATGGCAGGAGGCGATGAGCAAGCCTTCCAGAAGGCCTTGCCTGTCTTCCAGGCCATGGGCAAGACCGTCGTGCACATGGGCCCCTCGGGGTCCGGGACGGTCACCAAACTGATAAACCAATTGCTGGTAGGCGCCCACGTCCTGAGCTCCTGTGAGGCGCTACTCCTTGGCACCAAGGCGGGGGTAGACCCCAAACGGTTGGTAGAGGTGCTGAAAAACTCGTGGGGCTCGAGCAGGATGCTGGAACGGAACGCCCCTTACATCATCAACCGGGAGTTTGGGCCATCGGCGGTACCGCTCCACCTCATGGTCAAGGATATGGCAAGCCTGGGACGACTGGCGAAAGAGCTGGAAGTGCGGCTGCCCGCAGCAACGGCGGCGGAGCGGATGTACGCCTTGGCTCATGAGGAGGGCATGGCCCTGGAGGATATCACCGCCCTCTATCTTCTCCTGGAACAAAAGCAGGTGTAAGGGGCTCCAAGGCGGAGGACCACAGTGAGTGTCGAGCGCAAGCTCACCGCCATCCTCAGCGCCGACGTCAAAGGCTACAGTCGCCTCATGGGCGACGATGAGGTGGCGACGGTCTGGACGATTACCGCCTACCGGGAGGTGATGGCCACCCTCATCCGGCAGCACCGGGGTCGGGTGGCGGACTCGCCAGGGGACAACCTGCTGGCCGAGTTTGCCAGCGTGGTGGACGCGGTGCAGTGCGCGGTGGAGATCCAGCGGGAGCTCAAGGCGCGGAACGCGGAGTTGCCCGATCACCGGAAGATGGAGTTTCGCATCGGCATCAACCTTGGTGATGTGATCGTCGACGGGGAGCGTATCTACGGGGATGGGGTGAATATCGCCGCCCGCGTCGAGGGGTTAGCGGAGGGAGGCGGAATCTGTCTTTCGGGGACTGTGTATGAGCAGGTCAGGAACAAACTGGCCCAGGGGTATGAGTCGCTGGGCGAGCACACCGTCAAGAACATCGCGGAACCGGTGCGGGTGTATCGAGTGCAGATGGACCCCGGGCTTGCTGAGCCCAGGGCGAGCACGGTTGAGCGCGGTTTCAGGCACAAGGCGGCTATGGCTCTCGTGGCCGTCCTGCTTGTGGGAGGTGCCTCCGTAGCAGTCTGGAGCTTTTATCTCCGTCCTTCCCCGCGGGCGGTGAAGGTTGCCAGCGAGAGGAACGGCACGCTCGAGTTACCCGACGGGCCCTCGATCGCCGTGCTGCCGTTCGTCAACATGAGCGGCGACCCGGAGCAGGGATACTTCAGCGACGGGATCACCGAGGACCTCATCACCGACCTCTCCAAGCTCTCAGGCCTGTTTGTCATCGCTCGCAACTCGGTCTTCACCTACAAGGGGAAGGCGGTGAAGGTCCAACAGGTGAGCCAGGAGCTGGGGGTTAGGGGTTCTGCCGGAAACTCGTGTCCCCACTGGCAACCTGGCGGCCTATGACTACTTCTTGCGCGGGGCAGAGTACCGTTGGCGATTCACGAAAGAGGCAAATCTCCAGGCGCGGCAGATGTTCGAGAGAGCCATTGAGCTCGACCCGGAGTATGCGGAGGCGTATGCCGCCCTGGGTTGGACCCACTTTGATGCGTGGACGATGCAATGGAGCCAGGATCCTCAAACCCTGGGGCGAGCCTTTCAGCTCGCTCAAAAGGCGAGAGGCCTGTATGACTCCCTGGCCGGGTGCCGCGTGCTATTGGCTCACGTCTATCTCTGGAAAAAGCAGCATGAGCGAGCCATCGCAGAGGCAGAGAGGGCTATTGCCCTCGAACCCAACAACGCTGATAACCAGATGGATCTGGCGCAGATCCTCACCTGGGCGGGGAGGCCGGAGGAGGCTATTCGGTTGGTGGAGAAGGCCATGCGCCTCAACCCGCGTTATCCGTTTTACTACTTGTGGACCTTGGGCCATGCGTACTGGTTGACGGGGCGGCATGAGGAGGCCATTAGAGCGCTGAAGAGAGTCCTCACCCGCAACCCCGATTGGCTGCCTGCCCACGCGCACCTGGCTGTCATCTACAGCGAGTTAGGCCGGAAGCAGGACGCCCGGGCCGAGATGGCGGAGCTCCAGAGGCTCAGTCCCGAGGCATCCCTGGAGCGTGTGAAGGAGAGGCTCCCTTATAAAGATCAGGCGGTACTGGAGCGCTTCCTTGAAGGCTTCCGCAAGGCAGGGTGGGAGCAGGGGTAGGGGGCGGGCATCGGAGTGGCTTGCGGGAAACTTTCTCTTGACCCGAGGCCCGAGCCGGAGACAATAGCCTTTACTTTTGTGGTTTCCGTGCCCCGCCGAGCGGGGAGACCGTGGCGTTCTATCAATCGGGCTCGGAGGGGAGACGAGTGAGGGCGGAGTGAACTGTCGCACAGACGGGAAATGCCCGTGTAAGGAGGGCTAGGGCCATGGAACAGCAGGGGAAGGTTGGTCCGGGAATGGACAGGCGCGGCGTGTTGAAGCTGATGGCTGCCACCGGGAGTGTCGGCCTGGCCCATGCGCTGGGCCTCAGGACCAGAAGCGCGTTCGCCCAGCGCCGGGCGAGCAACGAGCTGGTGGCGGGCTGGAACCTCGACCAGATCGAGCAGCTCGATCCCGCATTCATCAACACGACCGAGCAGATGCAGATTGCCACCAATATCTTCAGCGGGTTGGTCTACGCTGATCACAATCTAGTGCCGAGGGGAGACCTCGCGGAGGGCTGGGAAGTCTCCAGGGGTGGGCGCGACTGGACGTTCCAGCTTCGCAAAGGGGTCAAGTTCCACGATGGCTCAGATTTTACCGCTGATGACGTGCTCTTCACCTACAACCGGACCAGTAATCCGAAGGTCGGATCGATTCACCGCCGGAGGCTGGCCGAGATCGATCGGGTGGAGAAGCTCGGCACGTACCAGGTAAGGTTCAGGCTCAAGTCCGCCTCTGCGGCCTTCCCGATGGCGGCACTGTCGCGATTCCCCGCGCGGGCGATGGCGATTGTAAGCCGCACCGCGCTGGAGAAGATGGGCAGGGAGCAGTATAACGTCACGCCGGTCGGTACCGGGCCCTTCCGGGTCGTCGAGCACAAGGTGGGAAGCAGGCTCGTACTCGAGCGGTTCGATGATTACTTCATACAAGGGAAACCCAAGCTGAAGCGGATCACCATTATCCCGGTGCCGGAGCCGGAAACGGCCGTCGCCGCGCTCAGAACGGGGGAGATCCAGTTCCACAACAGGCCCCCCTCGCAGTTCCTCGATGTGCTGCGGCGAGACCCCGACCTCGTGATCATGGAGGGGCCAGATCCGGGATTCCAGTCGCTTGAATTGAACCAGGATCGGGTGGAGGCCTTCAAAGACGTCCGCGTTCGCCTGGCCATCGCCAAGGCGATCGACCGGGATGAGCTGGCAAAGCGGGGATACTTTGGACGGGTGCTCCCCGACGTCGGACCGATCCCGGCGGCACAGAAGCTCTACTTCCGGGAGCAGAAGCGACAGATCAGTGCTCAGCGCTATGACCCCGACGCGGCGGTGCGGTTGTGGGACGAGGCGAAGGTGGGAAAGCTGAAGCTCACGCTTCTTACCTCGATCGTGCGCGGGAACCTGCGGGGCGCTCAGGTGCTCAAGCCGCTGATCGAGCAGGTGCTTCCCATCGAGTTTCGAGTCGAGCAGGCGGACCCATCGGTGTACTTCCAGCGGGGTCGTCAGGGTAAGTACGAGGCCTACCTGGCGGGGAGTGGGGCCGATGTGGATCCGAACGACTCACTCAGAGACTTCTTCATCACCAAGGCGAAATTCAACCGCTTTGGGTACAGCAATCCGACGGTGGATCTGATCATCGAGGAGCAGTTCCGGGAGGCCGATACGCAAAGGCGCGTCGCCCTGGTCCACCTCGCCGAAGACCTGGTGATGGCCGACTGCCCCTTGGCGTTTACGCACCACCTGATCGAGTTCGTGGCCATGCGGAAGGAGGTGAAGAACTTCCGCATGTCACCCACCCCGACGTGGGATTTCAGCGAGGTGAGCCTGGGATAAGCCTGTCGCGCGCTCGCTTCACGGACGGGAGGGGCGGCCGGGTAGCGGAGCAGCGATCGGATCGGCGAGCGGCGCCTCTGGTAGGCCCGAAAGCAAACGACCGTAGGAGGGTCAGGGCCGCCCCTCGTCCCGTCCCTGTGGCCTCTGCGTGGGGGGCCCTTAAGTGACCATTATTCACGGATGCGGCCGCAGCGTCGCAGGCGCCCCCTCACCGTGACCCTCGCCCCCGGAGGGGGCGAGGGTTTCAACACGTTTCCCTCTCCCTGCTGAACCCTCGCATGCGCACATATCTGGTCAAACGGATCTTCTACGCGGCCGTCGTCATGTGGGCGGTGGCGACCCTGGTGTTCGTGGCTTTGCGGGCGATCCCAGGGGATCCGATAAGCGTGATGCTGGGCGCGGAAGCGACCCCGGAGGCGGTCGCCCAGCTCCGCGCCAATCTCGGCTTAGACAAGCCGCTCCCTGTCCAGTATCTCTTCTGGTTTCGGAGCCTTCTGGTCGGCGACTTTGGCCGCTCCATTATCACCGGTCAGAAGGTGTCCATCCTGCTGCTGGAGAGTGCCCCGCGCTCCTTCTCCATCGCGCTGTTTGGCCTTGTGATAGGCCTGGTGATTGCCATTCCTACGGGCATTATCTCGGCAGTGAAAAAGTACAGTGTTGCCGACCATGTAGGAACCAGCTTCGCATTTCTCGGCCTCAGCATGCCCAATTTTTGGCTCGGCATTATTCTGATTCTCCTCTTCTCGGTGGAGCTGCGCTGGTTCCCCGCTTTGGGGTATGTGCCGCTCTCCGGCGGAGTTCTCCCGTGGCTCAACCACATCTTTCTCCCGGCCCTTGCCATAGGAACCCAGTTTTCCGCCATCATCATGCGGATGACCCGCTCGGCGATGCTCGAAGTCCTCGGTGAGCTGTATATCACTACGGCGCGGGCGAAAGGGTTGCAGGAGCGGATCGTTGTTGTGAAGCACGCCCTCCGCAATGCGCTCATCCCGATCATCACCGTGATCGGCATCGCCTTCGCCCTGCTCCTTGCCGGCACCGTGGTGATCGAGGATGTGTTCGCCATCAAGGGGCTTGGACGCCTGCTGGTGCGTGGGATCATCAATCGGGATTTTCCTGTCGTGCAGGGGGGGATCCTGGTCATCGCGATGATCTTCGTGTTTGCGAACCTGGCGGTCGACATTCTCTATACGTATATCAACCCCAAGATCCGATATGAAGAGTAGAGTCCTTAGTCATCTGTGGCGCGACAAAAAGGTCGCCGTGGGAGTGCTTGTGCTCGGCGCCGAAGTGCTCGTGGCTCTCTTCAGCTTTCTGGTGGCCCCCTATGATCCCGAAGCCCAAGCCTTTCAGATGCTTGAGTCCCCTTCGTTCGCCCACCTCCTCGGCACCGATGAGTTTGGCCGGGACCTGTTGAGCCGGTTGATCGCTGGCGCTCGGATCTCCCTGACCGTCGGTTTCTCCGCCGTGACGCTGGCCATGCTGGTGGGGATCCCGCTTGGCCTCCTCTCGGGGTATTACGGGGGATGGATCGACCTCCTCATCATGCGCTATATCGACCTCCAGTGGGCGTTTCCCGGCCTGATTATTGCCGTCGGATTGATGGCCATCTTCGGTCCAGGGCTGGAGAATGTCATCATCGCCATCTCATTGGCCTACATCGATGATTTTGCTCGCATCATGCGGGGAGTGGTGCTGGCGATCCGGGAAGAGGATTACATCACGGCCGCCAAAGCCCTGGGCTGTCGGGACAGCCGTATTCTCCTCCGGCAAATCGTTCCCAACAGCATGGCCCCAGTCATCGTCCAGGGGACAGTGAGTGTCTCCTACGCCATCCTTGCCGAATCGACCCTCTCCTTCCTCGGGCTCGGCGTGGAGATCACGACGCCGACCTGGGGGCTGATCCTCAGCGGGGCCCGCGGATTTTTCACGCTGGCCTGGTGGTTGGGGATCTTCCCCGGGCTGGCGATCATGATCACCGTGCTGAGCATCAATTTCGTGGGGGACGGCTTGCGCGATCTCTTGGATGTGAAAGAGGTCAGGGAAGGCATGTGACGCCGTGTTGCGGCCTCACGGCCGAATCTTTCCCCCTCACCCTGACCTCTCTTCCCCGGGGGGGCGAGGGGAGAAGGGCATGTCGAAGAGCATTGGAGATGATGATGCGTGCCTTTGTCGTGGTCAACCCGGCTGCGGGCGGCGGACGGACAGAGCGGCTGTGGCGTTCCATCCGTGACCGGCTCTCCCGCCTTGGCCTCGACTTCGAGTTCGGGGAGACCACCGGCAGGGGCGTCGCGACGCAAATGGTCCGGCAGGCTGTGGCCGGCCGGTGGCCGCTGGTGGTCGTGGTGGGGGGCGATGGCACCGTCAATGAGGCCATCAACGGGCTTCTCGACGTAACCGGGAGCCCGCCGGGGTCGCTGGCAGTGATCGGGACCGGGCGCGGGCGAGATGCCGCACGAAACCTGGGACTGGCCCCCGATCCCGAGACGGCAGCCCGTCGGATCGTGGAGGGCGAGGACGTCCTGGTCGATCTGGGAGTGGCCGAGTGGGGAGAAGGGCGCTCTCGCTATTTCATCAATGCCGCAGGGGCTGGTTTCGATGCCGTGGTCGCCAAGCGGGCTCAGGCCGGTGGGGGCTCAGGCACCGTCCCATATCTCCTGGCCGTGCTGCGAGCCCTCCGGGCCCACCGGTCGGTGCCTGCCAGCATCCATCTGGACGACCGGCCTCTGTGGTCCGGACCGATGACCGCAGCCGTCGTGGCCAACGGAGCCTATTACGGTGGGGGCATGAAGATTGCCCCGGACGCGGACCCTGCGGATGGCTGCCTGGATCTGGTTGTCCTCGGCAACCTGGGCCGGCTAGAGCTTCTCCGCTGGCTCCCCACGGTCTACCGTGGTGCCCACCTAGCCAACCCGAAAGTGTCGACCTGGCGAGGACGCACAATTCTCATTGCGACCGTCACACCAGTGCCAGTGCATGTGGACGGGGAGGCAGTGGCGGAGACTCCTGTCCGGATGAGCGTCTGTCCCCAAGCCCTCAGGCTCCGCCGCTAGCCTCGGCTGACAACCCCGGCGTTCGGCCCGCAGAGTCGCTCTCGAGCCCGGTCATGCATCGGGGTCGGAGCGCTCCGCCCGTGGGGAGATGCGGTGAGCCATCCAGAAGATCAGGAGGCAGAAGACCCCTAGTAGGCCGAACGGGAAGGAGAAGGTCTCCGTCCACGTGTACAGTGCGCCCACCGCGGGCGCGCCGATCGCGATCATGAGGAGGGCGAGGCCACCCACCATTCCTACCGCCGCCCCCGGACTCCTGGGCAGGGCGGCGCTCGCCGTGTTCATGACAGCGGAGTAGGGGATGCTCATGGTGATCCCCATGGCGATAATGGCTGCCAGCGCCGCCCGCAAAGGCCGCCCCGGGAGTGCCAGCAGGGCCAGTCCGAGGGCGCTGGTCAGCAGGGCGGCCCGTATCATGGTCGTCGGGAGGAGCCAGCGGCGCTCGATGAGAATTCCTCCCGTCGGGCGAGCGATGATCCCGGCGACGAGAATACCCGAGCCGACCCACCCCGCGGGAACCAAGGCGAGGTCAAGATCCCGGACGAGGAAGGTAGTGATCCAGGTTCCCACGAGGACCGACAACCCGAACGTGCTGGTGTGGACCAGCCCCAGGAGCCAGATGGTCCCGCTCCGGATCGCCTCGCCCGGGCGGGAGGTCGGCAGGGTCATCCGGCGGTCCGGCGCGAGGAGCATCCAGAGCCCGAGGGAGGCTGCGACGGGTCCTGAGGACCAGATAAACGTTGCCCGCCAGTCCAGCAAGGTGTAGAGGAGAGGGACAAGGTATAGTGAGGTTCCTGCACCCAGGTGGGAGCACCCCCCGTAGAGGCCTTGCGCACGATGGATCCGGGAGGGTGGGAAGACCACCGTGACGTAGCGGACGCCCGCGATGAACGCCATCCCCGCACCCACTCCCCCGAAGAGCTTGATTGCCAGGAGGTCGGTGAAATCCCGGGCGAACCCGAGCCCGACGTTGCTCAGGAAGGTGAGGGCGAGCCCGAGGCTCCCGATTCGCTTGGGGCCGAGGCGATCGCTCAGGACCCCCGCGGGGACCGACACCATCGCCAGTGACACGAAGAAGGCGGTTGAGAGGAGACCGGCCTGGGCCGGGCCGAATCCGAGGCGCTCCATGAGCACCGGAAAGAGAGAAGCATGGTTGGTGTAGTTGGTGGCTAAGGCCCACCCCAGCAGGCAGACGCTCGCGAGGGCCCGGGCGAGGTGGCGGTCCTCTGGGGGTGCGTCTGAACGCATGCCTGTCACGGAGATGGTTCTCCCGTCACGATTGAGCCGGAGGTTGTCTCTCTCCTGAGGAGGATTCGATGACCCGAGAGCGAGACAGAGCGGCGAGCCGGGAGGGGCGCGTGGTTGATTCGTTCAAGTATCTGAATCCTGGCTCTGCCATGATCGTGAAGTCGCTCATCGCGCGAGCCCCGCGCGACCCCGTGCCCTGGACTCCGCTCCCCCGATCGCTTCGCGAGGCCACCGTCGCCCTCATCAGCACGGCCGCAATCTCCATGAAGAACGATCCACCGTTCGATGCCGAGGGGGAGCGGCGCAATCCCTGGTGGGGCGATCCGTCCCATCGGGTGGTCCCCCGCGCGGCGACCGAACGCGACATCGTGGTGTCCCATCTGCACATCGACACGCGGCACCTATACGAGGATCTCAACGCGGCGCTGCCGCTCGAGCGCCTGGCCGATCTCGAGCGCGCACGCGAGATCGGGCGATCGGCCCCGTCCCACTATTCTTTCATGGGCTACCTTCTCGATCCTACCGAGTTCCTGGCTTCTACGGTGCCCGCGATGATCGAGCGGATGCAGGCCGAGGGCGTGGACGCGGCGGTGTTCCTTCCCGTCTGACCCATCTGCTGCCGGTCCGTGGGGCTGGCGCAGCGAGCGGTCGAAGCAGCGGGCATCAGCACGGTCGCGCTCTCGATGATTCCGGATCTGACCCACGCCGCTGGTGCGCCCCGGGTTGCGGCGATCGAGTTTCCGTTCGGGCGCCCGCTCGGGCAACCTCACGACGCCGAGACCCAGCGCGCGGTTCTTCGGTCGACGCTCGAGGTGTTGCGGGACGCCGCGCATCCGGGGACCGTGACCCACCTCTCGTTCGAGTGGCCGGAGCCGGCCGACCAGGTGGACTGGCATCCGGAGGAGCCCTCGCCCATTTCGAAGCTGCTGACCCGGCACTCGGGGCTCTTCAAGCGGCTCGTCGAAGGAGACATCCCGCCTGAGGCCTCCCGCAGAGAGCCTTGAGCGTCAGAGTGCTGCTCAGCGCGCTCGGTCTCCGGACGCCCGGGGACGTGGGGAGGTGGTACCGGGACGCTGCCGTGCTCGCCTATGTAGAGGAGACGGCCACCCATCCGCCTCGAGAGGCTGATCCACGAACGGCATCGAGGACGGCCTGGGCCTGCATCCCGTCTTCGATCGACGGCGACGGACGCTCTCCAGTGCGGATTGCGGTCAGGAACCGCTTGACCAGCGGCCCGATCGTGGCCTTTCCGATGACCTCGAGCGGGTCTCCTTCTCCGGCTGCTCGCGGAAGCCCCGTTGGAACCCTGACCTGCCGTAACGGCGTTCCTCCTGACGCGGCTTGGAGCTCGCCACCGTACCACCGACGTGGCCCGTCGCGGAAGAGCCCGTAGGTGAGCGCGCCCTGGCTGCCGTACGCCTCCAGAGTCTGCTCGTTCGCGCCCCGGGCCGCACGGCTCGCCACGAGCGTGACCAGCGCGCCGGATTCGAGCTCGGCCGTTACCATGCAGAAGTCCTCCGCATCGGCCCGTCTGTCGTCTCCCGGCACGGTCCGGAACGGATGCGCGATGCCGGCATGGGCTGAGACCCGGGAAAACTCCCCGAAGTTCCACCGAACCAGATCGATGAGATGGACGCCGAGATCGCCCATGGCCCCGTGCCCGGCCTGAGTCCGATCCATCCGCCACGTGGGGGGTATCGCTTCGTCGGCCCACCGTGGGACGAGGTACCTGCCGCTCACATGGAAGAGCCTTCCGAGGTGCCGTGCTTCCGCCATCGCGTGGAAGCGCTGCATCGCTGCGGGGAAGCGCCAGTTGAAGCACGTCATCGCCACTCGTCCGGCCCGAGCGGCGGTCTCCGTCATCTCTCGCGCTTCCGCCAGGTTCATGGCCAGCGGCTTCTCGCACAGGACGTGGGCACCGCCCGCCACGGCCGCGAGCGCGATGGGATGGTGGAGGTGGGGCGGAGTAGCGATGACCACGATGTCGGGCCGCGCTTGCTCTAGCAGCTCCTCCCACCGGGTGAAGGTCCGTGGGACACCGTATTTCTCAGCCACGGCCCTGGCCTTGGCCAGATCACGCTGGCAGACAGCGATGACCTGGCAGCCGTTGGCCTGGAAAGCTGGAACATGGGCTTGGCCGAACCCAAGCCCGATAATTCCCACCGTGTACGTCCGTCGCACCATCGGTTCTGAACTCCTCTCGCGGTGATGTGAAGGGAGAAACGGAACGGAATCGACAGGCATTGTAGCAAATCTGTGCCTGGCCGATCGTCGGAAAGACGCTGTGCCGATGAGCGGCGTGGAGGCGCCGCGCGAGTGCCCAGGTCATCGGAGCCTTTCGGTCAGAGCAGGGGCACTACCTCGTCGAGGAAGC
>JBHIAB010000017.1:0-28569 GCA_046758385.1 Methylomirabilia bacterium | reverse complement strand
ACGAAGAGCTGGGAGGAGCACCCGATGTGGCCCAAGGTCGACAAGCCGCTCCAGGTCTTCCGGCGGGCCGCCCGCAAGACTCTCATGCTGGGCCACGCGGGGCCCGCGACGGCGCAAGCCACCGAGGCGTACACGAAGTACATCATGGTCGACATGTACGCCAAGGCCGCCGGAGGCATGAAGGCCGAGGATGCGCTGAAGTGGGCCAACGGGGAACTGCTCAAGGTCTACGGGTAGTCTCAGGGTAGTCTGTGAGGGGGGGCTCCAGCTCCCTCACTACATCCCGGTTGGACCACGAGCGAGTGACGTCTCTTGCCGAAGTCCGAGCACAGGCGCTCGACGGCGATCGTGGAGGGGACGGAGGGCGCCGCTGGACTGGAGGCGGTGCTCCCCCGTCCCCACGTTTCCCGAAGGGTCCCGAGGCGCCTCCTGGAGAAGGAAACCGTCCTCGGCTATCTCCTGCTTGTCCCCACCGCGATCCTGCTCGGCGCTTTCATCGTCTACCCGTTCATCATGGGGGTGTGGCTCTCGGTTTCGGACACCAGCGTCGGCAACCCGGGCCACTTCGTGGGGCTTCGGAACTTCGTCAAGGCCTGGAACGATTCCATCTTCCGCGAGGCCGTCGGCAACACGTTCGTGTACACCTTCTGGGCGACGGTCTTCAAGCTCTCCCTCGGAATGTGGCTCGCGCTCCTCCTGAACCGCCACTTCCGCGGCAAGCGCCTGGTCCGGGCCTTCATGCTGCTCCCATTCATCGTCCCGACCGTGCTCTCCACCTTTGCCTGGCGGTGGATGTTCGACCCCACCTTCAGCGTGCTCAACTGGATCCTCTACCGGACCGGATTTATCGTGACCAAGCTCCCCTTCCTCTCCGACGGCACGTGGGCCATGTCGTGTGCGATCGTGATCAACACCTGGCGCGGCATGCCCTTCTTCGCCATCACCCTGCTCGCCGGGCTCCAGACCATCAACCCTGACCTGCACGAGGCGGCCTCCCTTGACGGCGCCAATGCCTGGCAGCGCTTCTGGCAAGTCACCTGGCCGCTGCTCCTCCCCGTGACGCTCGTGGTGGTCCTCTTTTCGGTGATCCAGACCTTCGCCGATTTCCAGCTCATCTACGTGCTGACGGGCGGCGGCCCCGCCAACTCCACCCACCTGTTCGCGACTTACGCCTACCAGATAGGCGTCGGAGCCGGGCTGCTCGGTGAAGGGGCGGCGATCTCGCTCGCCATGTTCCCGGTGCTCTTCCTCATCGTCGTGTTCCAGCTCTGGTACATCCGCCGCGTCGAGGGCGCCTAGATGATTGAAGGGCCAAAGTGGAAGAAGTGGGTGTACTTCTACATCCCGCTGACCCTCTTCATCGTCGGCACGCTCTTCCCCTTCTACTGGATGCTCATCACGGCGATCCGCCCCGACTACGAGCTGTACCGGGCGTGGCGAGCCGTGAACAACACCCCCTTCTGGACCCTCAACCCAACCCTGGCCCACTTCCAGGACCTTCTCCAGAAGACCACCTTCCCCACCTGGCTCTGGAACACGATGTTCATCGCGGTCCTCTCCACGCTCATCTCGCTCTTTTGCGGGCTGCTGGCCGGCTACTCGCTGGCCCGCCTGCGCTTCCCGCTGGGAGGCGGCCTCGGAACCGGGATTTTCGTGACCTACCTGGTCCCGCCCACGCTTCTCTTCATCCCGCTCGCCGACATCATCCGGAACTTCAGGCTCGGCAATACCCCCTGGGCACTCATCCTGACCTACCCGACCTTCCTGATCCCCTTCTGTACCTGGCTCCTGATGGGCTACTTCAAGACGATCCCCAAGGAGCTGGAGGAGTGCGCCCGCATCGACGGCGCCAGCCGCTTGCAGGCCATGCTGCGGATTATTTTCCCCATCGCCATCCCGGGGATCCTGTCGGCGGGGATCTTCGCCTTCACGCTCTCCTGGAACGAGTTCATCTATGCCCTCGTCTTCCTCTCCTCCCCGGAGCAGAAGACGGTGCCGGTGGGCGTGGTCTCCGAGTTGATCCGGGGGGATATCTACTTCTGGGGCCAGCTCATGGCCGGGGCGCTCCTGGGCTCCGTCCCCGTGGCCCTGGTATACTCATTCTTCGTGGAGTATTACGTGGCCGGTCTCACCGGTTCCGTCAAGGGATAGAAGAGTGGTATAATCCCTGCCATCCGAAACCGGCCGGAGGAGGGTCGCCCAGGAGGCTTGATCATGGCACAGGTACTCATGAAGGATCTCAACAAGAAGTTCGACGAGGTGCATGCCGTGAAGGACGTGAACCTCGCCGTCCAGGACAAGGAGTTCCTCGTCCTGGTCGGACCGTCCGGGTGTGGCAAGTCCACCACCCTGCGGATGGTGGCGGGACTGGAGGAGATCACCTCGGGGGATATCCACATTGGCCAGCGCCTCGTGAACGATCTCCCCCCCAAGGACCGCGACATCGCCATGGTCTTCCAGAACTATGCCCTCTACCCGCACATGACCGTCTACGACAACATGGCATTCGGGCTCAAGATGCGGAAGTTCCCGAAACCCGAGATCGAGACGCGGGTTCAGCAGGCGGCGATGCTGCTGGGGATCCAGGGCCTCCTCAAGCGCAAGCCCCGCCAGCTCTCGGGAGGCGAGCGCCAGCGCGTGGCCGTCGGCCGCGCGATCGTGCGCCACCCCCAGGTGTTCCTCTTCGACGAGCCGCTCTCGAACCTGGACGCCAAGCTGCGCGTCCAGATGCGCGTGGAGCTCAAGCGCCTGCATGACCGGCTGGAGACCACCGTCATCTACGTCACCCACGATCAGGTGGAGGCCATGACCCTCGGCGATCGCATCGTCATCATGAAGGACGGCGTGGTCCAGCAGGTCGGCGAGCCGCTGGAGGTCTACTCGAAGCCTGGCAACAAGTTCGTGGCGGGCTTCATCGGCTCCCCGGCCATGAACTTCATCGAGACTACGATCGCGGATTCCGCCGGCGCTCTCTACGCCGAAGCCACGGGGTTCAGGGTGAAGGTCTCGGGCCAGCAGGCCTCCCGCCTGGCGCCCTACAGGGGACGGGCCATCACCCTCGGGATCCGCCCCGAGGACATCCAGGAGACAACCAGCGGCGACCCTCAGGATGCCACCTTCGAGGCGGTGGTCGAGGTGGTGGAGCCCCTAGGCTCGGAGATCCTGTTGGACACGAAGGTGGGAAACCAGAGCGTCGTCGCCCGGGTCGATCCCACGGTCCGTGTCAAGCACCACGAGAAGATCCGGCTCGCCTTCGTCCCCGAGCGGATCCACTTCTTCGACAACAATACCGACGAGGCTATCGCCTGACGAGCCTCCTGCGTGGCTCCTGCACGGCCTCGAAGGGTATGGTCGTGAAGACAGTGGGCAGCGCGGTTGCTCCACTGCCCGCCGCGTTTCCCCGCCAGGGGCGGCTCTGGACTGCTCGACGCCGCGACATCTGGCTAGCTTACCTGTTCCTCTCCCCGACCCTCCTGCTTCTTCTCGGGGCGCTGGCCTACCCGGTCGCGTGGGAGGTCGGGATCAGTCTGACCGACTTCTCGCCGCTCAAGGACAGCCCTACGGCGTTCATCGGGCTCGAGAACTACCGCCGACTCCTCGCCACCACGGAGTTCTGGCACGCGGCTACGGCCACGGTCGTCTACATTGTCGTCACGACCGTGGCAAAGCTGATCCTCGGCGTGGGCTTCGCCCTTCTGCTGGCCAGGCCGTTCTTCGGACGACCTTTGGTTTTCCTGGCGATCTTCCTCCCGTGGGCCTACCCCGCAAGCGTCAGCGTGATCGGCTGGTACTGGACGCTGAGCCCACCCATCACGACCTCGTACAGCATCTTCATGAGCAACCTGAAGTTCGCCGTGGACAGCGCGCTCGGCAACGGGGCGTGGGGCCTCCTGAGCGTCCTTCTCTTCAACATCTGGCGCGGAAGCTCCTTCATCGGCGTCTTCCTCCTGGCGGGGATCAACGCCATTCCCCCCGAGCTCTTCGAGTGTGCCCTGCTGGAATCGAAGAGCGCCTGGCGCCGGTTCCGGCTCGTCACGGTCCCGCTCCTGAAGCCGTTCCTTGCCCTTGCTGTCTTCCTCTCGCTCACCACCGCCTTCGCCGACCTGGCCAACGTCTGGATGCTCACGGCCGGCCGCATCGTCTACCCCATCCTTGGGACCCGTTCCTACTGGCTCGCCATCCACGGGGGGCAGTTCGGACCAGCCGCGGCTCTCTCGCTGACCGTCGTGCCCCTGCTCATCGCCGCGCTCTTCGTCCTGTTCCGGATGTTCGATCCACCAGAGAAGGAGACGGCATGAACCCCCGGCCATGGTGGAAAAAGCTCGGTCACGGGAGTCTCCTGCTCGCGGCCACCATCTACTGCCTCTTCCCCATCTACTTCATGCTGGTGCAGTCCCTCAAGAATGCAGAGGAGGATGTCTTCGGCTATCCGCTCATTGTCATGAACCCCACGCTGGAGAACTTCCAGGAGCTTTTCGAGCCGAAGCGGGAATCCCGAGGCTTCGTCGGGCGGACCCTTGCTCACTCTTACCCGTTTATCGACTGGATGGAGAACACGATCGTCGTCTTCGCGGGATCATTGGCGGTGACCCTGCTGGCAGCCATCCTGGCGGGCTATGCCCTGGGGCGGCTCCGCCCTCCTGGGTTCCGCTGGTGGCGCCGCGCCCTCTTTGCCACCTACGTGATTCCGCACACCATCCTCTTCGTCCCCCTCTACCAGGTCGTGATCCGGCTCCACCTGGACGACAACCTCCTGCTCCTGCTCCTCGTCTACCCCGTGCTCGCGCTCCCCTTCTGCGTCTGGATCCTCTCGGTGTACTTCCAGCATCTGCCCCGGGAGGTCGAGGAATCCGCCCTGGTCGAAGGCGCCAACCGGGCAACAGCCTTCCTTCGGATCATCCTCCCGATGAGTCGGCCGGTCATCGTCGCGGCAGGGATCTTCGCCCTCGGCGTGATCGCCAGTGACTTCACCATCGCTTCGGTCTTCCTCCTGAGCGAGCATAACCAGACGGTCCCCGCCGGGCTGAGCACGATGGAAGTGGCCCTGGACGAGCTCCTCGCCGTGGCGGGGATCAACCTGATGGCGATCCCGGTGGTCATCCTCTGCGCCTTCTTCGCCCGGGGGTATGTCCGCGGGCTGACGGCGGCGATGGTCGAAGGAGCTTAGGGGGGTGAGGGTGAGGGGAAAAAGACGTCAGGGTAAGGGGCGAATACGGATGATCCGATGGAGGGCTGTCTCGGCGATATAGAGGTTGCCCGCCTGATCCGCGACGACGCCTCCCGGATCACCCAGCTCACGAGCGACGGTCGTCACCGCGCCGGCGGGAGAGATCCGAAAGAGCCGCCGGACATGGAAGCCGCTGCTCACGAACACTGCCCCTTCCGGCCCCACCGCCATGTTGGTCCGGCGGTAATCCCCTGCCGGAAGCCGGGCCAGGAGATGAAGGCCGGTCTGAGGGGTCAGCCTGAAGACCTCACCGAGAGAGCCCAGGAGCACGAGGTTGCCGGCGGGCGAGGCCGTGACCGAGATGAATCGGGGAAGCACCTCCCGTGCCGTCCTCCTGGCCCATCCCTTCGGGAAAAGCGGAGCGACGAGATCGAACCGCCTCGGAAGGGGGATGTCCGCCTTCGGGTCGAGCCGAAACACGAGGGGCCCCTGGTAGGCCTCGCTCCTGAGCCAGTCGAGCGCCGGCGGCAGGCGCGCTTCGGAGCGCAGTCGCCCTGCCGGGCTCGCATAGTCCAGGGCCACCAGTCGGCCCTTGCCGTCGAAGGCCAGGCTGCTGCCGCCCACCAGGTGCTGGAGGCCAACGGCGTACAGCTCAAGATTGCCTTCCGCCGTGAGCCGATAGACCCGGTTACCGTTCTCCTCGCCAAGGAAGAGGTCTCCGCTCTTCGGATGGACGGCCAGGCTGCCAAAGGTTGCCTTCCGCGGCCCCTCTGAGAAGGGGATCACGACCCTGGAAGGGGGGGAATCGAGAGGGAGACCCCTGAGGTCGAGCCGATAGATTTCCGCGGCGCTGTCGCCACGCCAGCCGTGGCTCAGGACAACCAGGCTCCCGGATGCATCGAAGGCAAGCTCGACGGGCCGCGGAATCCCCGTTACCACCACCTCAACACGGAGGCCTTCCGCGACCCGGACTTCCGCCGTCGCCGACGGCAGGACACCCCCGCTCAAAAGGCAGAAGGCGCCGGCCAACACCCCCCCCGCGCTGCGGCTCCACCCCACGCAACTCACCCTTGACACGCGGGACCGGCCGATGCTAGTCTCCCACCACCTAAGGATGGGGCGCGGGTCAGAGCTTGACCGATACACGGGGCGGAAGGGGCCAAGAAGGTTGTTTCTTCACGCGTTTTCAATGGAGGTGGGGCAATGAGTAGAAGAGTGGTTGTCGCTGTCGTCGCTGCCCTCTTTGTGGGCCTCTGGGGCGTTCCGGCTGACGCTCAGAGCGCCAAGGGGGTGAAGGTCACGAAGCTCGTCACGTCGGTCGGAGTTTTCGGAGGGTGGGGGAAGATCAAAACAGATCTCCTCGTCTCTGGCTCCACGGTCGAGCTGGCGGGGGGCGGCCAGACTGGACGCGAGAAATTCCTGGTTCCGACCTTTATCTATGTCATCGAGGGAATCTTGACCACCGAATTCGACCCCGGACCGGTCGCCCGCGGAGGAATCCACTACTTCGCGGCGGGGCAGTCACACATGGAGACCACCGGCCTCTGGCACAACTTCAAGAACGCCAGCCCGACGAAACCGGTCAAGTACTTGCTGGTCCACGTCGGCTATCCCGGGGCGAAGACGATCAAGAAGGCCAAAAAGGCAGAATAACTCCTCTCGTCGCTCCATTTCCCCGGTGGGGCCGCCAGTTCCTAGCTGCTGGCCCTGCCGGGGCCGTGTCTACCCCCGCCCGAAACACCCTCGAAACCCTCTCGCCTTCTTTGATGCCCCGGCCAATGCCGCCCCTCGGGCCTTTCGGGGGGCCCAGGCCTCTACTTGACAGCGCCCCCCGTGAGGCCCGTAATGAAGCGCTCCAGGAAGAAGTTGTAGAGGATTGCCACCGGCACCCCCACCAGCAAGGCGCCCGCCATCAGGGAGCCCCAGAAGAAGACATCCCCCCGGATCAGCTCGGTGGCGACCCCCAGGGGAACCGGCTTCTGATCGGAGACCGACACGAAGGCCAGCGCGTAGAGGAAGTCCTGCGTGGAGAGCGTGAAGGAGAAGATCACCGCCGTCAGCACCCCCGGGAGGCTGACCGGGAGCACGACGCGGACGAGGGCGCTCAGCTGCCCGCAACCGTCCACGCGCGCCGCCTCTTCGATCTCAGCAGGCACGGTCTTGAAGAAGCCCATCAGGAGCCAGGTGCAGAACGGGATCGTGAACGTCGGATAGACCACCACAAGGGCCCACCACCTGTCCTGGAGGCCGAGGGTTGAAACCACGCGCGAGAGCGGGAGAAAGAGGACGATGGGTGGGACGAGGTATGTCGCGAAGATGCCAATGCCCAGGTGCTCCGAGCCCGGGAGCCTGAGCCGGGCCAGCGCGTACCCCGCCGGGACGGCCGTGGCGAGAGTGATCAGCGCCACCCAGGCGGCAATTGTCATGGTGTTGATGATCCAGGCGCCGTAGTTCGTGTGGGTGAAAAGGTAGGTCACGTGCTTCGTCGTTGGCGCCAGGTTGAAAATGAACGGGACGTGGTCCATCCGGTAGAGGTCGGCCTCCTGTTTGAAGGCGGTGATGGCCATCCAGTAGATCGGAAAGACGGCGACGATGAGGTACGGGGTCATCCATGTGTAGAGGATGAGGTGCCGCCGGACCTCCTTCCCGCGCCTGCCCTGAGGGCGCTCCATCGTTACAACTCCTGCCGCCCCAGGTTCCGGAGCAGCAAGATCATGACGGGCAAAAGGAGCGGCACGAGGAAGAGCGCGATGGCTGCCCCGCGGCCCAGCGCCCCCGCCTGGATCCCGACGAGATAGGCGAGCGTGGGCAGTATGTGCGTGGCGTTGTCAGGCCCGCCGTTGGTAAGCAGATAGACGATGCTGATGTCGGAGAGGGTGAAGACCGTGTCGAAGAGGAGCCCGACAAAGATGATCGGGGCGATCATCGGGATCACCACATACCGGAACCGCTGGAGGAAGTTCGTCCCGTCCACCCTGGCGGAGTCGAGCACCTCCTGCGGGACCGCCGTGAACCCTGCCAGCAGGATAATCGCCGTGAACGGGAACGTCCGCCAGACGTTCACCGCAATGACGGCGAACAGCGCCAGGGTGGGCTGACCGAGCCACACCGGCCACCCCTCTGTCCCGTAGGCGCCGATCAGGCCGACGCGGCTCAGCACCCAGTTGATGACGCTGAATTGAGAATCGTACATCCACTTCCATGCCAGCACACTGACCGCGATGGGGATCGTGAAGGGAATGACGACGAGGCCCCGGAAGATCCGCTTGCCGCGGAACTGCTGGAGCAAGAGGAACCCGAGGGTGGTGCCGAACAGGACCTTGAAAATGAAGCCGATGACGACGAACAGGATGCTGTTGCGAAGGGCGGTGAAGAAGGTCGGGTTCTCGAAGGCCGACCGGAAGTTCTCCAGGCCGATGAACGACGCGACCGGATCACCGACGTTCGCGTCGCTCAGAGCCAGATAGAGCGAAAAGACAAACGGCGCCCCGACCAGGAGGCCCACGTAGAGGATGGCCGGGGAGAGGAGCGTGTAGCCGAAAGCAAGGCGCCGGACGGTGGGGCTTCGCCACCAGGCGCGAAGCCCCACTCGTCCGGCAATCGGAACCGCGGCGGCTCGAGCCCGTACGTCAGGATTGCCGCGGTCGGGGCTCGATGTCATCCTCGCTTGTAATGCTTGGAGAAGATCCGCCGGTACTCCCCCATCCCCCAGTTGACGATCGCGTCCGGGCTCTGCCCACGCCCCGCCTTCGTGAACATGTCGTTCAACACGTGGGTGGCCACGATCTCCTGGATCGCGGGCGTGAAGGGGCCCGGGTAGCCGTGGAAGCGGACAAAGTCGGGGAAGTCTTGCAGCTTCTGCAGCTGGCCGTTGGGGTCGGTCCCGAGGACCGGCATCGGTTTCTTGTACGCGGCTTTGACCATCGGCATGTTATAGCCGCGGCTCGCGATCATGCTGTCTTTCCAGTGGTCAATCAGGAAGACCACAAAGTCCTTCGCCGCCTGAGGGTTCTTCGCGAACTTCCAGATGGCGTAGGCATTGGCGTTGGCGTCGTGGATCCGGTTGCCGCCTGGCCCCAGAGGCTCGAGGCCGATGTGCGTGTTCCGGAACACCGGGGGATTGGTGTCCTCGGTGGTCCGGTAGGCCGAGATCGCGTCATGGATCCAGCAGGCGATTCCCGAGGCCAGGTACCGGTTATCCGAGGCGTCGTCCCAGGCGAAGACCTCAGGCGTCATCCCCTCGTCGAAGAGCGCCTTGGCGAACCTGAGCGCCCCCCGGGTTTCCTTGGAATCGATCAAGATATTCTCCCCATCGGCCTCCTTCCCATCAAAGCTGAACAGCACCGACCGCCAGACCAGGTTGGCGTCGTTGCAGTGCGACATCGCGATTCCTGTGGGGTGCCCCTTGGGCTTCAGCGTCCGCGCCGCGACCCGGGCCAGCTCCCAGGTGTCCGGGGGCTTCAGGTTGTTCTGGTCGAAGAGGTCTTTCCGCCAGAGCATCGGGAGCAGGATGTAGAAGTCGGGGATCGCATGCCAGCGTCCCTCGACCACCGCGAGGGAGAGCGACCCCGGGATCCAGCTGCCCCACCTCTTGCCGAGCTGCTCCGAGATGTCGGTGACATCGACCAGGTGCCTGAAGTAGAGCGCGGTCTGGATCGTGCCAACGAAGTAGACCAAGTCATGCCCAGCTTTGGCCGCGAATTCGGCGGCGAGCCGGGCCGGTATCTCCAGGTGGGGGATGTGGTCCACTCGCACCTTGACTCCGTTAGCCTTCCCCCAGTCCCTGGCGAACTTGTCGAACCAGACGTCATAGGCGGGGATAAAGTGGCTCCACTGGAGGATTCGTAAGCTGGTCCCCCTCCTGGCGGCCGGCGCCTGCTTCGCTGCCAGCATGGTGGCAACCGACGCGCCGGCCACGCCAACACCGGCCGTCCTCAGAAAGGCGCGCCGGCTTACCTGCTCGTGAGTTGGAATCTCATTGGTTGTCGTCATAGGTTCCTCCTCCTCCATTTGGGTTCGACACGTTTGAGGTGCCACACACCCCCACCCCCGCTGCCAGCGACCGGAGACCAGGAAGCCCCCGGCAGAGCGCTAACCCCCAGGAAAGTCACGTCTCTTCGGCCAGCAAAGCGCTTGAGATCTCGGGGGGGAGAATCACCCTCTGCTCCGGCTTGCTTGAGCCCCCAAATATCATTGGTTTCAGCACGTTGTCAAGCGGTATCTTTTCACTCGGAAGGGGGGCTCCGCCCCCCTTCCGAAGGCATCGCCGGCGCATCGCTCCGATCACTCCCAAATGGGGCGCTCCCTAGGCGCCTTCGATGAGCGCCGCGCGCAGACCACGGACGTAATAGGGGCTGAGCGCAGCGCAGGCGATGATAATCGGTAGGGACGAGAGCAACACAGCGGCACTCGCCGGCGCCCCCCATTCATCAAGCTCCATCGCGGTCAGGCCGAGGCCGGCCGGCAGCGTCTTGGTCGCGTCGCTGAGCGCGAAGGTGGCCGCGTAGAGGATGTCCGAACCCATCATCCCCACGGCAAAGAGCCCCGCCGCGATCATGACCGGCCAGCTCATGGGGAAAACGATGCGGAGAAACACCTGCACGCGGCTCCCATCCAGTAGCGCGTGCTCTTCGACCTCGCGGGGGAGCCCCTGAAAGTACAGATAGAACAGCCAGGCCGCGAACGGGATCGCCAGTGTCAGGTAAAGCAACACGATGCCGACGATCGTGTCGTCAAGGTTCAACAGTAGAAAGAGCTGGAAGACCGGCATGATGACTGCCATCTGGGGAATGAAATAGCTGAAAAACATCAAGCGAGCCAACCACAGGCTGCCGGGCAGGTCAAGCCGGGCCAGGGCGTACCCGGCGAGGAGCGAGATGGTCAGGCTGACGACCAAGACGGCCCCGAAGATCACCAGGGTGTTCCAACCCCAGTGCCAGAAGGTCGAGTTCCGAATGACCGCCAGAAAGTCCTCGAAGGTCGGATCATAGACCCAGAACGGATTGCCGAGCGCGTACTCCGGGAGCGAGCGAAACGCTTGCACCGCCGTGTAGTAGACCGGGAAGAGATGAAAGACCATCACCGCCAGCGCGGCGCTGAGACCGGCCCCCAGCAGGGCGACTCGGCGGACAGGCCAGAGACGCCTCCGCGCGGTTCGGACCGCCACGTCCTGCCGCGCCGCCGACCGGGTTGCCCGTCGCCGCGCCAAGGCTTCGACGAGGCGCCGATACGGCGAGAGGACACGCGCTGGCAGGAACATTCTGCGGTGGGCAGCGCGGCCTTCCAGCAGGCGTAAAGAATAAAGCACCAGCGCGATGGCGAACGGTATCGGGATCAAAGCCAGCGCGGCCCCGAGGCCCGTGTTGCCGTTCTGGATCCCTTCGCGAAAGGCCAGCGTGCCCATGACCGGCACCGTGATCCGTCCACCGGTCGAAACGTACATCGAGGCGTACTCGATGTAGGTAATGACCACGCCCACGACCAGCGCCAGGACCAAGAAGCGACGCGAGAGCGGCACCACGACCCGCCAGAAATACTGCCAGCTGGTCCTGGCTTCAATCTTCCCGACTTCGAGCAGCTCTTCCGGGATCGCGTTGAAGCCCGCCAGCAGAAAGACCGCAATGATCGAGGAGCCGCGCCAGACGTTCATGATGGCGATGCTGAGAACTTGCCAGGCTCCAGGCCCAAAAACACCCTCCAGCCACCACCGTGTCTCCAGGATGTTGAGCGTGTAAAAGGTGGGGAAGGGAGGCGAGAGAAGCCAATACCAGGCGAAAGCGGAAAAGGCGACCGGAAAGGCCCAAGGGACAAACACCGACAGGAAGATGAACGCCCTACCCCAAAAGCGCCACCAGAGAAGCAAGGCGGTGAGAATCCCTACGACCAACTCGACCAGCGTCGTAAGCGCGACCAAGAAAACCGTATTACGCGCCGCGTGCCAGAACTCGAGGTCACCGAAGAGATACTGATAGTGGCGTAGGCCCACGAAGCTACGGGAACCTTCGACGTTGACTACATCCGTCACGCTGAGCCAGAGATCATAGAAAAGAGGGTAGATGAGGAGGCCAAACACCAGCAGGAACGCCGGCAAGAGCAGAGCGTAGCCGATCAAGCGTTCAAGGGTAACAGCGTGCCAGGACAGTGTCGGAAACCGCAGCAAGGGCGAGCCTAGCCGATGGGCTGATGGGGGGTGTCGTCCTGCCAGCCGGAACAGTGCATGCCAGGGGTCTCCAGCGAGCCGGTCCGGTGAAAACGAACGGCAGGCCGAGACTAGCCCCGGCAACTGGGAAGAGTCAAGGGGTAACCGGGCGTAACCGGGCAGCTTTCGTTCTCCAGACCCGATCGCCCGGGATCTAAGACCGGAGAGGCTGGGCGTAGTTGCCCTCAGGTCGCAGTCAGCGGACGGCTTCGTTCAGTTTGGCGAGGAGATAGTCGAAGAAGGAGAAATAATCCTTGGCCTCGGGGACACCCCCCACGTGGGCGGGGAGCATGATCACTCGAACCGGCTGGTCTGTCCGCTTCTCGACCTCCCGCGCGACCGCCCGGGGGATCCGGGGACTATAGACTGGCGCGTGGATGATGACCCGCGCCCCTTCCCTGGTCATAGTCTCGACCAGCCGGCGGACGTCGGTGGGAGAGGGCTCGATCCCGGGTCTCGGCTCGCAGTACCCGACAACCTCAAACCCAAAGCGCCTGGCAAGATAGGAAAAGGTCTTGTGATACGCCGCCAGCTTCTTCCCCCGGAGCGGCCTGGCTGCCACCTCCCAGCGGGCCATGGCGTGGTCGATCCGGCGTGAGAAGTCCTCGGCGTTCTTTCGGAAGAAGTCGGCATCATCCGGAGAAGCCTCGATGAGGCCCCGCAGGATGTTGGCCGCCACGATCTTGCCATTGAGGGGATCGAGGAGGTAGTGCGGGTTCCCCTGAACGTGGATCTCACCCATAGCGCGGTCCACTCGGCCCGTGGGGACCTCAAGGACCTCGACTCCCTTCGAGGCATCCACCAGCAAAGGGCTACCCGGGAAGATCTTCGGGTTCCGCGCCCCTTCGATGACGATGTCGGCCCAGATGTCGGCGAAGAGACCGATCCTGATGTAATCGTCGGCGCGGGCAGTCTTGAGCATCCAGCTCGGGAAGACCTCATCCACCCAAATCTCCGGCTCCTGGTATCCCAGGAAGAAGCTGTGAGCCCGCACCCGGTCCTTGCCGATCTCCTTGGCGATGGCCATCAGGTCGGTCGAGCTGGTCACCACCCTGAGTGCCCGGGCCACCGCTTCTGGGGCGCCCGCGAGTGATAGCCAGAGCCCCAGCAGAGTGGTGAGAGCCAGCCGCACAAAAGGGGAACGAGCCTGCCGCACCAGTTTCCTCCTAGTCCGGATTACTCAATATACCGCGCCTGATGCCTCCGCGCTCTCACCTTCATCCTCTCCCCGACGGGGGAAAGGGCAGGGGGAGGGGGACTAGAACGGTCCCGGCCGTTCGTAGCCGACCAAGAACAGCGCTTGGAGGAAGATCTCGTCCGAATCCAGGGCGAAGTTCCGCTCGGTGTGCTTGTACTGCCCCCGCAGGGTCAAAAAACGGCTCGGCTTGTAGGAGAGGATCGTGGACCCCGCGGTCTCGGCCTGCATAGCGGGCCCGGTCTCGCCGCGCTCGGGAAGCTGCGAATAGTCGAAGCGGCTGGCGACGAACCAGTTCCGCGCCAGCTGCAGCTCGCCGAGAGCATAGAGCCCGAAGCGATCCACAACCTCCTCGCCGACGCTGTCGCCGCCAACCGTCTCGATGGAGTGGTCCCGCCAGGTGTAAAAGAACTCCGTGAGGAAGTTAAACCCCCGGTAGAGGCTGAGGACGGGGTGCCGGTAGTCGAGCTCCAGGTGGGCGTTGAAGATCCGGGAGCGGAGCGTTGGCCGGTCGGCCTCGTCCAGGGTGTGGCCAGACGCGAAGCCTGCCCCCGCTTCGAGTCCTGTCGATGCGCCGAGTTCCCAGAATGCCTCGAGCCGACCGAAGTAGGCCGGCTTACGCGCGACACCCGCCTCGCCCCCGTGGAAGGCCTCCTCATTGTCCCCGTTAAACACCCCGCCCGAAATCAAGAAGGGGACGTCGCCAAGCGCAAACGGAAGGTCCATGGCGACCCCCGTGTCGATCCAGCCGACGCCCTCCTTCCCGAACAGATTGCTGATGACGTTCGGCGGATCCACTTCAGGGAACTCCTCCGGGTCGGACTCATTGAACTCGCCGAAGCCGGTCCTGAACTTCCCAAGCTTCCCCTCGAGCCTGAGCGGCAGTCGGCGCAGGGTCAGGGTTCCCTCCTCCAGCCCCACTTCCAGGTCACCCCCAAAGTCCTGCTCGGCGGAGATGATCGCCTCAAACGTCGCGAAGGGATCCACGGCCGAGCGGAGACCGAGCTCGAGCTCCCGGAAGTTGAAGCGGTTTCGCCTGATGAAAAACTCTTCGCCGTCCTGCTCTTCCCCTAGTTGCGCTTCCAGCCGCCTCCGATTGTCGAAAGTGTGATTGTAAATGAAGTTTCCCTCGACGCGAAGCTCAGGGAGCAGCGCCAGGGACGGCGGAATCCGCGTCCGTTCCGGAGGAGTCGCCAACGCCGCCGTCCGAAGGGCCTGAGCCGGCTGCGCCTGCACCGCGGGGGTGACGACCAGGGCTCGCGGCTCGGGTGACGGCAGTGGTTCTGGCGCACCCCGTCGGCCCGCGCCATTCAACGCCTCGATCTGCTGCTGTTGCTGGTGAATCAGCTCCTGCTGAGATCTCACCGTCCGCTCGAGCTGGCGGACGGCCTGCTTGAGCTGTTCGATGTCCCCTTCCAGGGCCTGTGCTGGCCTTCCTTGCGCTGATGCCGGCGCCGAGAATCCAAGCACCAGAGTGCCCGCCAGGAACATCGACAACGCTGGCTTGGCCGGCGTCGCCAACGCGACCTGCCTCGCCAGCGCCACGACGAGGAACAGGCCGGTCGAGGCCGCGGCGATCGTGGACCCTGTCGGCAGGTCGAAGCGGAGAGCCAGCATGAGACCGACCGGAACTGAAAGAACGCCGAACACGATGGCGAGCCCGAACATCGGCCCGATCCGATTTACAAGGAGTCGCGCGGTCGTGGCCGGCACCACCAGCAAGGCGAAGGTGAGCAGGACCCCCGTAGTCTTGATGGCAAGCGCCACAGCCAGAGCCACCATGAGGTAGAGAAGCAGATCCCACAGGCGGGCATTCACCCCCTGAGCCCGCGCGGTCTCGAAGTCGAATGAGACGAACAGAAACTCCTTGGAGAAGAAGAAGTGAATGAGGCCGATCAGGGGCACCACGACGCCGAGCGCGATCAGCTCGTCGATGGGCACGGACAGAATGTTCCCAAAGAGCATCTTCAGCGCCCTGGCCTCCCCGAGCGGGTTCTTGGCGAGAAAGATGAAGCCCAGGGCAGCCGCCACGACGTAGCTGATTCCGAGGACCGCCTCGACGGGAACCCTGCGTCGCTGCGCCGCCCGGGAAAGCCAGGCCGCTCCGCCCAGGCTTCCCGCCAGTGCCGTTACCAGCGGGTGCAGGTGGAGCAAGAGACCCAGGGCAACCCCGGCGGAAGCGATCTGGGCCAGCGCGATGCTGAGGAACACGATCCGCTTGAGGACCACGTACACCCCAAGGAACGAGCACATGATTGCCACGAGCGTGCCGGCGATAAGGGCGTGCTGGAAGAAGGACTGCTGCAACGCTTCTACCATGGGTCACCTCCCGTCAGGATCGTCCTGCGACCGCCCAGCTCTCTCACCCGAACTGTGAGGCCGTACAGTGCGCTCAGCGTCTCGTCCGTGAGGATCTCGGCGGCATCGCCGATCCGAAACACGGTACGCTCCCGATCTACGATGGCGATCCGCTTCGCATAGCTCGCCACGACGCCCAGATTGTGGCTGGCGATGACGATGGTTAAGGCTCGCTCCTGAAGGCCCGCGATGAGGTCCATGATCTCGCGTTCTGAGCGCAGGTCCATCCCGCTGGTGGGCTCGTCCAGGACCATCAGGTCCGGCTCGGCAGCAAGGGCGCGCGCGATCAGGACGCGCTGCTTCTGGCCTCCCGACAGGGACTGAAACGGGGCGTCCGCCAGCCGGGCGACCCCGACCTGGGCCAGGGCATTCAGACAGATCTCTCGGTCTTTTCGGCCCCACCGCCGCCCCGGCCCGATGCGACCGACCCTCCCGAGCAGACCGACGTCGAGGGCTGACAGCGGAAAGACCGGATCCAGCTCTCGTTCCTGGGGAACATAGGCGCAGACTGACGAGCCGCTCGGGTGGAGGATCTCGCCGCTCAGGGGCTCAAGGGTGCCGATAAGCGCGCGCAACACGGTCGTCTTTCCGCTCCCGTTTGGCCCAACCAAGGCCAGGAAGTCCCCCCCGTACACGGCGAACGTGACGTCCCTGAGGACCGGAGTCCCCCCGTAGCCGAGGCTCACTGCTCGCAGTTGGAGAAGGGGATCCGGCATTCCTCGCAGCCCTGTCTACGCCAGATTACTCTCTCTGCCAAGCCCCAGGCGGCTACGATTTGTGGTGGTCAGGTGGCTACGATCTGGGGGGAAAGCGAGCGTCATCCACCCCAAGCAAGCCTCTCAGGATCGAAGGCTCCATGACGGACCGCCCTCATAGACGGCGTGCACGGCCGCCAGCAGCTCTCTCCGAGTGATCCCCTTAAGGACGTACCCCGCCGCGCCCAGCTTAACCGCCTGGCGCGCGTAAGCGGGGTTATCGTGCATCGTCACCATGAGGACACTGGTCGTCGGCGAGAGCGCCTTGATCCGTTGAAGCACTGTCAATCCGTCGAGATCGGGAAGTTGAACATCGAGCAGGACCAAGTCTGGTTCCACTTCAGGCAATTTCTCCAGGGCTTCCTCCCCGCTCCCCACTTCCGCCCAAGCCCCAACCTCGCCGGCGAGCATGCTCCTCATCCCTTCCCTGACCATGGGATGGTCGTCCACGACCATCACCCTTGGCTTCGGGTTGCCGGGAGTGTCCATTGCCCGGCCCGTCCCTCAGGGGAATTGTTGCCACCACGCTCGTGCCCAGGCCCCGCCTGCTTTTAACCCGACAGCGTCCGCCCAGCAACCTTGCCCTCTCCCGCATGCTCAGAAGCCCGAGGCCTGAGACCGGAGTCCCCTCTGGGTCAAACCCGACCCCTGAGTCGTTCACCTCGACCACCAGGTGACCGTTCTCCTTCCCCAGCTCCCCAGTTACGCGGGAGGCCTTGGTGTGCTTCGCAGCGTTTGCCAGGGCTTCTTGGACGATTCGATACGCCGCTGTCTCCACCGTCGAAGGCAGACGCGCGCCGTGGAGGTTGTCGATGAGTTTCGCGTCCCAGCCCGTGTCTTGGCTTGTCTCGTTCACGAGGTCTCGCAGGGCCGCGATCAAGCCTAACGAATCCAGGGTGCCCGAGCGGAGCGCTGCCAGAAGCCGTCGGGTCTCAAGGACAGCCCGATCAAGGCCGTTGAGTCCCCGCTTCAGCTCAGGGAGGGCCTGGGGGGACTGGCTCTGCCAGAGATCCTCGAAGGTGTCGAGATGCTGTTTGGCACTCACGATCACCTGGGCCAGACAATCATGTATGTCATACGCGACCAACCGTCGCTCCTCCTCCTGGACGACCATGAGCCGCTCCATCGCACCGGCCAGGGCTTGCTCCTTTTCTCGAAGGGTCTCGATCAACGCAGCCAACTCGCCAGACCTCTTGACCTCCTGATTCTCAGCTCGGTCTTTTCTTGCCAGGCCTTGATAAAGACATAGGTCCCGGTGAGGATCACCACGACCTGCCCCAGGTGGAGCAGTGCGCCTGCTGAAAACAGCGCGTTCAGCGTGGGGGACGGCTCCAGAACCAAGACTTCCAGGAGCTCCTGTCCCCCCATGACCACGAAGACAATGGCAAGGGCCAACTCCTTATACCGTCCGAGCCTTTCGACAATCGCGTGCCATCCCATGGCCTTGGTCTCCTGGGCACGAGCCATTCAAAATTCTGAGATCGAATCGTAGCGAGCGCCAGCCTTCATGATGAGCCCCACGTGGCGCATCGCTCCGATGTCGTCCAAGGGGTTACCCTTCACGGAAATGAGATCGGCCCACTTCCCAGCTTCGAGGGTGCCCATCTCGGAGCCAATCCCGCACACTTCGGCGCCATGCCGGGTCGCGGCGACGAAAGCCTCCATGGGCGAGGCTCCGAGCCGGGTCAAGAATTCCATTTCGAACACCAACCCGCCGTGAAGGGCGTCAGTTCCCAGGGCATAAGTGAGTCCGCTCTTGATCGCCCGCTCCATGCACCGTTGCATCTCATCCCGACCGGTGCGAAAACGCTCCGCCAAGCCAGGACTGTGCAGGTTCTGCACGCGGCCCTCGTGAGAGAAGAGGTTGGAGGTGATCACCAGCGGCACCCCGTTTTTGACCATGAGATCCAGGGCGACGTCTTCCACAAAGTATCCATGCTCGATGCAGTCCACACCCAGCTCCAGGCAGTTCCGGAGCCCTTCTCCCCCGATGGCATGAGCAGACACCTTCTTGCCGACCCGATGAGCCTCTTCGACGGCCGTTTGAATCTCTGCCCGCGAGTAGTAGTGTGGGATACGGCCATGAACCTTCGCCGTATCGGTGACAAAGAGCTTGACGAGGTCCGCTCCTCTGCGGAAATTCTCCCGGATCGCCCGGCCGATCGCCTCGGAACCATTCGTTGGGGTTCCGACATACCCGTGTCCACTCGACGAACGGAGGCCCCGGCTCGCTGTATAGATCCTGGGCCCCGGAATCGCACCCGCTTGGACCATCTTCCGGCACACGACATCCAGGAAGCTTTTCTCTCCCAGATACCGGGATGTCGTAACCCCCGCCTTCAGATCGACGCGGAGGTTGGCGACCGCTCGAATCAGAAGCTCGTCTTCAGGGTCCGTCACCCTGAGCAGGTAGTCCTTGACACGCGCGCTCAGAGAAAGATGGTTGTGGCAATCAATGAGCTCGGGCAGCACCGTCTCGTCGCCGACATCGATCACTTCTGCATCCGGAGGGACCTGCACGCGTCCGGCCGGACCGATCTGACGGACTCTCTCGCCATCCACCAGGATGACGCCGTCCACCAGCGGTGGTCCTCCCCGTCCATCCAGAACCTGCCGGCTTCTGATCGCTTTCATCGTGTGCAATCCTTCCCGTACCGTCCCCCGCGGGGGGGAGAGAAAAACCAAGAATTGTGCCATGATAATGCAAAACCTGAGGCCATGTCAGACCTCTTCCCCCCGACTGGGAGGGGACGCCGGCCTACGCCGTGGAGGACCTAGATGAGGCGAACTGGAGTGTGGCTAGGAGTAGGCCTTCTGATCGCAGCAACGAGTGGGGCCCGCGCGGCGGAGCCGATCGTCATCGGCGAGATCAATCCGCGGACGGGAGTGTTCGGCGTGCTCGGTACCGCGGTCCACGAGGGTATCCTGCTCGCCATTGAACGCGCTAACGCGGAGGGGGGGTCGCCGGTCGTCCGATCCGTCTGATCTCTCGAGACGATGAGGGTAAACCCGAGCGGGCGATGGCCGCCGCCGAGGAGCTGGCCTCCCGCCGTGGAGCCCTGGCCCTCATCGGTGGTTACGTGGACCGGCTGGTGGGGCCGATCAGTCAGGTCGCCGAGCGGTCGCGGATCCCTTACCTGGCGACGGCTTCCCTGGACGAACGGCTCACCCGGCGAGGCCACCGCTACTTTTTCCGGATCTCGAGCCTCGAGCCCTTTGTCAGGGCCACCGCGGGCATCGTGCTGGAGGAGTTCAAAGCCAAGAACGTAGCGATCCTCCACTCGGTCACCCCGGGGGCCAGTCAGCTCGCCCGGCGCCAGCGCGAGGCATTGGAGCAGGCCGGAGTGCGAGTCTCAGTGCGCCAGCAGTTCTCGCCAGGGCTCTCGGACTTTACCCCGCTCCTGGCGCGCGTTCGGGACCAGGGGGCAGAAGTCCTTCTGTCCGACACCTTCTTCCGTGACCACCTGCTCCTGGTGCGCCAGATGGCTCAAGGTGGCATTCGGGTGAAGGCCTTCCTGGGCGCCTTCGGAATGGAGTTCCCCAAGGTCATCAGCAAGCTCGGGGCGGAAAGCGAGGGGCTCTTCGGCACCACCGCCTGGCAGCCCGGGGTCAACCTCGGGCCCAACGAGCAGGCCTCGCTCGACTTTATTGACGCGTTCAAGAGGTGGTTTGGTCGAGCCCCTGTGCCCTTTACGATGCACGGGTACGCCGCAGCCCAGGCCCTCCTCCACGCGCTCCGAAGTGTGGCGGCTTCAGGAAACACCCTCACGGGAGAAGCCCTCAGGAATGCCCTCGCCAGGACCGACGTGGAGACGCCACTCGGCCGGGTCAAGTTCGACGCCCACGGGGACCCGCTCTTCCATGAGCGAGTGGTGGTTCAGATCCAAAACGCCAAGCACGTGGTTGTCTACCCGAAGGAGCGTGCAACCGCCCGTGTCCGCTACCCTGGCCGATGACGACTCGGAGGGGGCCTCGACGGCCCCCCCCGAAGCTCCCCCAAAGGGGTGCGGCGGCAAAGCCGCCGCTCGGAGCGGACCACGCATCGGGTGCTAGTCGAGCAGCCGGAGCAACTCTCGGGGCGGCAGCAGGAAGAGAAGCCGGCCAGCACCGGGCCCCGGCCTGCCCGCACACTCCAAACCGATCACGCCGCTCTTGGAGAGCGCGATCCTCGGTGCTCCGTCGAGATCGAGCAGCGTGGCCGCGAACTGAGAGAGGTGGGGCTCACGTCCCACGCAGGCCACGGAGGCATCCTCCGCATATCGTTTCAGGTGGTCGAGAAGCCCGGCCACCGAGAACTGATCCCCCAGGACATCCACGAGTTCAATCTCCCCGCTCCAGCTCAAGGCTTCGGCGGTGATCTGGGCGGTCTCACGCGCACGGGCCAGTGGGCTCGTCAAGAGATGTGTGAGGGCAAGCCCCATCCGTGCCAAGCCTTGCGCGATGCGGCGGTGTTCGCGGCGCCCATCCGGAGTGAGCGGGCGGAGACGATCGTCGGGATAGGGCTCTGGGTCTGCATCCCCCGCGTCGGCGTGACGGATGAGCACGAGCCTCATGTGCGCCCTCCCAAGCTTGACCCGCTTATCTCGCGAACGCTACTATCGGTGGACATTTTTGTCAATCTGAGCGCACTTTAGAAAGCAGAGAGGATGTCGCTAACGACGCTCCTTCAGGCGCTGGCCTCCGGGTTTCTCCTGGGATGCTTTTACACCCTCATGGCCCTGGCCTTCTCGATGATCCTGGCAGTCGCTTGATCGCTGAACCTGGCTCACGGCGATCTGATCATCCTCGGTGGGTACCTGGGCTATTGGCTCTGGGCTGGCTCGGGTGTTCCGCCCCTCTTCCTCGTTCCGATCTCTGCGGTCGCGCTCCTTCCCCTGGCGCTGCTCTGGCAGTGGCTCCTGGATCGAGTCCCCGAACCGAAGGAATTGAACAGCCTTGTACTCACCTTCGGCCTCTCCCTCCCGCTTCAGAATGTGATGCTCGGCCTCTGGCGGGGCGAGTACCGGTTGATCACCAGCGAGGCGTTTACCAGGTGCCTCAGCTTCGGTGGCGTGAGCCTCAACCAGGGACGGCTCTTGGTCGCCGCCGTTGCCCTGGCCGCCGTGGGCGGACTCTGGCTCGGCCTTACCAAGACCCGCTGGGGTCGGGCGGTGCGCGCCACCAGCATCGATCGCCAGGCCGCGGCGCTCCTGGGCATCAACGTGGACGGAGCCACCCGAACGGCGTTCATCCTCGCCCTCGCCCTGGCGGGAGCCGCCGGCGTGCTCTTCGCGACGCTCCACTACCTCTATCCTGCGGCCGGAGTCGAGCTGACGCTCTTGGCCATCGTCCTGACGATCTGGGCCAGAGTGGGCCGGCTTCGAAGCGTGCTCGTCGCAGGAATCCTCCTCGGCGTTGCTGAGTCCCTGACCGTGGCGTGGAGCGGGCCGAGCTGGCGCGAGCTGGTGATCCCACTGCTCCTCTCGGGCACTCTCATCGCCAGCCCCGGAGGGCTCGCCAGAGGCCGGACTCACTGATGGGTCTTTGGGCCAGACTCGCCGCGTGCCTCGGCGTCCTCCTGTTCCTGATCGCGCTGCCTCCCCTCACCGGCTTTCACCCGTACTACCTGTACCTCTTCTCCACCGCGTTCCTCTTCGGCACCCTCGCCTCGGCTTGGAACCTGCTTGCCTACGCCGGTCAAATCTCCTTTGGCCATGCGGCGTTCTTCGGCCTCGGAGCGTACGGGGCAGCGCTGACCTCACTGGGTGGCCTTTCACCCTGGGTTGCGATCGGGGTTGGTGGCATCCTGGGAATCCTGGGCGCGCTCGCCATTGGGCTGGCGGGCCTCCGACTCAAGGGCGCTTACCTGGCGCTGGCCACGCTGGGCTACGCCGAGGCGTTGCGAGGGGTGGCGCTGAACTGGACGGCCATCTCTGGAGGGGGAGCAGGGCTCATCGGCATCCCTCCGCTTCCCGAGCTAGGCTGGCTCCCCCTCGAGCCCACCCGAGCGAGAGCCACCGCTTACTACCTCTCCCTGGCGGTCCTGGCCGCGATGCTGGGAAGCTTCGCCGCGGTACTCCGCTCCCGCACCGGACTCGCATTCGCCGCAATCCGCGAGGAGGAGGAACGTGCCGGGCTGCTCGGGCTCTGGCCTCTGCCCTGGAAGCTCTTGGCCTTTGTGCTGTCGGCGCTCTTCACGGCCCTCGCGGGTGGCCTCTACGTTCATACGGTGCGTGTCGTGGAGCCCGACCTGGTCTTCAGTCGCTACTTCTCGTTCCTGCCGCTGGTGATGGCGATGGTCGGGGGGCTCCACACGCTCTTTGGCCCCGCCCTTGCGGCGCTCGTTCTGTATCTGATGAGTGAGCTGCTCTTCCATCCCTACGCGCCCGCGCTCCACCAACTTCCTTATGCCCTGGCCCTCGTCGCGGTGATCCTTTACTTTCCCGGCGGCCTGACCGGCCTCTTTCGGAGACGTCGCCATGGCCCTGCTTGAAGGGCGGGGGCTCTCCATGGCGTTCGGCGGCCTTCTGATCCTTCGAGGGATCGACATCACCGTGGAGGAGCACCAGCTCGTCGCGCTGTTGGGACCCAACGGCTCCGGGAAGACCACGCTCTTCAATATCCTCTCCGGTCTCCTGCGCCCCACGGCAGGCGAAGTCTGGTTCAAGGGGCGCCGCATTACCGAGGCGGCGCCCTGAGAGCTTGCCCGTCTCGGCATCGGTCGCACCTTCCAGATCCCTCGCCCCTTCCCCCATCTCACGGCCTGGGAGAACGTCCTCGCTGGTGTGACCTTCCGCGCCCGGCACTCCTCCTCCCGCGCTCGAGATCGTCGTCACGAAGCCGAGCGACTTCTCACGACGGTGGGGCTCATCGACAAGACGGGCGAGCCCGCGCACGCACTGTCGCTCGGCGAGCGGAAGCGCCTCGAGCTGGCCCTCGCCCTCTCCACGCGCCCCACGCTCCTCCTCCTCGACGAGCTAGCCTCGGGACTCTCTCGCAAGGGGCGCGAGGAGGTGATCCGGTTCTACGGCCAGCTGCGCAGCCGTGGGCTCACTGTCTTCGCCATCGAACACTCCTTCAGAGCGCTGGCCCAGGTGGCAGACCGCGTCCTAGTCCTCGACCAGGGCAGCATCGTTGCCGATGGACGCCCCGACGTCGTGCTGACCTCGCCCCGTGTGGTGGAGGCCTATCTCGGGGAGGACGAGGCTCCATGAGTGCGCCGCCGCTCCTGAGCGTGGAGCAGGTGTGGGTCGGCTATGGCGATCTCCTCGTGCTCAAGGGGTGCTCCATCGAGGTTCGGGAGGGCGAGTTCGTGGCCTTGGTGGGGCCCAATGGGGCCGGCAAATCCACGCTGCTTCGAACCATCACCGGCATCCTCAGCCCGCGAGCGGGGATCATACGGTTTCAGGGCGAACGCATCGATCGGCGGCGGCCATACGAGACCGCCGCCCGGGGGATCGCCATGACCCCGGAGGGACGGCGACTCTTCGGCCCGCTGACGGTGCGGGAAAACCTCGAGCTGGGAGCCTTTCTCCCCCATGCCAACCTCCGTCAGGAGGAAACGCTCGGCCATATCTTCGCGCTCTTCCCGGTGCTCGGGGAGAAGCAGACCGCCCCAGCGGGGGTGCTCTCTGGCGGTGAGCAACAGATGCTCGCCTTGGCGCGCGGGCTCATGGCCCGGCCGCGGCTGCTCTGTCTCGACGACCCGTTCTTGGGACTGACACGCCAGGTGATCAACCGATTCTGCCAGACCATCCGCGCCATTACCGCGGAAGGCATGACTATCCTGGCGGCGGGGCAGCACGTGCGCCGCCTCCTCCGCCTGGCCCAACGTGCGTATCTGCTCGACGAGGGCCAGATCGTGCTCTCAGGACCCGGGGGCGAGTTGCTGCAGGAGGAGCGCCTTCGGCGCACACTCCTGGAGATGATTCCAGGGGCGGACCAGCCGACGGGCTGAGCGCGCACGAAGAGCATCTCACCGCTTTCCCTTGACAGCGGTGTGCTTGGGCGCTCAGAATCTGGCGTTTCGGGGTTCCTATGAGTTGGAGAAATCGTTGGCTTCTTGACCTCGCTGGTCCCATCGTTCTTCTAGCGTTCGCGTTCACCCCTGCATACGCTGGTCTTGAGGACCGTCCGCTGGAGTCAGACGAAGCAGAAACCCTTCCACCACGGACGGTGTCAGCCTCCGTTGGATGGGAATACGCCGAGGAAGACAACGGCGATGTGGAGATTACGATTCCGTTAGATGCGACTTACGGAATAACGAAACACTTCGAGCTTGGTATCCAAATTCCAGTCCTTTCCCTGAACCCTGAAGAGGACGATGATGCCGCGGGAGTCGGTGATATCAGGCTGAGGCCTGAGCACGTGTTTTTGGAAGAAAGTCGGATCCTCCCAAGCCTTGCTTGGGGAGCAATAGTAAAGTTCCCCACCGGCAGCGAGAGCGAGGATCTCGGCTCTGGCCGGACGGACTACGCCGTTGAACTCCTCGCAAGCAAATCCGTGGGACCGACTCTGGGCAGTATTCACCTGACGCATACGTTTGTCGGTGGGGATGACGACGTCTTCGGCCCCGCAGCCAACCTGGCATACTTTGTAAACGATCGGTTGACCCTGGTAGGAGAGTGGCTTGGAGAGATTTCGGAAGAAAAAGATTCCCTAAGCTCGCTGCTGGGGTTTATCTATGAGATAGCTGATGGCATCGCTCTCGATACGGGAGTTAGCTTTGGGCTGATTAATGCTGACCTCGATTGGAGCGTAAGGGTCGGAATCACTTATGAGTTCACGTTCAGGACGCCAAGGGCTCACCGCCGGTGAAACGGCCTCGCGTGAGTCTACGAGCGCAGAGGCCCACCCTTCCGTCATTTCTCGGTTTACATCGGACTAGCCTGATTGGCCATGGGACGACGGGGGCTCTTGTTGCTAGCGGCCCTCGCGGCGCTTGCGGGCAAAATGCTCGTTGCCGCCGCCTTCCTCCCCACTCCATCCCCGCCGCCTGACGCCTCCCCCGCCGAGCGAAACTACTTTCTTCGCTGCGTCACTTGCCACGGGACGACGGGAGAAGGCTCCTGGCGCGCCACCATCTTCCTGGTCCGCCCCGGCAACCCGGCGGACCCCCACCGAATGGCCACCGTGTCAGACCAGTACCTGTTCGACATCATCAAGCACGGTGGCGCCTCCCTGGGGAGACCGGCGATGCCCAGCTTCGCCTTCCACCTGCCGGATAGCGAGATCGAGGAGTTGGTGGCGTACGTGCGGAGCCTTTCGAGCGAGGCTCCCTGAAGGTCGAGCACCGGGCGGGCACAGTGATGCGCCCGCGCATGAGCTCGCGGTCCTGACCGGCGCGCCAGAACGGAGTGCTCTGAGCTTCAAAACTCTGACATCCAATCATAGCGGATGCCGCCCGTTCTTTCTGAACGCCCTCGCCCCGGGCGCTCGTTTACATTATCATGACACAAGTCTTGATTTCCTTCCCCCGTTGGAGGAGAGGGTAAGGGTGAGCGGGGGGCGCGCGCGCTGGTGAGAATCAGCGTCACCCGGGGGCCCTCACTGGAAGAGAAAGGGAGAACCATCTGACGTCGGCGCTACGCTAGTGTTCGCCGTGCTTGGCGCGGCCGTCCACAAGGGGATCCTGAGGGGATCCTGCTGTACTCACCTGCCCGCGCTGTGGCAGCCGCATGGGCCTGATCGCCACGATGGAGGACCCGCGGGTCATTCGCCAGATCCTCACGCACTTGGGGCTCCCCACCGAGATTCCCCAGCCCCGGCCCCCGCCGGCGCAGGCCGCTGACCTCTTCGCCGACATCCCCGCCTGACTGCTCCCCTGCCGGGCCCGAACTCTCCGCCGCACCCTCGGCCGCGGTGACGCTCCCGCCACGCCCCTCTTGCGGCCCTGAGACGTGATTCCCGCCTCGCGGCCGGGGCCCCCGCGGCTTCAGTGCTCCCCTCAGTGCGGCGTGCTCAGGCCCCACGCCGCATGCCGCGCCACCATCCGTGTCCCCCCACGTCGCGGGCGACTCCCACCCGGGGGGTTACCCTCCCGCGGGGGACCCGCCCGAATGGCGCCAAAGCCCTAACCTGCAGGGCGGCTTGGAAAGGGGGTGTCCATTACCTGTCCGCCCTATCCCCTGGCTGTCGAATTGGCACTTGACGGGCAGATACGTGATATGGCATGGTTCGGTCCATCTCGGAGCCGGCCCAGCGACCCACCCAACGCGCGGCTGGGTCCTTGGAACCACACCTAAGGGGGAGGGTCTGACATGAGAATTCCAAGCGTTGTCAAAACCCTGGCAATCGTCGGCCTTGCGAGCGGCCTGGCGCTCACGCTGAGCACAACGGCTGACGCGCAGAAGACGGTCCGCTGGAAGATGCAGAGCACCTTCGGCAGCACCCTGCCGCACATCGGCACCTCCGGCGTGCGCTTCACCAAGAACGTCGAAATCGCGTCCGGCGGCACGCTCAAGATCAAGTTCTTCGAGCCGGGCGCGCTGATCCCGCCGCTGGAGTGCTTCGACGCGGTCTCGAAAGGCTCCATCGAGTCGTGCTGGACAACGCCCGGCTATCACACGGGCAAATACCCGGCGCTGGCCTTTTTCACCGCGGTGCCGTTCGGCCCAGGCTTCGGCGAATTCTTGGCCTGGCTGTGGTTCGGCGGCGGCAACGAGCTCAAGGACGAGATCTACGCCAAGCACAACCTGATCGCCTTCGATGACTTCGCCATCGGGCCGGAGTCCTCCGGGTGGTTCAGAAAGCCGATCACGTCGCCGGATCAGCTCAAGGGGCTGAAGATGCGCTTCTTCGGCCTCGGCGCCCAGGTGATGCAGAAGATGGGCGTCTCCACCCAGCTGCTCGCGGCCGCCGACATCTACCCGGCACTCGAGCGCGGTGTCATCGACGCCACCGAGTTCTCCATGCCGACGATCGACATCAGGCTGGGGTTCTACCAGATCGCCAAGAACAACTACTTTCCCGGCTGGCATCAGCAGACCTCGGTCAGTGAGTTCTTGATAAACAGGAACAAATGGAACGCCCTGTCCGAGCAGCACAAGATGATCATCAAACTCGCTCTCGGCGAGTCCATCGTGCACACCTACGCCGAGTCCGAGGCCAAGAACCCTGCGGCGATGCTAGAGATGAAGACAAAGTACGGCGTCACGAACCACCGCTGGCCGGATTCCACCCTCAGGCTCCTCGAGAAAGCCTGGCTCGAGTTGGTCGAGGAGCAGAGCGCGAAGGACCCGCTGTTCAAGAAGGTGGCTGAGAGCTACTTCAGCTTCCGCAAAAAATACAAGCTCTGGGGTGATGCGCAGCGCTTGAAGTCCACCTACCAAGAATAGCCTGACCGGCAAGGTCACAATCTGTATTCGTGGAGAACCGGAGGTGCTGGAGCCCCATTCGGTGGGGCTCCAGCGTCGCTCTCTCTCCGACAAATCGCTAGGAGCGAGCCTGCCGCTTCCAGAGCCCTAGCCTTGAGGGATTTCTGCGGGCATGCGGTGAAAGGCCTTGGCAATGGCCACGACCCTCACGGCATAACGCAGCCAGATCAAGGAGAACGCGAGAAGCACGTATCTATCAATCGTAGCCAGATCGGGGCGCAATCCGTTGATACTGAGAAACGCAGCCACCGGGGCTGCGACGCAGTAGCGAGCCGCGCGGAGATTCTTTGTTACACCAAAGAAGATGGCGGCGCAACATACTGAAAAGGCATACAAGGCTACCAAAACAGAAATGTAGCTTCCCCCAAGCTTGATGCCCGCCACTGAGGCAATCGTTATGACTGCAAATACTGTTGCCAGAAAGAGCGTATAGACAAACATTTCATTTTTTGCTTGAACCCTCGTCAATTTATCAACGCCGACAAAATACGGCGTCTTTTCCTCGTTCCAAACATACTTCTTTGTGAATCTGTACCAACTCA
>JBHIAB010000016.1:0-28624 GCA_046758385.1 Methylomirabilia bacterium | reverse complement strand
CTAACTATTAAGTCTCTTGCAGGCCATGGCTGCGGTCTATCTCAGCAAACTCGTCGAGTCCCAAAACCAAAATCGGACATAATATCCGTCACTTGCGGGACTTTTGTCAACCACGGTCTTCGACAAACGCTGCGAAGCTCGCAGTCCATCCGGATATCAGCCCGCAGTATATCCAGCTAACAAACCGCTGTCACAGGCGATCCGCGGGGCTATACACCCCACGGCCCCCCGGTTCAAAACATGGGTGTAGGTCATTGTGGTGCTCACATCCTTGTGCCCCAAGAGTTCCTGAAGCGTCCGAATGTCATAGCCATCCTCGAGCAAGTGGGTGGCAAAAGAGTGACGAAATGTGTGGCAGCCCGCAGGCTTGGAGATCCCAGCTTGTCGCACGGCTTCTTTTACTGCTCGCTGTAACACGGATTCGTGGAGATGGTGCCGTTTTTTCACGCCGGAGTGCCGATCGATACAGAGCTTTGAGGCCGGGAACACCCATTGCCACCCCCATTCCTTGGCCGCATTGGGATATTTTCGTTCGAGGGCATGTGGCAACGAAACGCCACCATAGCCGTTCTTCAAATCCCTCCGGTATTGCTCTCTCACCCACTCGAGATACCTGTGGAGTGGGTCCGCGACAGCTGTTGGAACCATCGTCAACCTGTCTTTGTTGCCTTTTCCGCTCCGAACCACGATCTGGTTGCTGCCAAAATCAAGGTCTTTCACTCTAAGGCGCATGCACTCCATGAGACGAAGGCCAGCGCCGTAAAGTAACGTGGCCATGATCCATTCGAGGCCGTTGAGCACACTGAGGATCGATTTGACCTCCTGCCGTGTCAACACCACGGGCAACCGGGTCGGTCTTCTTGCCCGAACGACCCCATTGACATAGCCAATGTCCTTGCCCAGAACCTGACGGTAGAGAAACAAGATCGCGTTGAGCGCCTGGTTCTGGGTTGAAGCGCTTACACGGGCATCGTGGGCCAGACCAGACAGAAACTGCGCGATCTCTGCTTCCCCCATTTCTGCCGGATGCCGCTTGTTGTGAAAGAAAATAAACGGCTTGATCCAGCCGATGTACGTTTTCTCCGTTCGATAGCTGTAATGGCGTGTGCGGATTGCCTGGCGCACCTGATCGAGGAGCTTGGGTTTGGGTGTCGGGAAACCATGAGATCCTCGCGCGGTTGCCGCAGGGCAGGCGAACTAGGCGAGAGGACGAACAGTATGGCGAAGACTCGGCCGGCAGCAACGCCAAAAGGCGATACGGGTCGAAAGGGACGAGCTAGCCGGCGTTGCGGTCAATCTTGGCGGCGAGGGTGAGGTCGTTCTCCGAGAGCCCACCGATGGCGTGGGTCATGATTTCGAGCCTGACCCGGTTTCAGGAGTGGATCAGGAGGTCCCCGACGCCCTCGACATGTACTGCTGCTCGTAGTACTCCTTAAAGGCTCCGGACTTGATCGGCCGCCACCACCCTTCGTTGACACGGTACCACTCGACCGTCTCCCGGAGCGCGCCCTCGAAGTCATGGGTGGGGCGCCAGCCCAGGGCGTGGAGCTTGGCGGAGTCCAGAGCATAACGGCGGTCATGGCCCGGGCGATCGGCCACGGGCCGAATCAAAGTCTCCCGTTTGCCGAGGAGAGTCAGAATCATTCGAGTGAGCGCGATGTTCTCCACCTCGGTGCCGCCTCCTACATTATAGATCTCGCCCTCCCTCCCCTTGTGGAGCACCTGGTCGAGGGCGGCACAGTGATCGAGGACGTAGAGCCAGTCCCGGACATTCCGGCCGTCGCCGTAGAGCGGCAGCGATTGGTCATCGAGAGCGTTGGTGATGAAGAGCGGAATCACCTTCTCGGGGTACTGGTACGGACCGAAATTGTTGGAGGCACGGGTGATCAACACCGGGAGACGGTGCGTCTTGCAGTAAGAGAGCGCCAGCAGGTCCGCCCCAGCCTTGGACGCCGAGTACGGGTTGGACGGATTCAACGAGTCCGTCTCCTTGAACGCCCCACGCTCGATGGACCCGTACACCTCGTCCGTCGAGACCTGGACGAACCGAGGAATCCCTAGCTCCTTCACGGCCTCGAGGAGCGTGAAGGTGCCCAGCAAGTCGGTTTGGATGAACTCTCCCGCCGCCAAGATCGAGCGATCCACGTGGCTCTCGGCAGCGAAATTGACAATGGCGTCCACGCCGCGCGCGGCCTCTCGCACCAGGGCGGCGTCGCAGATGTCGCCCCGGACAAACCGGTAGCGGGGATCTAGCTCCACCTCGCGCAGATTCTCCAGGTTGCCCGCGTAAGTGAGCTTGTCCAGGTTGATGACCGAGTGGGACGGATCGCGACCGAGGAGGTAGCGGATGAAGTTCGACCCTATGAACCCTGCGCCACCGGTGACGAGGACTCTCATACTCTCGGAGGGGGGCTATGCCCCCCTTCCGAACCTCCCCCCGAGATTGCGCCGGCAAAGCCGGCGCTCGAGCCGCCGTGCGATCTCCACAACCGTAATCCCTGGCTATGCCCGGGCGACCTGCCAGATGTCAGGGCCCGCGAAGTCCCAGGGGAGGCGGCCCTCGTCACTCGTCGCCGCGGCGGGGGTGAAGTGCGTGTCGGTGAAGTAGACGATTCGCCCCTTCGTCGATCCGAGGTTTCGAACTCCGTGCGCGACCCCAGGAGGGATGCGAAGCAGCCGCGAGCGCCCGTCGCCGAGGATGAGACGCATCGTGCGGCCCTCGGTCGGCGAATCGGCACGGGCGTCGATGAGCACGAGAAGCATCTTGTCGTCAGGCGGAACATACCAGATGTCGGTCTGCGTGCGGTGGAGGTGAAACGCCTTGATGACTCCCGGATCGACCTCGCTGTAGTTCACCTGGGCGAGGGCGAAGTCCGGAAACGCCGCCGGCGTGCCCGCGGTGAACCGCCCGAGCTCGGTGAGGGAACCGCCCTCGTCGTTGTGGCGGGCGAGCTCGACGAGCTCAACCCCGCTGATTTGGACCTTCGGCGAGTAGTCTTCGAGCCGGAACGCACGCTCTGCCTTGTCGCTGAACTTCACCAGAGTGTCCCGCCCGCTCAGACGAGCCCGATCTGAGACCGGTCGCCCAGCATAAGGTTGTAGGACTTGGGCTTGGAGTCGGACCGATAGATGGCCACGTTTTTGCCCACCAGGCTCGACTCGATGCGCCCGCCCACGTCTGTGATGCTGGAGCCCTCTAGGATAATGGAGTGCTCGACCTCGCTGGCGCGGATCACGACCTGATCGCCGACCGCGGTGAAGGGACCGATGTACGCATTCTCGACCACGGCCCCTTTCCCGATGATGGCTGGGCCGCGGACGACACTCCGCACGATCTTTGCCCCTGCCTCGACGATGACCTTCCCGTGCAGCTCCGAGGCCTCCACCTCGCCCTCAACCCTCATCGCGATGGTATCGAGGATGATGCGGTTGGCCTCGAGCATGTCCTCCAGCTTCCCGGTGTCCTTCCACCACCCCTCGATCACGTGAGGGCGCACGCTGAGCCCGCGGTCAATGAGCCACTGGATGGCGTCGGTGATCTCCAGCTCTCCCCGCCAGGACGGCGAGATGGCCTTCACCGCATCAAAGACGTGATGGTCGAACATGTACACCCCGACGAGGGCAAGGTCGGACGGCGGGGTCTCTGGCTTCTCGATGAGCCGGACGACCTCACCCTCGCGAAGCTCGACGACGCCGAACTGCTCGGGGTTCGGGACGCGTGCCAGGAGGATCTGCGCCGCCGGCGTCTCCGCCTCGAAGCGGCGCACCAGAGTGGCGAGGCTCTCTCGGACCAGGTTATCCCCCAGATACATGAGGAATGAACCTCGGCCCAGGTAGCCTTCCGCGATCAGAACCGCATGGGCCAAGCCGAGTGGGGCCTCCTGCTCGATGTAGGTGACGGAGGCCCCAAAGCGGCTGCCGTCCCCCACGGCGTCCATGATCTCCCGCCTGGTGTCTCCCACGACGATGCCGATGTCGGTGATCCCGGCGCCGGCCAGGGCCTCGATCCCGAAGAAGAGGATCGGCTTGTTGGCCACCGGGACCAACTGCTTGGCCGAGGTGAAGGTGATGGGCCGAAGCCTGGTCCCCCGGCCACCCGAGAGAATGAGACCTTTCAAGCTGTTTCCCCCATAGAAATTAGGTTGGCAGACTGCTTGTCGTCCAGGCTAGCATATGTTTCGCAGAAAGGTTGTCCGCAGTACAGCAAACGAGAGTGAGGGCGCTGGGACAGCAATTATCCTTGACTTGATCGGAATGGGGGGTATTCTACATACATGCTAGCTTAAGGAGCCGGAAATGAAGACACTTCGCCAGATGCTCACCGAGGCTCGGCAGCAAGTGCGGGAGGAGGGGCCCGAGGCCCTCAAGGCCCGCCTCGATGCCGGCGAGCCGCTGGTGCTGGTCGACGTCCGCGACCCCGACGAGTACCGCGACGGCTACATCGATGCCGCGGTGAACATCAGTCGGGGCTTTCTCGAATTCAGAATCGCGACGGCGGTCACCGACCCCACGACCCACGTCGTCCTCTACTGACAGACGGGTCTCCGGTCGGTCCTGGCCGGTCAAGTCCTCAAGGAACTCGGCTTCATGACCGTCACCTCCCTGGCAGGGGGCTACCAGAGGTGGATCCAGTCCGGGTTCCCGATCGTCAAGGAATCCCCCCTCACTGCGGAGCAAATTCAGCGCTACAGCCGCCACTTTCTCCTGGGCCAGATCGGCGAGAGGGGGCAGCGCAAGCTCCTCGGGGGCAAGGTGCTTCTCATCGGGGCCGGGGGCCTGGGCTCTCCTGCCGCCACCTACCTGGCTGCGGCTGGAGTCGGGACCCTCGGTATCATCGACGGCGACCGCGTGGACATCACGAACCTCCAGCGCCAGATCCTCCACAGGACGCCTGACGTGGGCCGGCCTAAAGTGGAGTCGGCGACGGACACCATCAACGCCTTGAACCCCGACGTGACCGTGATCCCCTACCCCACACGGATCACAGTAGAAAACATCGTCGAGATCATCAGGGAGTACGACCTCGTCGTGGACGGGTCCGACAACTTCGAGACCCGCTACCTGGTCAACGATGCTTGCTATCTCGAGGGCAAGACCAATATCCACGGCTCCATCTTCCAGTTCGACGGGATGACAACAGTGCTCGCGCCCGACAAGGGTCCCTGCTATCGCTGCCTCTATCCCAACCCGCCACCGGCGGGCCTGGTGCCCTCCTGAAGCGAGGCCGGCGTCCTGGGCGTGCTCCCAGGATTGATCGGGCTGGTACAGGCCACCGAAGTGATCAAGTTGCTCGTCGGGACCGGCGAACCCTTGATCGGGCGGCTTCTGACCTACGATGCCCTCAACATGCGCTTCAGAGAGGTCAAACTCCGCCGCGACCCGAAGTGCCCGCTCTGCGGCGACAATCCCACCATCAAAGACCTCTCGATCCACATGGAGGGAGGCTCCGAGGCTTGCGCCATCGGGGACGATGGCGACGATGCCCCGAGCGACGCTGCCTTGCCCACGGCCCAGACGAGCGCATAGCGACACCCCGCCCGCGCCGTTTGCTCGCCCGGGCCTGACAGACTCCTTACCGTCACGGGCGACGGGCTTCTGGCTCCCGATACAGCCCGACCGTAATCGAGACCTCTGTCTCCTTCCCCTGGCGGACCAGCCGCAGCTTGACGGTCTTCCCCGGGGGTGTCGTGGCGATGATCCGCTGAAGGTCACGTGGCTCTCTCACCGGCTCATCATCCACGGCCAGGATCACATCGCCGGTCTCGAGCCCGCCCTTGTCGGCTGGCTCTCCCGGCATGACCTGACGGATGAGTACGCCGTGGGCCTCGCTGAGCCCAAGCCCCGGCACTTCCTCTTCCGAGACCTCATCGATCCTCACCCCCAGCCAGCCCCACTCCACCTTCCCCCTCGTCAAGAGATCAGGGACCAGGGCCTCCACCAGGTTCGCGGGAATCGCGAAGCCGATGGACCCGTTGAGGACGGCCATGCTGTTGACACCCACCACCTCCCCGGCCATGTTCACCAGCGGTCCGCCGGAGTTGCCCGGGTTCACGGCCGCGTCAGTCTGAATGAAGTCGAAGCCCGGCGCGGCGATCCTGAGCGGGGCGCCTTTGCGGCTGACGATGCCGAAGGAGACGCTCTGTTCCAGGCCGAAGGGATGGCCCAGCGCCAGAACGAACTCGCCGACGCGGAGCCGGTTGCTGTCCCCGAAGCCGAGGGCCGGCAGTCCCTCGGCCCCGTCAACCTTCACGAGAGCCAGGTCCACGCGGCTGTCTTTACCAACCAGCTTCCCCTCGAACCGCCGCCCATCGGCCAGGCGCACCTGGATCCGCTCAGCCCCGGCTACCACGTGAGCATTGGTCGCGATGAGGCCGTCCTCGCGGATGAGGAAACCGGAGCCGGAGGCACGACGGCCGCCGTCGGGATGTGGCGGCGCCTCGCCGTCATCTGAGGTAGACTCGGCCCGGCGCGCTCGGATCTGGACCAGCCCAGACTTCAACCGCTCCGCTAGCTCGGCCAACAGGTCATTGAGTCGCCCGATCTCCGGGGGGATCTTGGGTCCCGAGCTCTCCTGCCGGACTTGAGACGGGGACGGCCCCGCACAGCCGAAAAGCAACGCACCCAAAACGGCAACCAGCAGAATCCCTCTGGAGTGGACTCCACGCATGCTACTCCTCCTTGGCAACGACGTACTCCCGTTGTTACAGGGGCGTACTTTGATTCGCATAATCTTGAGACTCTTCACTTCGTTCAGGGTGACACGCGCTGTCATTAACCAGCTTACGCCATGATATTTATGAAAGCGCGGCTAAGCGACTCATCCCCAATTTTAGCGGTTCAGCTCGCGGACCAAATGCCCCAGCTCGGGCAGGATCAACTTCTCCAGCGCCAGGCCGCAGGCGTTAGGAGAGCCCGGCAGAGAGAAGACGATCCGCCCACGACTGACCCCGGCCTGAGCCCTCGAAAGCATGGCAGCGGCACCGATCCCCTGGTAGGAGAGGTAGCGAAAGAGCTCGCCAAATCCGGTGAGCCGCTTTTCCAGGAGCGCCTCGACAGCTTCGAACGTGGCGTCCCGCGAAGTGATGCCAGTGCCTCCGGTCAGGATGATGGCCTGCACTCCGGGATCATCGCACTGCTGACGGATCGCAGCCTGGACCTGAGCTGGCTCATCTTTGACGATGGCCGAACCCTTCACGAAATGCCCCGCCTTGGCAAGCAGCTCCCGGATGAGCCGGCCACTGGTATCGGTCTTTGGGGTCTTCGTGTCGGAGATCGTCAACACGAAACAACCCGTGCTCTTCGGCGCGTGAGCCTTATGCTCGCGAGGCGTTGAGTCAACCCGGGACATGCTTCACTCGCCGAGGTCGGCCAGCACCGTATCTCCGTGCACCGTGACGGGAAAACAGGGCGGGACCATCAAGGATTTCCCCGGCAGGAGATCGGAGAGCGCGACCACTCTGACAGAGGCCACTACCCCTCCCCCCGGCGGTAGGCCTCGTCCAAGACCTCCACGAGGTGGAGCACCTTCATGGAGGAGCCTTCCGCCCGAAGCCCCTGGACGATCTGAATGATGCAACCCGGGTTAGCCGTCACCACGGCCTCGGCCCCGGTGGCCAGAAGGTTCTTGACCTTTCGCGCCTGGAGGCGGCTCGCCATCTCGGGCTCGGTGAGGTTGTAGATCCCCGCAGAGCCACAGCACCAGTCGGCCTCCTTGAGCTCCACCAACCGAAGCCCCGGGATCTGACCGAGGAGCTGTCGCGGTTGGCTCCAGATCTTCTGGCCATGAATCACGTGGCAGGGGTCATGGTAAGTGGCCGTCAGCGCCACAGATGCCAGCGGGCCCCGGAGAGGCTCTCCGGCGAGAAACTCCGCAACGTCCTGGACCCTCCCGGAAAAAGCGCGGGCCCGGTCGGCATAGGCCGGGTCGTCCTTCAAGAGCGCCCCGTAGGCCTTCATGTGAGCGCCGCAACCGGATGCGTTCACGACCACCGCCTCCACGCCAGCGGCCTCGAACACGTCGATCGTTCGACGAGCCAACTCCCGCGCGCCCGTGTGATCTCCCGCGTGAGCTTGGAGTGCCCCGCAACATCCCTGACCCCCAGGCACGACGACCTCGGCCCCGTTCCGCGCCAGGACCCGGACCGTCGCGCGATTGTGGGAGCCGAACACCACCTGCTGCACACACCCGGTGAGGAGCGCCACCCGGATCCGGGCCTCCCCTTCGGCCGGGATCAGCGAGGGGAGCGCGACTCCATCCGAGGCCGGCGGCAGCTCCGGGAGAAGTGCCTCCCACGCGGGGAGGAGGCCGGGGAGGACACGAACGAGCCCGCTCGACCGGGCCAGGGCCCGGAGCCCGCTCCGCTGGTAGAAGCGCAGTGCCCGAGCGACGAAGGAGAGCAGGCGGGGCTCTGGGAGGAGCAGCGAGAAGTTCACCCAGCGGAAGAGGCGGCGAAGCGGGCCACCCGGGTGCTGCCGCTCGATCTCGGCCTTGGCGGCCTCGATGAGTTGGCCGTAGGGGACCCCCGCGGGGCATACCGTCTCACAGGCGCGGCAATCAAGGCAGAGCGAGAGATGGCTCACCACTGAACCGCTGAGGCTGATCCGGCCCTCTGCCAGCGACTTGATCAAATAGATCCGCCCTCGGGGCGAATCCATCTCGGTACCAAGCTCAGAGAAGGTGGGACAGTAAGCCAGACAGAGCCCGCAGTGGACACACTGGGTGACCCCCTCCACGTCGAGGCCATGAAGCTCTAGGGCCCCTGACAGGCCGAAGGCAGGGGGTTCAGTCAGCGTTGCTTGCACGTGACGGGACACCTAGATTCCCCCGACGAACCGGCCCGGGTTGAGAAGCCCTTTGGGATCGAGTTGAGCCTTGATCCGTTCCATGATCCTGAAGGCCGGCCCCGGCGGGTCCCACGCCGCCACCGCTTCTTTCACCACTAGGGGCGCCCACTCCAGGAGCGCGTGGCCTCCCATTCCTCGGATCAGCTCCCGCCACGCTCGAAGCGTGGTCACCACGGACGTGATCGAGTCGCCGCCGGCGCCCAGGACCGCGATGATGATGCCCACGCCCGCATGGGCGGAGACGGCGGCCCGGAGCCCATGCATCTGCGCCACGCCACCCAGCTGCTCGACGACCTCAGCGACCTGCGTGGGAAGGACCGCGAGCTTCATCCGGGCTGCGGGCTCGCCCATGACCAGCCAAGGAAGCTCGCGCACCGCGCGCCAGCCCTCCTCCCGCGCCGCACCGACCAGAATCCGATGCTCCACCAGCCCACACATGGAGAAGAGCCGACGAGCCTCCTCACACTGCCAGCTCACCTGCTCGGGCAGCCCATCGAAGCCCGCCAACAGCGCGACGCTCTCGCTCGCATCCTGGGCCAAGGCCGTCCCCCGCAAGGCTTCGGCGTCCAGCAGCTCCACCGCCGAAGGGATCAGATCGGAGGCCAGGAGATTCTTCACCGCCAAGCCGCAGTCCTTGAGCCGGTCGAAGCGAGCCACCAGGAGTCTGTCATCATCGGGGAGCGGCCTCAGCTTGAACGTCGCTTCGACCACGAGTCCGAGGCTGCCGAAGGAGCCGATGTAGAGCTTGGGCAGGTCGTATCCCGCCACGTTCTTCACGACCCTTCCGCCGCCGCGGATCACCGAGCCATCGGCGGTCACCACGGTGACCCCAATCAGAAGATCGCGAGACGTGCCGTAGAGGTGGCGCCTGGGGCCTGAGGCGTTAGTGGCCAGAACCCCTCCGACGGTCGCCCGATTTCCGAACGGTGGATCCAGCGAGAGCCACTGTCCCCACTTGGCCAGCAGTCCCTGAAGGGCCTCCAGGGTGATCCCAGCCTCAACGGTGGCGGTCAGATCCGCCGGCTCGTGCTCCACGAGGCGGTTGAGCCGCTTCAACCCCAGCACCAGTCCCGGTCTGGTAGGCGCGCCGCCGATCTCAATCTTGGTCCCGCCACCCCAGGGGATGACAGGAAGCTCGGCTTCGGACGCGAGCGCGACAAGCTCGCTGACCTCCTCCGCAGAAGCGGGAAAGACGGCGACCTCCGGGGTCCGCCCCTCGAGGACGTAAGGCGAGAGCTCAACCCCGGTCAGCGTGTGCTGGGAGCCAACGACCCCCTTGATCTTCTCGACGAGCGCCTGGTGCACAGCTCCTCCGTTGCCCCGGGAAACTCCACGAGTGGCCGCCGCGCGCTAGTGCCGTTCCACCACAAACGGTTGGAACGGCACTAGAAGCGCTGGGCGAGCCCCTTCTCTTCGATCGGATGCGGCTGGTAGGCAGGCCCGACCTCGACGCAGGCCTTCCGAGTGGGAAAGATCTTCCCTGGGTTGCACAGCCCGCGGGGGTTGAAGGCCTCCTTCAGCCGGTGCATCGTGGCCAGATCCGCAGGCGAGAAGATGAACGGCATGTAGTCCATCTTCTCCAGCCCGATGCCGTGCTCGCCAGAGATGGAGCCCCCAACCTCGGCGCAAAGCTTGAGGATCTCGGCTCCTGCCTGGACGACACGCTCCTCCTCTCCGGGTCGGCGGGGATCGTAGAGGATGTTGGGGTGGAGATTCCCGTCACCGGCGTGGAAGACGTTTCCCACCCGGAGGCCTGCCGATGCGACGATCTCGTTCACGCGCCGCAGCACATGTGGAAGCTTGGTCCGCGGGATCACTCCGTCCATGACCAGGTAGGCCGGGGAGATCCGACCGTAAGCCCCGAAGGCAGACTTCCGCCCCTTCCAGAGGAGCTGTCGCTCCGCTTCGTCTCTGGCCACCCGCACATCACGAGCTCCCGTTTCCCAGCAGGCCCGAACGACCCGCTCGACCTGGGCCTCCATCCCCGTGGCCAGCCCATCCAGCTCGATGAGGAGCGCGGCTGCAGCATCCCGTGGGTACCCGCAGCCGAAGGCATCCTCCACCGCTTGGATCGTGACTTGGTCGATCATCTCGAGGGCCGCAGGAACGAGTCCCCGGGCGATGACGGCGGAGACCGCCTCCGTGGCCTGGTCCACCTCATCGAAGACCGCCAGGACGGTCTTCACCGCCTGGGGCTTTTTCAGGATTCGAACCACCATCTTGGTGGCAATCCCGAAGGTGCCCTCGGAGCCAACAAAGACCCCGACGAGGTCGTACCCCTGCTGGTCGCGCTGCTTGCCTCCGAGCCAGACGATCTCCCCGTCCGGAAGGACGACTTCCAGCCCGAGCACATGGTTAGTAGTGACCCCATACTTAAGGGTGTGGGGGCCGCCGGAGTTGTTCGCGATGTTCCCGCCCATGGTGCAGGCCTGCTGGCTCGACGGGTCGGGCGCATAGTAGTAGCCGCTCGGGTCCACGGCCCATGAGAGGTGAAGGTTCACCAGACCAGGCTCGACCACGGCCAGCTGGTTGTCGTAGTCGACCTCCAGAACCCGGTTCATGCGCATGAGCGAGATGACCAACCCCCCTTCGCTCGGAAGACACCCACCCGAGAGCCCCGTGCCGGCGCCCCGGGCCACGAAGGGAAGGCCCTCCCGGTTGGCCAGCTTCACCACGGCGGAAACCTGCTCGGCCAAAGAGGGAAAGACGACGAAGTCGGCCACGGCCCTAAAGAGAGTGAGGCCATCCGACTCGTAGACGAGGAGCTCCTCCGGGTCGGAAACGACGGCTGTTTTGCCGACGATTCCCTCAAGCTCACGACGGAGGGCTTTCTTTCTGGTCTCGGTGAGGGTAGCCATTTCCGCCTCCTTCCGGGACGTGCGGTATTCCTGATTATAGCATGAGCATATTTCTTTTAGAAAACGAGCGGTTTCGTAGTATAGGTAATTTGGGGGCTCAGTCTATGGTGCGTGTTTGTTCTGGACTGCTCGTCACGCTGTGAGGATGTAAGCCGCGGAGTATGGACCTCCTAGAGGTCAAGACCCGGATCGCCAAAGCCCTTGTTGAATCCATCTTTCGGCGGGCACGCTACCAGGTCTCGCAGGACCGACTGGACGCCACGCCGCGACTTCGGTTCGGACGCGACAATTTCTCCCCCGATTTCGAGGTCCGTCTGGATGCCGACGGTGCCCACAAAGAGTTCCAGGTGGTAGTCAAGTACCGCCCGCATATCGACCAGTTTGTCTCGGTAGAAAGCCAGCGGGGGGAGCGGTCGATCTTCCACATGGGACAGCGCCAGTGGCCGAGTCTGTGTTTCGTGTTTGTGACCGATCGGCCCGAGGCCGGACGCTCCTGTTTCCAGGCGGTCCCCATCTGGACGTACGACCCAGGCGTACCGTGCAGGAGCGTGGACCTGGCCGACGTCGAGGAGCTGGGCATCTTCCCGCGCAACGTGGGCGACCACGAGGAGCTGGCCCGAGGGATCCTCGGGCCGTTGTCGGCCATCTGACCAAAAGCGCAGCGGCACCCGCTTCCCCGGGCGTCTCCAACTTTCCGGCGCCATTCCTGGAAGCCCATCCCGGTTCCCGCTCGTGCGTGGCCTCCATCGTGACAGCTTGAGCCGCGGGATGAGAAGCAAAAAACGGTAGAATAGGGGTCGCCTCCGGCTGAGAGCGGAAGATGAAGACGCGGCCCGGAAGCCCCTATCCCCTAGGCGCGATCTGGGACGGCTCGGGAGTGAACTTCGCCCTCTTCTCGGAGAACGCCAGCGGGGTGGAGCTGTGCCTGTTCGATGGGGCGGCCGGAACTGAAGAGGTCGCCCGGATCCCGATCGGCGAACAGACCGACCAAGTCTGGCATATCTACCTGCCCGTAGTCAGACCCGGCCAGCGGTACGGGTATCGGGTGCACGGGTCCTACGACCCAGAACACGGCCATCGCTTCAACCCAGCCAAGTTGCTGATCGACCCGTACGCCAAGGCGATCGATGGCACCATCCGCTGGAGCAGCGCCCTGTTCGGCTACGAGCTAGGCCACCGCGATGCCGACCTCTGCCAGGACAAACGCGACAGTGCCGCGGGGATCCCCAAAAGCGTGGTGGTCGACCCGGCCTTCACCTGGGGAGAGGACCGGTCACCCCGGATTCCCTGGAACGAGACCATCATCTACGAGGTCCACGTCAAGGGGTTCACGGCCCGTCACCTGGACGTTCCCAAGGCGCTCCGGGGAACTTACGCCGGGCTCAGCTGTCCCGCGGTCATCGACTATCTCCGGTCGCTGGGAATCACCGCCGTGGAGCTCCTGCCGATCCACCAGTTCGTCGCCGACAAGGACCTGGTCGAGCGCGGCCTGACCAACTACTGGGGGTACAACTCCATCGGCTTCTTCACGCCGGACGTCCGCTACTCGAGCAGCGGAGAGCTGGGCCAGCAAGTGAACGAGTTCAAGACGATGGTCAAGACCCTGCACGGGGCCGGGATCGAGGTCATCTTGGACGTGGTTTACAACCACACCGGAGAGGGGGATCAGCTGGGGCCCACGCTCTCGTTCCGGGGGATCGACAACGCGAGCTACTACCGCCTGCTCCCCGACAACCGCCGCTGCTACATGGACTACACCGGCTGTGGGAACACGCTGAACATGACCCATCCCCGAACGCTCCAGCTCATCATGGACAGCCTGCGTTACTGGGTGCTGGAGATGCACGTGGACGGGTTTCGCTTCGACCTGGCCTCGGCCCTGGCCCGCGAGCTACACGATGTGAACCGGCTGGCAGCGTTCTTCGAGGTTATCCATCAGGACCCTATCATCTCCCAGGTCAAGCTCATCGCTGAGCCGTGGGACCTGGGTGAGGGGGGTTACCAGGTCGGCAACTTCCCTGTCCTGTGGGCCGAGTGGAATGGCCAGTACCGGGACACGGTCCGCCGCTTCTGGAGAGGCGATGAAGGACAGGCGGGGGCCCTGGCCTACCGCCTGACGGGGTCGAGTGATCTCTATGGCCGCGGGGGCCGCCGTCCCTACGCCAGCATCAACTTCGCGACGGCCCACGACGGGTTCACGCTCCACGACCTGGTGAGCCACAACGTCAAACACAACGAGGCCAACGGCGAGGAAAACCGCGACGGGGCAGACGACAACCTGAGCTGGAACTGCGGGGTGGAAGGGCCCACCGATGACCCAGCAATTCTCGCCCTGCGGGAACGGCAGAAACGAAACTTCCTGGCGACTCTGCTGGTCTCACAGGGCGTCCCCATGTTGTGCGGGGGTGACGAGATCGCCCGCACGCAGCAGGGGAACAACAACGCCTACTGTCAGGACGGCGAGGTCAGCTGGTTTGACTGGAGTCTCGACAGGCGCCGACGGGACCTCTTGGCCCTCACCAGGTTCGTGATCGCCCTGCGCCACCGGCATCCGGTGCTGCGGCGGCGTCAGTTCCTCTACGGTCGGCGGATCCGGGGCTCCGAGGTCAAGGACCTCTCCTGGTTTCGCCCGGATGGGAGAGAAATGACCGAAGAGGATTGGAACAACCCCCACACCCGTTGCCTCGGACTCCGGTTGTCAGGAGACGCCATCGAAGAGGTGGATGCCCTGGGCGCGCCCATCGTGGACGACACGCTGTTGATCCTCCTCAACGCCTACCACGAGCCCGTCCCCTTCCTGCTCCCCGCCCACCGACGGGGGGTGCGGTGGGAGACCATCCTGGATACCCGCACTGCCGACGGCCTGCGACGCCAGCGCCCGCTGCGCGGCGGGGAGACCTACGACCTGGAAGGGCGTACGGTTGCACTGCTCAAGCTGGGGCAAAAAGCCCCCCCCAGGCCGAGGTATTCCCTCGACAGGCCCTGATCAGCACTCGGAGGGGGCGGCCGTCGAGACCCCCTCCGAGTGCTCTCTAGAGGGCGCCCTTGTCGAGCGAGTAGAAGTTGGCGTAGACGGTCTCGCAGTCCTTGACCAGCTCACGTCGGTCTTCGTACCTGGACCCAAACCGGGTGACGGCCATGCTGGGGAGGTCGAGGCCCTGGGTCATCATCTCAGCGATCCACCGGCCGACCACCATGGATCCGGCAATGCTTGTGGCGTTGCAGCCGGTCGCCACCCATAGGTTCTGCACTCCCGGGGCCTCGCCGATCACGTAGTTGCCGTCTGGCGTGAATGTCGGCAGGCAGCGAACCCCCTTTGCCAGTGGGGCAGTCTTGAGGGCAGGACAGACGGCGAAGAGCGTAGTTCCCAGGTTGTTGAGCACTTCGCGGTCCTCCGGAAGCTCGGCCATCTTGAACTTCGGCTGAAAGTCGGCCATCCGGTAAGAGACGGGGTTCGCCTCGAATCCGCCGATCACGGCGCCGGCCGTTCCAGGACGGACGTGGCAGCTCGCGTCAGGGATGTGAATGACGGGAAAGGCCTTGGCCGTCGCCGCCGTCGACACCGTGATCCAGTGCTGGTGTCGAATCGGAACCACCGGCAGCTGGAGACCAAGCCACTCGGCGATGAGCTCGCCCCACGGGCCCGCCGCCACGACGACGTGCTCGGCGTTTACCAGCTCCCCTCCCGCCGTGATTCCGGACACCAGGCCGCCGGCCACGTGAACCGCGGTCACCGGCGTTTTCGTCCGGAATCGAGCACCCTGATCGCGCGCAGCATGCGAGTAGGCCATGGCCAGCCCGTAGGGCTCCACGCAGCCGTCGCTTGGAACCCAGGCCGCGGCAAGGACAGCCTCGGGCTCGAGGAGATGAGCCTGCTCCGCAGCCTGGGTCGGCGTGATGAGCTCCGCCTCGAGTCCCCACTGCTGGCCCAGCTCTACCCGGCGTTCCAGCTCTCTGGCCGTCTCTTCGGTCAGCGCGATCTTCAGGCTTCCCACCTGCCGGAATCCTGGGTCGTGCCCGGTGGTAGCCTCGAAGCGCTCCAGTTGACGCACCACCCAGCCAATGGACCGTCCCATGAAGGCCGTCGAGCGGAGTTGGCCTACGAGACCGGATGCCGTGAGAGTGCTCCCCATCGCCAGCTCGTCCTTCTCGAAGACCACCACGTCCTCGATGCCGGCCAGGGTCAGGTGGTAGGCAATGCTGCACCCCCAGACCCCTCCCCCGACCACTGCGACTTCGACTTCCTCAGCCATTGGCGATCTCTCCCACGCGCACGGTCACCGCGCTGTAGGTTTTGGGGCCGCGCGATGAGCTTCTTCTCACAAGGGCTTCTGCCCCTGGCCGGACGACTCCTCCACTGCTGACGGCAGAAAGCCCGGGCACGATCTGCCTGGCCGACGCCGCTTATTGGGCAGGAGGCTCTGCGATGCTCACTCGAACCGTTTTCAGATAGGTTTGGGCCACACGCTGCACGTCAGCCGGTGTGACGGCTTTGACGGCGGCGATGTACCGGTCGACGAACCCCTGGCCAACCCCGGCCAGCTCGTAGGTGGCCAACTCCTGAGCCCGGCGGGCATTGGTGCGCCGGTCCATGGCGAAGCGGCCGAGCAGATACGCCTTGGCCACACGGACTTCCGCCGCAGTGGGGGGCTCCCGGCGGATCCGATCGAGCTCCCGCATGAGAGCACCCTCTGCACGCGCCAGATTCTCAGGCGCGGTGCCCAGCTCGGAGATAAAGTACCCCGTGTCGGTCAACGGAGAGTAGCGCGTCCCTGTGTAGTACGCCAGTGCCTGCTTGTCCCTGAGCTCGGAGAAGAACCGGCTGGCCATGCCGCCACCGAGCAGAGCGCCGAGGACCTTCACCGCCGGGTAATCCGGATGCTTGAGCGTTGGGGCGAACGCCCCGACGAAGATCTGAGCCTGCGCGCCCGGCACCTCGCGCACCTCGCGGGACGCCTCCGCCTCTGGCGGCCGGACCGCAGGGGGCCTGGGTGACGACGCCGGAGGTATCTTCCCGAAGAGCCGCTTGACCTCTGCGAACACCTCCGGCGCCCGAACCCGCCCGCTCACGGCGAGGACGATCCCGCCCGGAACGTAGTGACGGCGGTAGTGCGCCAGCAGGGCATCCCGGTCGAGGCGCGCCAGGCTCTCCCGCCGTCCAATCGGGTGCCACGCGTACGGATGCGAGCCAAAGAGCGACCCAAGGAGCGTGTCGAAGGCGACATGATACGGCCGCTCCCCGCGGTTGCGGACCTGTCGCTGCAGAAACCGCCTGACGGCGTCGACGAGCCCAGGTGGCAAGGAGGGGTGAAGGACTACATCCGCAACCAGATCGAGAAGCCCAGCCCAGTGGCGGCTGAGACCGTCGGCGGAGATCTCCGACCAGTCCACCTTGCCCACCGCATCGATGCTGCCGCCCATGCGCTCGGCATCCTCCACGATTTGAATCCCGTTTCGCGAGGTCGTGCCTCGGACGACCATGAGCTGAAGGAAATTGGAGATGCCCGCGGTCTCCCTCGCCTCCCAACGCGTCCCCATGCGCACCGCCAGCGAGATGGCGACCACGGGGGCGGCCGGGTTCTCACGGACGAGGACGGTCAGGCCGTTGGGAAGCGTGGTGCGGGAGACGGCCGGGGCCTCTCCCGCGGCAGGCAGGACGCCCAGCCCCACGAGCCACGCGATCCCCAGAAGCCACCCAATCCGGGGCCCCCTCATCGCATCCCCCCCTGACGAGGCACAAAGGCGAGCCGGGCGTACTTGGTCCGCGGCAGGTAGCGCCGCGCCGCCTCCCGGATCTGCTCCCGGGTCACCTGCCGGAGGCGCTCGACGTACTGGAGCTCAGCTTCCAGAGTCCATGTCATCTCCGCAACCCCGTAGTTGAACGCGAGTCCCTCCACAGTCTCGGTGTCAAACGCATGCTCGGCCTCGAACGTCGTCAGCGCCAGCTCCCGCTCGTCCTCCGTAACCCCGCTTTCCTGGATGCGCTCGATCTCCTCCAGGATCAGCCGCTCGACCTTCTCGAGGTCTCCGGCCTCGAGCGTGGCCCTTACGCTCACGATACCAGCATCCTCGAGCGCCCCGTACCCCATCTTGATGCGCGAGACGAGCCGCTCGCGGTCACGGAGCCTTCGCGCCAGGCGTGAGCTCTCCGTTCCGCCCAGGATGGAGACTAGCAGGTCCACCGCAAAGCTTTCGGGGGCGGCCGTGGCTGGCGCCTGCCACCCCAGCGCCAGATAGGCCTGCTGCTCTGGGCGCTTCACCTCCTGACGGATCACCCCCGTCAGCGGGCGAAGCGGCGGCACGGCCGCCCTCTTATACCCAGTGGCCACAACCTTGCCGAAGGTCCGCCCGACCACGCCGCGCACCGCATCGGGGGTGACCGGGCCGACCACGACCAGCGCCATGTTGTCAGGCACGTAGTGCTGCTTGTAGTAGGCGACGATGCGCTCCCGCGTGGCAGCCTTCAGCGTCTCGGGCGTTCCCAACAGGGGGCGCCCGTATGGGTGGTCGCGGAACGCGAGCCCGTAAACTCCCCGCACCAGCGCGGCGCGTGGGGTATCGGTCAGGATCCTCCCCTCCTCGAAGATGACCTCGCGCTCACGCTCGAGCTCCACGGGGTCGAACTTCGAGCGGAAGGCCATATCGGCCAAGATCCGGATCCCCTTGGCGGCCTCCTCGACCGGGAGAACGAGAGAGAAGTAGGTGTAGTCCAGCGACGTGTTGGCGTTCGACCGCCCCCCGACCCCCTCCACGGCCCGGTCCACGAACCCGGGGCCCTGGCTGTCCGTGCCCTTGAAGAGCATGTGCTCCTGAAAGTGAGAGTCACCCAGACGGGTCGGGTCCTCGTCACGGACACCGACCCCGACGAAGAGATACAGGGCGACCACATCCGCCGCGTAATGCTCCTGAATGATCAGGCGCATGCCGTTTGAGAGCACCTCGCGCGTCGGAGGGGACAGGCCCACCTCGGCCGCGAACACTGATTGCGCGGCGCCGATGATGATCAAGCCGCCGAGCAACAGCGGCAAAGTCATCAAAAGAAGAACACCCCTACGCTTCACCACCATCGCAAACGCCCACGCACACACGCCAGAAGAGACCCGGTGTCCCTCCGGCGATTGAGCACCACTCGGCTTCGCCCGAGCCAGTGAACACATGGAGAAATCATAGATCGTCAAGGTCCTGCCCGCAACTCTGCTCATTCCGCCCCGGTAGCGCCATGCGCTCGGTCATCCAATGAGCTTCGCGTGCTGATCGAGGAGCGGCAGCACCGTCTCTCGATCCTTTGAAGGAAGCCTGAAGAGCACGCGTGTGACCCCGGCGGTGCCGAAGCGCTCGAGGGCGGCGGGTTCCGGAGGCGCCCCAAACACCGTGGTCGAGATCGTCTTCATGTCGCGCCCCGCCCTGGCGGCGCGGGCTCTCAGATCCGCCAGCCCTCCCGGAATGTCAACGTTGCCCCGGGCTCTCGGAAACCAGCCATCACAGAAGTCGACCACACGCTGAAGCGTGTATCCGCTCTCCCCACCGAGAATCACCGGTGGGTGGGGCTTCTGGACAGGTTTCGGGTAGGACCAGATCGGATCGAAGCTCACGAACTCCCCGTGAAACTCGGCCTCGTCGTGGGTCCAGATCTCCTTCATGGCCAGCATGCGTTCCCGCAGCAGTCGATAGCGCGATCGGAACTCCGTCCCGTGATTTTCCATCTCTTCTGCATTCCAGCCAGCCCCGATCCCGAAGAAAAAGCGCCCGTTGGACAGGAAATCCAGGCTCGCGACCTCCTTGGCCGTCGTGATCGGATCGCGCTCAATGACCAGGCAAATACCGGTGCCGATCTTCAGCATGGTGGTCGCGGCGGCGGCGGTAGCCAGCGCGACGAACGGGTCATGCGTGTGCCAGTACTCCTCCGGCAAACTCCCGCCACCCGCCCACGGGCTCCGCCGGCTTTTGGGAATGTGCGTGTGCTCGGGCAGGAACAGCGATTCGAACCCGCGCTGCTCAGCCGCGCGCGCCAGCTCGTCGATTCGGATGGCGTAGTCGGTGGCAAAGATGATCAACCCGAAGTGCATAGATCCTCCCTCCGGCGGTGAAGCCGGAATTGGACGTCCTGAAGCGGTCCAGGACACGGCCCGCGATTTGGTTCACCATGTCGTCGTCAATCGCATAGACGGGCCTCAGGAAGTCGTTCTCGTAGCCAAACAGCACGGTCGCGGGCGCATGATCGAGCAGCTTTGGTCTTGACGCCGTTGAAAGATCCTGGTAAGCGCGCAAAAAGGCGGAACCCCTCGTGAGAGGGGTTCCGCCTTTGCGGTGTCCTGGCTCCCCGGGCAGGACTCGAACCTGCAACCTTGTGGTTAACAGCCACCTGCTCTACCGGTTGAGCTACCGGGGAACAAATTTTTTATATCACATCTCCTTCCGGCCCTCCAGGGCCTTGGAGAGTGTGACCTCGTCGGCATACTCCAGGTCTCCGCCCACGGGGAGGCCGCGTGCGATCCGGGTGATCCGAACACCCAGGGACTTGAGCAGCTTGGCGAGGTAGATGGCGGTCGCCTCCCCCTCCACGTTGGGGTTGGTGGCGAGGATCACCTCCTCCACCTCTTGCCCCTCGAGCCGACCCAGCAGCTCCCGAACCCTGAGGTCTTCCGGCCCGACCCCATCGAGGGGCGAGAGCGCGCCAAGCAGCACGTGGTAGCGACCGCGGAACTCCCCCGTCCGCTCCACGGCCAGCAGGTCGTTGGGCTCTTCGACCACACAGAGGACGCGAGAATCCCGCGCCGGATCCTGGCAAATCCGGCAGGGGTCCTGCTCAGTGATGTTGAAGCAGGTAGAGCAATAGACAATCTCAGACTTGACCCGGGCAAGCGCCTCCGCGAGGCCCTGGACCTCCTCGGAGGGGCGCTTGAGCAGAAACAGGGTCAGCCGCTGGGCTGTCTTGGGACCGATGCCGGGCAGCTTCTGGAGGGCTTCGATGAGCTGGGCGACCGGTTTGGGGTAATACGCCAACGCCGGCACCCTACGAAGTGAGACCGGGGATCTTCAACCCCCCGGTAATCTTCCCCATCTCTTCGGTCACCATCTCACGAGCCTTGCGGAGGGCCTCGTTGGAGGCGGCCATGATCAGATCCTCCAGCATCTGCGGGTCCTCCGGGGAGATCACCTCGCGGTCGATCTTGATCGAAACGATTTCCTGGTTCCCGTTGGCCTCCACGGTGACCATCCCACCCCCAGCCGTGGCCTCCACCTTCTTCTTGGCTGCCTCTTCCCGCATGCCCTCAAGCTTGGCCTGAAGCTTCTGCGCTTCCTTCACGAGATTGCCAAAACCCTTCACGATGTGGCTCCTTCCTCTGGGGTCCTCGGTCTTACGCTGACAACTTCGCCACCGAACATCTCGAGCGCAGCCTCGACCGTGGGATGCCTCTCGGTGTCCTTGGAATGGCCCGAGCCAGCGGACACCTCGAAACGCGCAGCCTCCGGAATGTGGCGCTGGGCCACCTGGGTGATCAGCTCGCGGTGTTCCCGATCGTTGAGAAGGTCAGCATGAAAGGCATTTCCCGCCACAGACACCGTGAGCACTCCTTCCCGGAGCGCCACGGAACCGGCTTGCCGAAGCACGGCCCCCAGCGTCGGTTTCGCCTGCATGACCCCATCCACCACCCGCTGCCAGCGCGCGTCGAGTCCCTCCGCGGGCGCGGGGGAGGGCGGAGAGGCGACTGGCCGGCTCTGGCCTAGGGCCGAGGTCGGAGGCGGCGAGGGTGACTCCATGGCAAGCAGGCTTTCCTGCACCGCCTGGGGCGGGCGGGCCTGCCCGCCAAGAACTGCCATCTGGCGGAGGCGCGCTTCCGCCTCCTCCACCCTCGCGAGGACGGTTTCAATGCTCGTGGGGACAGGCCGCCGCGTCGCGCGGACGGCGGCAATCTCAAGCTCAACCCGGGGCTGCGGCGAGCGGCGGAGCTCGCTCTCAGCTTCGAGAAAGACCCGCAGCAAGAAGAGGAGCTCTTCGACGCTCGCCTCGCCGCGGACGGTATCAAGCTCTTGGGCCTCCGCCGGAGTGAGTCGCGCGGTCTGGGTCTCCGGGGCCACGGTGAGGACGAGGAGCTGGCGAACCATTTCCACCACCTCGCGGCAGAAACCGCTGAGCTCCTCACCCTCGCGGATAGCGCCATCGATGGATTCCAGCGCTCGAGCGCCATCCCGGGCCAGCAGGGCAGTGACGAAGGCCCGCACGCGCCCGGGGGCGCTAGATCCTAGGAGCCGAGCGAGCGCTTCCGCCTCCAGCCGGCCGCCGCCGTAGGCAAGCGCCGTATCCAGGAGCGAAAGGCCGTCTCTCAAGCTCCCCTCTGCGACCCGGACGAGCAACGGGAGCGCCTCCGCCTCAAAGGGAATCTGCTCCTCCCGGAGCACCCGCTCAAGGCTCCCGGCCAGGGTCTCCGGGGCGATCGGCTTGAAGTCGAAGCGCTGGCAGCGGGAGAGGATGGTTGTCGGGACCCGACGGGCCTCGGTCGTGGCCAGGATGAAGACCACATGAGCCGGCGGCTCCTCCAGGGTCTTGAGGAGCGCATTGAACGCCGGCTCCGTCAGCATATGCGCCTCGTCGATGATGTAGACCTTCGACCGGCCCCGGGTCGGGGCATAGCGGACGTTCTCGCGGAGCGCGCGGATCTCGTCGATCCCCCGGTTGGAAGCCCCGTCGATCTCGATGACATCCATCGCCGTCCCCGCCTGGACTTCCTGACACGGCCCGCAGCGCCCGCATGGCTCGGGACCGTTCCGCTCCCCGCACAGGAGGGCTTTGGCGAGGAGCCGCGCGGTGGTGGTCTTCCCAACCCCGCGTGGGCCGGCGAAGAGGTATGCGTGCGCGATGCGCTGACTCGAGAGCGCATTCAGGAGCGTGCGCGTGATGGGCTCCTGACCCACCACGGCGTCGAACGTCTGCGGACGCCACTTCCTCGCCAGCACCTGGTAGCTCATGCGTTTCCTTCCTGCCTTGGTTCCGCCGGGGGGAGCCCCGAGGGGGGTGGGGACCCCCCTCGGTCCAAAATGGCCGTGCACCCGCCCTCGAACGCCCCCGCCCTGCGATCGCCTTGCAGAGCCTGCTCCGGTCAGGTCCTCCCACGTCACCCAGGAGGGTCGCCTTACCGCTGCTCCCTTCCGGGCCTGGCGGGGTTCGACGATTCCTGCTGCGTGGGGCCCAACCTTCAACGCTGCCCCGCACGGCTCAATTCAACACGGAGGGCCCTCAGGAGGGAATTCAACCCCGCTAGAGCGGATTGCGGGTTACAGGGCACCGCTAACTCCCCATCTAGCACGGCCAAGCCACAAACCCATCTTGCTCCGAACCCGGGACCCGGGCCTCCGCATGTTTGGCGGAGGGGGTGGGATTTGAACCCACGGCACGAGGTTTAGCCCGTGCACGGCATTTCCAGTGCCGCACCTTCGGCCGCTCGGTCACCCCTCCTTGATCCGGCAACCCTCGCAAGATACCGCTCCCACACCTCTCCATCGCGCCACACCGCTGGAGCTCAACCACCAACTTCGTTCGAGCGCGGGCTTTGCCCGCGCAACCCCCAGGGGGAGGTTCGGAAGGGGGGCGGAGCCCCCCTCCGAGAGGTTGGCGGAGGGGAGAGGATTTGAACCCCCGAGGGACCTTCTGGGCCCCTATCCGATTTCGAGTCGGACGCCTTCAACCGGACTCGGCCACCCCTCCGCACCATTCTCACATCCTTCGCGCCCTGAAGAACCCCTCAAGCAGCGCCGCGCACTCCTCGGCAAGGACTCCGCCTCGCACCTGGACTTGGTGGGTCAAGCGGGAATCGTCCAGGAGCCGGTAGACCGACGCGGCCGCTCCGGCCTTTGGATCCGCCGCCCCGTAGACCAGCCGCTCCACTCGCGCCTGGAGGCAGGCCCCCGCGCACATCGGGCACGGCTCCACCGTGACGTAGAGCGCCGTCCCGGTCAGCCGGTAGTTGCCCCGCTTGAAGGCCGCCTCGCGCAGCGCCACGATCTCGGCATGGGCAGTCGGGTCCTGCTGACCGATAGGGGCATTGTATCCACGCCCGATCACCTCACCATCCAGCACCACCACAGCCCCGATGGGGACCTCGTCAGCGGACAGCGCGCACCGGGCCTCCGCCAGCGCTTCTCGCATGAACTCGTCGTCTCTTCTCATCGTCGCAGCGAGGGAGCGAGGGGGGCCGAGGCCCCCCTTACGCAATCCGAGGTCTGGTGCGCCCAAGAGGATTCGAACCTCTGGCCTTCGGATTCGTAGTCCGACGCTCTATCCAGCTGAGCTATGGGCGCGGTGGCGGAGAGGCCGGGATTCGAACCCGGGACAGAGCTTTTAACCCTGTAACCGCTTAGCAGGCGGCTGCCTTCGGCCAGCTCGGCCACCTCTCCGAGAGCTCAACCCCCATACTATACGGTATCTCGGGATCGTCGGCTAGCGGCGAGCCGATCCAGAAAGGCCTGAACCACCGTTGATCGGATACACCGGGTCTGCTACAGTCTCGATGCCATGGCCGGTGCCGGGTATTTCCAGTGGGCCTCGGCCCTCTTCGATCCCGCGAAAATTTTCACGAAGCCTGAAGCTCTCCGTGGCGTCCGGGTCATTGACCTGGGCACGATCTTCCTGGGCCCCACCACGACCACCTATCTCGCCGAGTACGGAGCAGAGGTGATCAAGGTGGAGATCCCCGGAGTCGGCGACACCATCCGCGCGCTGGGTCCAAGCTATCACTCAAACATGTCGCTGATCGGCCTCTGCGAGCCGAAGAACAAGTACTTCGTCGGCCTGGACGTGCGGAAGCCCAAGGGCGCTGCCCTGTTCACACGCCTGGCGGCCAAGGCGGACGTCGTGGTGGAAAACTTCAGGGCGGAGACGCTGGATAGGTGGGGAATCGGCTATCGCCAGCTCCGCGAGGTCAACCCGCGCCTGGTCTACTCGGCCCACAATGGCTTCGGCCAGTGGGGCGCCTACGGAGAAGGCCGCCCCTCCTACGATGCCATCGCCCAGGGAGAGAGCGGGATGGCCGCCATCACGGGCTTCCCCACCCGGCCGCCGCTCAAGAGCGGAGGATACGTCGGAGACTACCTGGGAGCCATCGCCGGGGCCGCCACGATTCTGGCCGCCCTGCATCACCGGCGGCGCACCGGCGAGGGCCAGTTCGTCGAGATAGCCCAGGTGGAGGCACTGATCCGCTTCCTGGACTGGACCTGGGTCTACCACGGGCTCACGGGCCGGCACCGGGGCCGCTACGGCAACACCGATCCGGCGATCGTCCCCTCAGACATCGTCGAAGCCGCCGACGGGTTCATCGCCATCTCGGCTCCCACGGATGAGGCCTTCACCGGCCTGGCCGTCGCGATGGGACAGCCCGGGCTGGCCGAAGACCCGCGGTATCAGACGCAGCTCACACGTGCTGAGGACGGGAACCGCGAAACGCTCTTGAGCCTAGTCCGGGCCTGGGCGAAGGAGCGAACGAGGCGAGAGCTGGTAGCACTCGGCGACAGCCACGGCTTCGCTGCCGCTCCCGTGGCGAGCGGCAGGGACCACGCCGAGGACTCTCACCTGGCTGCCAGGCGGGCCCTCTGGCGGCACGACGACCCGATATACGGAAAGCTCCCGATCGTCGGCCCGGCGGCGAAGCTATCGGCGACCCCGGGTCGGGTCAAGTGGGTCATCAAGCCCATCGGCACAGACAACGACTTCATCTTCCGCGGCCTCTTGGGCCTCTACCCGGCGGAGCTGAACGAGCTTGAGGCCGAAGGGATCATCGGCCAGTGGGCGGACCGCCCCGGCCAGAAGCCTCCCGACGACTGGCACGGCGAGGGCACGGCCCTTTAGCGTCATGACTGCCTCTTGGTCCGAGTGGATCCGGCCTCGCGACGATCCCCAGGATTCGTTTAGAAAAGACGAAGCCCTCGCCAACCTGGTGGTGCTGGATTGCTCTCGCGCCAGCCTGGCTGGCCTCGTGGCCTCGTCGTTCCTGGCCGAGTTGGGCGCCGAGGTGATTCGGGTTGAGCCGCCCGGGGGTGATCCAGCCCGTCGTTTCACGCCTTTTGGCCTGCTCCACGAGGGCACCGGCCTCGGCTATCTCGTCGAGGGGAGAAACAAGTTTCATGTCACCCTGAGCCTGGAGAGTGAGGAGGGGCGTCGCATCCTGGGGTCCCTCGCCCGACAGGCTGAAGTTCTCATCGAGACCTTCCTGCCCGGCCAGATGGATTCCTGGCGTCTTGGGTACCGGCAGCTTTCAGAGCACAATCCCGGCTTGATCTACTGTGCCCTTTACACCTATGGCCAGTTCGGCCCACGAGCCGCATGCGGCCAGCCTAATGCCGATATCGCAGACCAGGCGCGTTCCGGAGTGACTTTTATCACCGGCTTCCCTCCCGGCGCGGATCAGGATCCCTCCGCTGTCCCCACACGCCAAGGGAGCTGGCACGGGTGGACCCTGGGCGGTCTCTGGGGGGCATTTGGAATCCTCGTAGCGGTGCACGCCCGCTCTCAGACGGGAGCCGGCCAGTTCGTGGATGTCTCCCCAGCCGAGGCCCTGATGCGCAGCGCCGATATCAGCGCGGCCTGGTGGGAGCTGGATGGGATGCTCCGTTCACGGGTGGGAAACTATGACACCGCCATCTTTCCTTACACCTACGCCCGGTGCAGGGACGGCTACCTCCTGCTCGCCGCCGTGATGGAGCCCGCTTGGCAGGCGCTCTGCCGTCTCATGAACCGCCCCGATCTCATCGAGCAGTATCCTTCGGTCCCCTCCCGGAGACCCCTTGAGGTTCAGAATCTCCTGCACAAGGAGTTGGAAGTGTGGACCACCGCGCGGACCTTCCACGACATCGCCTCGAGCTTCGAGGAGCAAAACCGGCTCGTCGAGGGTGGGGTCCTGGTCGCGGGAAGGGTTGTGGACCCTCAGGACGTCGTTCTGAACGAACACTACCGCGAGCGTGGCGCCCTGGCTGTCTTCCCCGACCCGACCTACGGCGATCTCCTGATCCAGCTTCCCTTTCAGAAGCTCAGCGCCTCCCCTCCGCGCCTCAAGTGGGCGTGCCGGAGGCCTGGGCAGGACAACGCCCACGTCTACGCCAAGTACCTGGGCTACGGGCGCGAGGTGCTAGCAGGGCTCAGGGATCGCGGCGTGGTATGACGAGGCGACAGAACCCGAGACGCCCCCCCTACTCTTCGAGTCGGACCTCAGCCACCCCGGCAAAAGACCGCAACGCGCCGTAGAGCTCCCGGACCCTGGAGATCTTGGCCCGGTCACCACCTCGGAGGGCATCAATTTCATGTTTGGGTGCCCGCCTCAAATGCTCGATCAGACGGTCCATCGCCTTAAACACCGGGCTCGTCCGCTCCGGCCGTTCGCCGTTCAGAATGCCGATCGCCGCATCATACCCCTCGCCCTCCAGGGCGCGCCGGGCTTCCGGGTTGGTCACGATGTCCGCAAGGTCCCGCACTTGCGAGCCGTCGTAAATCCGGCCCTCCCCCAGCCAAACGACAAATTGCTTCTTTAGCTCCTCGCTCGGGGCCTTGAACCTCTTGAAAAGCTCGAGGAAACAGGAAAACTGTGACAAGTTCTGGGGATCAGGATATTGAACCAGATACCGCTCGGCCATCAACGTGTAGGCGTCTTTGAGCTGCTTGATCGCCGCCTTCGGCATCCGTAGATGCTCTGCCAAAAAGTCGTAGGAAAACCCGAAGATCTCGTGCATGTCGTAGATGTGTGCCGCCTTGTCGATGGACTTCCATTCGTTCTTGCCCGCGATGTGCAAGTCCCCCAGCAAGATGTGAATCTGCCGCTCCGTGATGTCCGGCGGCAGCACCCGCGCCGGAATCCGCTTCCAGCGTTCGGCATCCGTGTCCGTCTCCGGCGCCTGTTGCAGGAGCTTCCGATAGCACACCAGCCGACAATTCCCCTCCAGCACCGTCCCGTAGTGAGACACGATGATCCGCTCCACCAGGCCCCCGTTCTCCTCGATCGAGCGCTTGAGCTGTTTGACCTCCTCGATCGACCAGAGCTGGCGCTCGAGACCCTCTTCCCCCAGGCCGTGCCCGAGGGACTTCACGATGAACTGGAGGCGGCGATTGTTGGGGTCCAGGTGGACCTCCCCGAGGTCCACGTCTTCATGGCGGAGGAGCACGTGTTGGCCTCCCAGCGTGATGGTCTCCACCATCTTGGGGCCTCTCGGCGGCGAAACAGTCCGAGTTTCGTTTTCCTCGCTTACATATGTCATGGTCATGGCATCCCTCTTCGTTCCCTTGCCCCAGCAACTGGGACGATCGGCGCAAGGCAGGAGGTTAGACATCCCAAGCAGCGAGCCGCCCTTCTTGGCCTAAACGCGCTTCCTTGAGACACCACCGGGTGGCTCAGCTCCCTCAAGCACACAGGCGCGCGCCGAGCGGGGAATGGGTTGAGAGTAGCCCGGTTGGAACGGCTAGGAGAAAGCGGAGCGGGCAAACTAACGGTCGGTCCTTGGGCCATACCTGGACTCCTTTCGCAGAGCCCGCATTCCCAAGAACCGAGTGGCTAGCTCCCCTCCTTCGGCAGCCGGGCTGTCAGGCCTTGAAGCTGACCCCTGGCTTTGCGTCCCCGCCTCGCGACGGGTTTGCCATTATCGGGAAGGGGCCTCTGCGCTAGACTCCGCTGAGTGACGCAAGCAACTCCCATGCCAGGAGGGCAGCTCCCCGTGGAGACCGAGAGCAGATCATTTCCAAATTGGGACTTTGGAGTCGAGGACGAACGAATCGCTTGGAGGATCCAAAAGCCAGAAAGGGCGCAAACCTGCATAAAAGTGCCAAACCGCGGCAGTGGCATGACTCGCCCGAGGCTCCTCTCCTTCCCCGAGAAGGCACCGGCCTTGATGACCTAAATGGAGCCCCACGATTTGGAGTGATCAAGCAGGCCATACCAGGCATGCGC